>DATHIT010001095.1:0-5760 GCA_035489915.1 Pseudonocardia sp. | reverse complement strand
GAGGACATCGCCGCGCTCAAGGGCCAGATCCTCGACTCGGGCCTGTCGATCTCCGATCTCGTCTCCACCGCATGGGCGTCGGCCTCGACGTTCCGCGGCAGCGACAAGCGCGGCGGGGCGAACGGGGCGCGGATCCGCCTCGATCCGCAGCGGGGCTGGGAGGTCAACGACCCCGACACGCTGGCGCAGGTGCTGCGCACCCTGGAGGGGATCCAGGAGTCCTTCAACAGCTCCCAGACCGGGGGCAAGAAGGTCTCGCTGGCCGACCTCATCGTCCTCGGCGGGTGCGCGGCCGTCGAGCAGGCCGCCAGGAACGCCGGCCACGACGTGCAGGTGCCGTTCACCCCAGGGCGCACGGACGCCTCGCAGGAGCAGACCGACGCGGAGTCCTTCGCCGCGCTCGAGCCGGCCGCCGACGGGTTCCGCAACTACCGGGGCAAGGGCAACCGACTCCCGTCGGAGTACCTGCTCATCGACCGCGCGAACCTGCTCACCCTCAGCGCACCCGAGATGACCGTCCTCGTCGGTGGCCTGCGCGTACTGGGCGCCAATACCGCACGGTCCCCACTGGGCATCCTCACCTCGACGCCCGGATCGCTGACCAACGACTTCTTCGTCAACCTCCTCGACACGGGCACGGAGTGGAAGGCGAGGGCCGGGTCGGGCTCGACCCCGGCGACCTTCGAGGGCCGCGACCGCGCCAGGGGCGAGGTCAGGTGGACAGGCAGCCGCGTCGACCTCGTATTCGGCTCGAACTCCGAGTTGCGTGCGCTCGCGGAGGTCTACGCCAGCGACGACGCGCAGGACAAGTTCGTGCACGACTTCGTGGCCGCGTGGGACAAGGTCATGATGCTCGACCGGTACGACCTGGCCTGATTCTCCGTCGGGGCTCCAGATGTCGGGAGAGCCGTGCAGCCTTGTTCCTCGTAACGGTGGCGTATCGGGTACGAACGGTAGCTGATGGCGTACGAACGGCATAAGCTAGCCCGAATTGCCACTCACCCTTGTCGGCATGATTCGCCCGGCGTAGAGTTCTGCTGATTGTAGATTTGCGAACAGACATCGGATCATGCAATTTGGTTCGATGCAATGTTACGTCATGCCAATAATGCTGTCGTAATCGCAACCAATGTCAATCGGGTGTCTTTCGTGCCAAACAAGAGGCATTCGACCGGCCGCGACGTGCCACCATGATCGCGAACGATGCGGAAAAATGATGTAGGGATTCGGGATTAGGAGGTGAGGCCCGATGACGACCGCGCAGGAGCGAGCCGACCTGCTGGGCAAGATCGGGTTGGATATCCAGAACAAGGCAGCGCTGGGACGAGTGCTGGGAACCGGGAGCATTGGACAGGCCACGGAGAGAGCCGATGGCCAAATGGAGGCGACAATCCGTATTCGGCCCGATGAGCTGAGCTTCGATCCTTCGATTCTGGTCATGCCCCACGGGGGTGATATCCAGCTCGAGCTCATCAATGACGACCAGAACACGCACTGCGCGCTCTTGCCGAGCAATGGCGACAGAAAATTCATATGGTTGGTGAACCATTCGCGAGGAAGGGCGACGCTCAACCTAGACGGCCCTGGCTATTACTGGTACAGCTCACCCACAGGCAACGACGAAGGCCGGGGACTGACCGGTGCCATCGTCGTGCTGGGGGACGTTCCGCCGGAGGCTCGCCTCGACCGCCCCGACCAGCCACGGCCGTAGAAAGGAGCAGGCAATGACCGTCGAATACGTCGACGCTGGCGAGGCCATCGATCAGGGAAGGCTGAGCGGCAAGACAGCAGGGGGAGAGGTCGCGCCGCCGGTGGTCCGCGACGTCTCCTACGAGCGCATTCGCGACGCTCGCTCCGAGCCCCAGAACTGGCTCACCTACTACGGCGCCTACAACGGGCAGCGGTACAGCCCGCTGGACCAGATCAATACGGAGAACGTCAAACGGATCGGCCCCGCGTGGATCTTCCAAGCCGGCACGACCGGCCTGATTGCGGGTGCGTCGACCTACTCGTTCGAGGCCGCCCCGGTCGTCGTCGACGGGGTCATGTTCCTCTCCGGCTGGGACGGCTGGGTCTGGGCCCTCGACGCGAAGACGGGTGTGGAGATCTGGCGGTACAAGCACGCTGTCCCCTTCGACGTGTCACTGTGCTGCGGGAACGTGAACCGTGGGGTCGCTGTGGCGCAGGGGAAGGTCTTCTTCGTCACCGGGAACGCCCACGTGCTCGCGCTCGACGCCACCACCGGAAAGCGCGTGTGGGACAAGACCTATGGAGATGTGCGGGCCGGGGAAAGCGCCACGGTCGCTCCGCTGGTCGTGAAGAATATGGTCATCGTCGGGAGCTCCGGCGGGGAGTTCGGGGTGCGCGGTCACCTGGACGCCTTCGACCTCGAAACCGGCGAGCACCAATGGCGCTGCTACACGGTGCCGAAGCCCGGGGAGCCCGGCTCCGAGACCTGGCCCGCCGAAGGCGAGGCCTGGGCGCGGGGCGGCGCGAACTGCTGGGTCACCGGCACGTTCGACCCGGAGACGAACCTGCTGTACGTAGGCACTGGCAACCCGGCGCCCGACTTCGACGGCGAGGTCCGTCCGGGCGACAACCTCTACACCGACAGCATCATCGCCGTGGACGTCGACGCCGGTCAGATTCGCTGGCACTACCAGTGCACCCCGCACGACGTGTGGGATTACGACAGCATCGGGGAGTGCATCCTGTTCGAGTCGGACGGACGCAAACTGCTCGGGCACTTCGACAAGAACGGCTACTTCTTCGTCCTCGATCGCACGAACGGCTCGTTGGTGCAGATCACCCCCTTCGTGGACCGAATCACCTGGGGGGCGATCACCAGGGACGGCCAGGTGACGGCCAGGGTGTACCCCGAAAAGGAGGGAGAACCGGTCCACTTCTACCCAGGGCCGGCCGGCGCCAAGGAATGGACCCATGCGGCCTACAGCCCGAAGACAGAGCTGTTCTACGTCCCGGTCCAGGATGTCGGGGCAACGGCGACCCGGCGGCGCCGGGAGTTCAAGGAGAGCATCCCGTACTGGGGCGCGGGCGTTCAGGTGGACATCGAGGACATGGCGGGGTCCGTCAGCGCGTTCGACGCCAGCGGTGAGGAGAAGTGGCGCTGGCGCAACGAGCTTCCGATGTGCGCGTCCGTGCTGGCCACGGGTGGCGACCTGGTGTTCGCCGGTGAGCCCTCCGGAGAGTTCAACGCGCTCGACGCCCGCACCGGGGAACGGCTGTGGCAGTTCCAGTGCGGAAGCGGCCACCACAGCAGCCCGACAACCTATACGGTCGACGGACGGCAGTACATCGCCGTGCCGGTCGGGTGGGGCGCGTGGGCCGAGGGGTTCCTCCCCGGCATGCTCGGCGCCGGCCACGGAAGCGCGCTGATCGTCTTCGCCCTCCCGGAATCGTCGTAGTGCCGTAACGGGGCCGGCTGGAATCTGGCGGAGAGGAGGTGGATCCATGGAGTCTCAGCTCGCCGTGTGGGAGACCCCGGAGTTCGACGAGATCGGAGTCGCGCCTGAGGTGACCATGTACGTCGCTCAGTTGGACGACTAACGGGACGTGGGGAGGCGCCGGACACCCGTCCGGCGCCCTTCCGCCCGTCCGGCACGGAGGTCTGGTCGCGATGACCACAACCGAGACCGACAACCTGGTCGAAGCGCTGCGCACCCAGTCGCGGCGCTACCACGATCAGCACCCCTTCCACCTCAGGATGAACGCCGGTGGCCTGAGCCGTCACCAGATACAGGGATGGGTGGCGAACCGCTTCTACTACCAGGAGAGCATTCCCCGCAAGGACGCCGCGATCCTCGCCAACTGTCCCGACCTCGAGGTTCGGCGACGGTGGATCCGCCGCATCGTCGACCACGACGGCACGGTGAGCGGTGAGGGCGGCATCGAGGCCTGGCTGCAGCTGGGCGAGGCCGTGGGGCTGACCCGCGAGGAGGTCCAGGATGGACGGCATCTCGTCCCCGGGGTGCGGTTCGCCGTCGACGCCTACGTCACCTTCGCCCGCACCCGGCCCTGGGTCGAAGCCGTGGCATCGTCGTTGACCGAACTCTTCGCGCCGGATCTGATGGCCGAGCGCCTCGCCGCGTTTGAGCGCTACTACCCCTGGATCGACCCGAGCGGTCTCGCGTACTTCCGAGCCCGGCTGGAGCAGGCACCCCGCGACTCGCAACACGCCCTCGAGGTGGTCACCGAGCACTGCCGGTCGGCCGAGGACCAGGCGCGGGCCGTGGCTGCACTGTCGTTCAAGTGCGATGTGCTCTGGAGCGTGATGGATGCGATCGATCGAGCCTATGCGGAGTGATCACGGTGCCGTCCACGAGTCGGGCCGTCCCGAGCTCGCCACGCACGTCTGGCTGAGGTTCGACTCCGCGCGAGAGCAACATGTGCTGCTGGCTCCGGAGGCGGTCATCGTCCTGAACGGAACCGGCGCGGACATTCTCGGTCTCTGCGACGGGCATCGGACGGTGGCCGAGATCGTGGCGGAGCTGCAAGGGCGATACGACCGTGTGATCGACGACGAGGTGCGGCAGTTCCTCGCTCGCCTGATCGCCAAGCGTTGCGTGGAGATCAGCGATGGATAGACCTTTCGGGCTGTTGGCCGAGCTCACCTACAGCTGTCCGCTGTCCTGTGCGTATTGCTCCAACCCGCTCAACCTCGCCGACTACCGCGACGAGTTGACCACGTTGGAGTGGCAGCGGGTGGTCGCCGAGGCGCAGGAGTTGGGCGTGCTGCAGCTTCACCTGTCCGGCGGTGAACCACTCCAGCGCCGTGACGTGGTCGAGCTCGTGCGCAGCGCCCATCAGGCGGGTCTGTACACCAATCTGGTGACCAGCGCCATCGGCCTCTCCCGGCGCCGCGCGGAGCAGCTCAGGGCCGCCGGCCTCGATCACGTACAGATCAGCATCCAGGCGGACGAGCCAGTCGTCTCCGACCGTATCGCCGGCATTCCATCCTTCGAGCGCAAGATCGAGGCTGCTCGCCTGGTCAAGGAGCTGGGCTGGCCACTCACCCTGAATGTCGTCCTGCACCGGCAGAACATCGACCGGGTCGCCGCGTTGCTCCGCTGGGCCGAGGAGCTGGCGGCCGACCGCATCGAGTTGGCCAACACCCAGTACTACGGCTGGGCGTTGCGCAACCGCGACGCATTGCTGCCCAGCAGGGCGCAGCTTGAGCGGGCCGAGGTGGTCGTGCGCGCCGCACGCAAACGCCTGCGGGGACGGATGGACGTCATCTATGTCCTCCCCGACTACTACAGCCAGTACCCCAAGCCCTGTATGGGCGGATGGGGAAAGCGGCAGCTCACCGTGGCGCCGAACGGCGATGTCCTGCCCTGCCCCGCCGCCCAATCGCTTCCCCTCCCCCGCGCGAGCGTGCGCGAGGCCTCGCTGGCATGGATCTGGGCGGAGTCGCCGCTGTTCCAGCGTTTCCGGGGGACGGACTGGATGCCGGATCCTTGCCGAAGCTGCGACCGCCGCGAGCTCGACTTCGGCGGGTGCCGTTGCCAGGCGTTCCAGCTCACCGGCGACGCCGCTCGCACCGATCCGGTCTGCCATCTGTCGCCTGACCACGGGATCGTCGAGCGGGTGGTGCGGGCCGCCAACGACGAGGGGACGCCGACCGAGGATGCACTCATCCATCGACCTCATCAGGTCCGCCCGAGTAATGGCCCGGTTCGCTCACACGTCGACCTGAGTAGCCGTGAAACACCATCGGCAGGACGATCGCCGCGCTGATGA
>DATHIT010001094.1:0-6275 GCA_035489915.1 Pseudonocardia sp. | reverse complement strand
GCCCGCCGGTTCCGCGACCTGAACCACCTGCGGGCGGTGCTGGAAGGCGTGCCCACCTCGTGCGTGCTCGGCGGCTCGGTCAACTTCTCCCGCTACTTCAACGTGCGGGGCAGCAGCGGGGAGCTGCCCGGGTCGGGCGTGGACATCATGCTGGTGATACCGGACTTCAGCGTGCTGGACGAGGTGATCCAGGGCATCGCCGCGTTGCCCGGGAGCTCCCGCCCCAGCCTGGCCGCGCTGGCCGAACGGGCCGCCGTGTGGCGGGAGTACCAGCTCGACGACGGCAACACCCTGTTCAGCCAGCGCATCCAGATGTGGTCCGAGGAGGACGACCCGGTGATGGCCTGGGCACCGAACCGGGGCGAGTACGCGATCGAGATTCGGATCGCGTCCACCGAGGTGCTGGACTGGATCCTGGCGGCCGGCAACCCAAAACTGACCTCGAGCTCGGCCGGGAGCTCGAGGTCAGTTCGAGACTTCTGCGAGCAGCACACCCAGCCCGATGAGCCCCAGCGCAGCTTCAGCGGCCGTAACCTGCGCACCCCGGGGGATGTCAGCGAGTACGCCGGCAGCCTGCTGCGTACCCACCGGGTGTACTCCATCCACGGCGGCCGGTACTACCCCGGCTCGGCGCAGAACCTGATCCTGCCCCGGTTCAACACCCGCTGGGAGAACCTGCCGATCCGGGGACAACTGGAGATGTTCCGCTGGAAGATCATCGAACGGCTCCGGCACGAACGGCGCAACCACCCCTACGAGCTGCTCCGGATGAGCATGGCGCACACCCGCTCGGAGGCCTTCGCCCCACACATCCTGCGCTCGGTGGACAGCGGCGACACGACATAGGAGCTATACGCCGACGTAAGCGGCGGGTGCCCCGGCCGGCGCGCCCTCGGCCGCCTTGGCCTTGCGCAGGTAGACGGCGTAGGTCACCGCGGCGCACACCACGTAGAAGGCCAGGAAGCCGTAGAACGCCGGCACCCCGCTCTTCGCCACCGCGAACGACTGACGGAAGGCCAGGTTGATCAACAGACCGCCCAGCGCGCCGACCGCCGAGATAATGCCGATCGCCGCGCCCCCGATGCGCCTGGCGCGCAACATGGCCGCCTCGGAGTCCGCGCCGGCGTCGATCTCGGCGAGCGCCTTCGCCCGGAAGATGGCCGGGATCATCTTGTACGTGGAGCCGTTGCCGATCCCGGAGAACACGAACAGCCCGATGAACCCGAGGGTGAACAGCGCCAGCGACGAGCTGCCCGATGCCGCGATGCACACCAGGGTGGCCATGCCCATGAGCAGGAAGTTCCAGAAGGTGACCCGGGTGCCGCCGATCCGGTCGGACAACCAACCACCTAGCGGGCGGATCAGTGAGCCGAGAAGCGGGCCGATGAACGTCACGGCGGCGGCCTGCAGCGGGGTGCGGTGGAACTCGTTCTGCAGCACCAGGCCGAACGCGAAGCTGTAACCGATGAACGAGCCGAAGGTGCCGATGTAGAGGAACGACATGATCGCGGTCTGCGGGTCGGTGACCGCTTCCTTGGCCGCGCCGGTGTCGTTGCGCACGGTGGCCAGGTTGTCCATGAACAGCGCCGCGCAGATGGACACGATCACGATCAGCGGGATGTACACGGCAAGCAGCAGCCGGGGCTGGGTCACCCCGCTCACCCCGATGATCAGCAGCCCGATCAGCTGGGCCACCGCGACCCCGAGGTTGCCGCCGCCGGCGTTGAGCCCCAGCGCCAGGCCCTTTCGGCCGTCCGGGAACAGCGTGTTGATGTTCGTCATGGACGAGGCGAAGTTGCCGCCACCGAACCCGGCCAGCGCGGCCACCACCATGAACGTGGTGTACGACGTGCCGGGGTGCAGCACGAACGCGGCCGCGACCGTCGGGATCAGCAGCAACAGCCCGCTGATCACGGTGAAGTTGCGCCCGCCGAATCTGGCCACGCCGAAGGTGTAGGGCACCCGCAGGATCGACCCGACCAGCGTCGGGGTGGACACCAGGAAGAACTTGCCGGCGGTGTCAATGTGGTACTCGGGCCCCATGAACAGCACAAACACCGACCAGAGCGTCCACACCGAGAAGCCGACGTGCTCGACGAAGATGGAGAACCAGAGGTTGCGGGTGGCCACCTTGCGGCCGATGTTCGCCCAGAACTTGGGATCCTCCGGTGCCCAGTGCTCGATCCACCGGCCGCCACGCCGGGGCGGCGGACTACTTACCGTGTCAGTCGTCATGGCGGGCCTCCAAGATCGCGGGGTCGCGAAACATTGGGCCCGACCGTAGGAACCGCCGGTTACCTCAACATGGCCGCGGGTGACAGCTGTGATACGTGGTACTCATTTTCACAACCGCAGGTAGGTGAGCACCGCCATGACCCGACGGTGATCGCTGTCGGACGGTGCGAGGCCCAGTTTGCCGAAGATGTTCCCGATGTGTTTCTCCACCGCGCCCTCGCTGACCACCAGGCGCCGGCAGATCGCGGTATTGGTGCGGCCCTCCGCCATCAGCCCGAGCACCTCCCGCTCTCTCGGGGTGAGCGAGGCCAACGGGTCCCGGCGGGCGGCGAACAGCTGGGCCACCACCTGCGGGTCCAGCACGGTGCCCCCGGCGGCCACCCGGCGCAGCGCGTCGGTGAGCTCGTCCACGTCCACCACCCGGTCCTTGAGCAGGTAACCCGCCCCGCCCGCCCGGTCGGCGAACAGGTCACCGGCGTAGGCCACCTCGACGTACTGGGAGAGCACCAGGATCTTGGCCGACGGATCGGCGCGGCGGATCCGCACCGCCGCCCGCAGCCCCTCGTCGGTGTGTGTGGGCGGCATCCGGATGTCCACCACGGCGATGTCCGGCGCGTGGTCCGCGACGGCGGCCACCAGGCTCGGGCCGTCTCCGACCGCCGCGACGACCTTGCAGCCGGCCTCCTCGAGCAGCCTGATCAGCCCCTCGCGCAGCAGCACCGAGTCCTCGGCCAGCACGACCCGCACGGCGCTCAGTTCCCGTTCGCCGGGTGCACCGGGCGGGCCGGCAGCTCGGCGGCCAGCACGGTCGGACCGCCGGCGGGACTGTCCACCACCAGCTCGCCGTCCAGTGCCCTGACCCGGTCGATCAGCCCGGCCAGCCCGTGCCCCTTCGCCGGGTGCGCACCGCCCCAGCCGTTGTCGCTGACGGTCACCCGCAGCATCCGCTCGTCGCGGACCACCCGCACGGACCCGGAGGTGGCGCCGCTGTGCTTGGCCAGGTTGGTCAGCGCCTCGGCCACCACGAAGTAGGCGGCGTTCTCCACCGCTGGGCTCAGCCGCGCCACGTCCAGCTGATCGGTGTCCAGGCGGACCGGCACCGGGCAGCGCCCGGCCAGCGCGGCCAGCGCGGCGGCCAGTCCCCGGTCGGCCAGCACCGGCGGGGCGATCCCCCGGGACAGCGCGCGCAGCTCCTCCAGCGCCTCCCTGGTTTGCTCGATCGCCCCGGTGATCAGCGGGTCGGCGGCGGCCGGGTCGGTACGCAGCCGCCGCTGGGCCGTGCTCAGGTCCATGGCCAACCGGACAAGTCGCTGCTGCGGCCCGTCGTGCAGATCTCGCTCCAGCCGGCGCAGCGCGCTGGCCTCGGCGGATGCCGCGGCGGCCCGGCTCTCGGTGAGCACGGAGACCCGATCGGCCAGCACCGAGGCGCGCTGGCGGGTGAGCAGGGCGCGGCTGAACGAGGACAGCAGCATGGCCAGCCCGCGCAGCACCACCGGCAGGGTGAGCGCCGCGCCCAGCCCGATGCCGAAGTTCAGCCCGACCCTGGCCAACGTCGAGTCACCCAGCCCGATCAGCTCGGCCAGGCTGATGCCGTCCGGGCCGCGCGGCAGCGTCCAGTCGTAGAGCGGGTAGAGCACCCCGGCCAGCGCGACGGACCACCAGGCCAGCCCGATCGGGAACACCAGCAGGCTGGGGATCAGCGCGAGCAGCCCGTAGAGCAGGTCCAGCCAGCGCCGACCGTCGGCCAGCGGGCTGAGCAGCCTACGCACCCGCGAGCGGTTCGACGCCGGCCGGTAGACCGGCGCCGGCACATCCACGCCGGTCAGCACCCGGATGCGGGCCCGCTCGAGCACCGCGAACCCCTGCGCGATGAACAGCGTCAGCACGAGCAACGGGAACCCGACCATGATGACCAGCGTGCCGAGCCCGACGGCGAACAGCGTGATCAGCACCGAGAAGCTGACCACCGCGATGATCCAGCCGGTCAGCACGTACGCGGTGTCCGCGGCCAGCACCGCCAGCAGCGGTCGGTGCGGCCGCGCCGGGTTCGGCGAGGTTTCGAACACCGCCGGTGCGGACATGAGGTTCATGGTGCCCGACGCTAAGCGGGCCGCCACCGCTTTCCCATCCGGCAAACCGCCGGGCCAACGGTGGGGCTAGCCCCACCGCCGAGCCGGATCACCGCCAAACACTAGAGCCGGGGCACGATCAGGTCGGCGGCCGACTCCAGACCGCGCAATGACGCGGCCGAGGAAGCCGGGTGCTGGGCGTGCAGTGCCACCCGGAACAGCAGTGCGCGCAACAGCGCCTGCGGCCAGCCGTCCAGATGCGACCAGGTACGCAGCAGCCCGGGGTCACCGCCGCCCCAGGCCAGCGCGTCCACCACGATCACCGCCGCGGCCCACTCCACCGGCCGCCAGAACGGCACCAGGTCGAGGATGGCCGGCGGCGCGTCGCCGTCGAAAAGCACCGTGCCGAACAGGTCGGCGTGCACCACCTGCGCGGGCAGCCGGACCTGCCGCCGGTATCGGGCCAGGTCGTCGAACAGCAGCCCCCCGGCGGAGGGCTCCAGCGCGATCACCCGCTCGCCCCAGGCCGCCGCATCAGCCCGCGCGGTCAGCCCGTCCCGGTCGTCCAGCAGCCGAGGCCGGCGTACCGACGCGGTCGCGGCGTGCAGCCGCAGCGAAGCGGTCACCAACTCGTCGTAGCGCGGCTCTGGGCTGCCGGAGACGTACTCACATGCCGAGTACCCGGCCACCACCCACCGGCCGTCCGAGCACCGCAATGGCCGCGCCACCCGCAACCCGTCCACCTGCAGCGTGTCCAGTACCCGCGCTGACCAGGCGGCCTGCGCGTTGTCGGTCACCGGGCGGATGAGGATGTCCTGACAGCGCCAGCTCGGGATCCCGGCCACCAGAACCGGAACCGCCGGGGCGTCCCGCACGCCGAACGCGGTCCGCACATGCTGAGGCAGGTCCACCTCGGAACTGACCGCTCTCGGACCGGGCGCCGCGTCCAGGGGCGGGCCACCGGCACGATCCGTCGCGGTACTCACAGTCGGCACGGTACCGCCGGATCACCGGCGCCCCCGGCTCCGCCACGCCGCCTGGCCGCCGGTGCGCCCGAGCACCCGCAAAGATCACCACACCCAGCGAGGGGCGCTAACAAAAGTGTCCTGCAAAAGTGTCCTGGTAAAACGGCATTCACCGCTACCGTCCAGCCATGTCAACGCCGCCGCCCCCTGGCCCACCGCCAGAGCAGCCACCACCGGGCGAGCCGGACCCGAGGGGCTCCTCGCCACCGGACCGTCCCGCGCACAGCTATCCGGCGCCGGGCGGCTACCCGCAACAGAACTACCCGCAGGGCTACTGGGCACAGGGCAGCACGCCGCAGCAGGGCAGCGGCCCACAACAGGGCAGCGGCCCACAACAGGGCAGCGCCCCACAACAGGGCGGCTACCCGCCCCAGGATTACCCGACGCAAGGTGGTTATCCGCAACAGGGCTACCCGCAGCAGGACTACTCGCAGCAGGACTACCCACAGCAGGGCTACCCACAGCAGGACTACCCACAGCAGGGCTACCCACAGCAGGGCTACCCACAGCAGGGCTACCCGCAACAGGGCGGCTACGGGCAGCAGGGCTACCCGCAACAGGGCGGCTACCCAGCTCAGGGCTACCCACAGCATTACGGGGCCTACCCGGACCAGTTCGCCGCGGGGCAGCTCGTCCGGGACCCGCTGATACCGGCCGATATCGGCGGTTGGTTCGCCCGGGTATTCGGGGTAATCCGTCGTAGTTTCGCGCGGTTACTGCTGCTCCAGGGCGCGGCCGCGGTGGCCAATGCGGCCCTGATGTTCGTACTTTTCCAGGGCATGATGAGCGCGGTGGCCACCTCGGCGGCAGAGCTCGGCGCGCTGAGCCAGGCCCCCGACGCCGACGCGGTCAGCGGCATGATGACCTCGCTCTGGCTTTCCATGATCACCCCGTACACCGTCATCGCCACCCTGGCGCTGGTGGTGTTGAACCTGTTCGTCCAGGG
>DATHIT010001093.1:0-6773 GCA_035489915.1 Pseudonocardia sp. | reverse complement strand
GCCGCCCCGCTGGCCGTCGAGCTGATCAAAGCCATGCGCGCTCGGTTCGGCGAGGACGTGGTGATCGGCGAGGGTTACGGGCTGACCGAGGTCACCATGGGCGCAACCGCCGGCCCAGCGGCGCTGTCCGCGGTCCGCAAGATCGGCACCGTGGGGCTGCCGGTGGCCGACACCCAGGTGAAACTCGTCACGGAGGGCAGCGAGGAGCCGCTGCCGGTCGGCGAGCACGGCGAGGTGTGCATCCGAGGCCCACAGGTGATGATCGGCTATCTGAACCGCCCGGAGGAGACGGCCGTCGTGCTGGTGGACGGCTGGCTGCACACCGGTGACATCGGCGTGCTGGACGAGGACGGCTACCTGGCCATCGTGGACCGCAAGAAGGACATGCTGATCTACAAGGGGTACAACGTCTACCCCCGCATGCTGGAGGAACGGCTGTTCGCGCAGCCCGGGGTGAGCGGCGCGGCGGTGGTCGGCCGGCCGGACCCGGCGGCCGGTGAACTACCGGTGGCATTCGTGGTCGCGCCGGGCGTGGACGCCGAGCAGTTGCGGGAGAAGGTCAACGCGGATCTACTGCCCTATCAACGGCTGCGCGAGATACATCTGGTGGACTCGATTCCGGTGTCGGCGGCGGGCAAGGTGCTCAAGCGTGAACTTCGCAAGCAACTGGGGTAACACCATCGGTCGACACCGCGACTAGGTTCGAGGTGGCACGGTCGGCAGGCCGGCCACCTGACTCAGCTAGGTTGGGACGTCCGCACCGGACTCACCCGACCCGAACCTCAGGGCGGCAATCGATGGCGATGGACGAGACGCGCGGGTCGTGGCCGGAGCCGGCCGGCCCGAGCCGCCCTGACGCGGGCGCTCGGACCAGCGGCGATGGCGCATCCGGCCGCGGAAACGGCAGCGCACCGCAGTCACCCGACCGGTCCGGGTCGGCGGGCGAATCCGCCGAATCGAACGCCCGGGGCGGCTCGCGCACACCCGCCGAGGCCGACGACGCGGCGTCGGACAACCTGGGTCTCGAGGCGACCACCGCGATGCCGGTGAACACGCTGGACGGGTTATCCACCGGCCCTTTTGCCATACCGCCCGAGGCCAGATGGAACAACCAGCCCGGCCAGCGCCCACCGCCCCCGCCCGGCTGGCCGTCCCGACCGGGCCCCGGCCGACCCGCCGGCCCAGGCCCTGGCCGACCCCTTGGCTCGGTCCCCGGACCGCCGCCGGGCTGGGCACCCGGCCCTCGGCCCCCCGGCTGGGGCGGACCGCCGCCCCCGCCGCCCGCCGCGCCTGTGTCCACCGTCGAGCCCAAAGGGCCGTCGAACCGCAGCCTGGCCTGGATGCTGGTCTGCGTGGTCGTACTGGCCGGCGGACTGCTGCTGTGGGCGACGCGCTCGTCGACCAGCAACCTGCCGCCACCGGCCCCGATCAACACTGACGTCAGCTCGGCCGCCTCACCCGTGCCGGTGGTTCCGCCGCCGCCGGTGGTCGTTCCGTCGAGCACGACGGCCGCCCCGCCGCCCACCACGCCGAGGCGGGTCGCGCCGGTCCGGCCACCCGTCCGTACCACGGTCCGACCGACCACGAGGACGCCGACGACCAGAAGCACCCCGGCGACCAGCACCACCAAGCCCTCGCGGACCACCACGAGGAACAACCGCAGCACCAGCCCCAACTCTGACAACTAGGAACGCCCTCCGCATTACGCACATGTGCGTATCGACGCCGGTCCCGGCTACCCGCTTGGGTTAGCCGCTCAGCCCGCGGTCGAGGAGGCGCCATGTCCAGGATGATGATCGACTGCCGGGACGTACCCAGCGAGAGCGGCTGCACGGTGGCCATCTTCGGCGAGCGGGACGAGGTGCTGCGGGCCGCGGTCGCCCACGCCGTGGACGCGCACGGCCACTCCGACAACCCCGATCTCCGCGACATGATCGCTTCCGGGCTGCGCGAGGCCACCGCCGAGCTTCCAGAGCGGGGCGCGTTCGTGCAGGTCATCGAGTTCAGCACCAGCCGCATCGAAGAGTTCGAGGACGCGGTGCAGCGCTGGTCGGCGGCCATCGGCGACGCGCGGACGGCCCGCTGGGCACTCACCGGCGCCGACCGCGACCAGCCCAACCGCTACCTGCAAGTGGTCACCTTCCCCGACCACGCCGCTGCGATGGCGAACTCGGAGCAGCCGGCGACCGGAGAGTTCGCCGACCAGCTGCGCAAGCTCTGTGACGGGGACGCCACGTTCCACAACCTGGATGTCCACGAGGTGCGGACGTTCTGATCGGCCCGGGCGGCCCGGTGCGTGATAACGCCGGGGCGGGGGCCGCCGATATACCCAACGATCCGGGTGCACGGGCGACGTGCGCGCTGGCCGCCTTCCGGGCGGCCGTTCCCCCCAGCGAGGTGGTACCCATGGTTTCCAGCCCGCGCGTTGACCCGCGCCCGAATGCCGAACCCCCGTTGACGCGACGGCCGGCGGCGAGGTCCGGACGGCACCGCAGGACGCCCGACCCGCTGCCCCGCCAGTTGGTCGCGGCCGGATTCGTGCTCAGCAGTTACCTGGGACGGACGGTGTCCGCGCTGGCCGCGCTCGCGGTGCTCGGTTCGGTCTCGACCCTGGGCACCCCGGGACCACGCCCGGACAGCGGAGCGTCGGCCGCGACCACAACGAGCGTCGCGGAGCAGCTGGCGGCACGCCGGGTCCGGTGAGCACGAACGCGTGAAGTACCCACGCGTCGGCCGAGTGGTACCGGCAGCCGTGAGGTACCGGCGGACGAGACGGTGGCCCCGAACGAGCTGGGTCAGGCCGCTTCGGGCTGCTGGATCTGCGCGTTCATCACGGCGTCCACGATGCCCATGATCATGCCGCGGGAGCCGAGCCGGTAGCCGAACTCCTCCCAGGACAGCAGTTCACGGGAGAGCAGTTCGCCGACCGGCCCCGGGTAAACCCGGGTGGCCCGGAATGCGGCGGCACGCAGCCGCATCCTCTCGTGATGATCCATCGATGCATGTGCGGTCATGCCGGCACCTCCGCCTGATGAAGCCAACTTCGGCGGCGCCTCGGCACTGAGTCGCATCCCGAAGTATCAATGGTTACCCAGGAAACGCTCTTAGTCACGTCCCTGAGACGATTGCCTCGCCGCTTGCGACCTATTTCCACTTAACGAGCCAGCGTGCGGCACGACACTCGGCCATTCGGATGGCGGTGCGGACCAGCGCAAACGCCCGGCGTTGCGCGCGCGCGGCGGCTGGTTGGGAGCGTTGAACCCGGCCCGGATCTAGGGTCGGCGGTATGACCGACACGCTGAGCGGCCTGCTGTGGTCGCGGATCGAGCACATCTATCAGGGTGTGCTCGCCCATCCGTTCGTCACCGGGCTCACCGACGGCACCCTGCCTCCGGAGTCCTTCCGGCACTACATCGTGCAGGACGCGCACTACCTACGCGGCTACGCGAGGGCGCTCGCGGTGTGCGCGGCCAAGGCGCCCGGCGAGCAGGACACCGTGATGTTCGCTGAGCACGCGGCGGGCGCGGTGGCCGCCGAGCAGCAGATGCACGCGGAGCTGATGGCCGAGCTGGGTTCCTCGCCGGTCGACGCCGCCGCCGAGCCGGTCGCCCCGACCACCCGGGCCTACCTCAGTTACCTGCTGGCGACCGTATACGGCGGCTCGTTCGCCGAGGGCCTTGGCGCCGTGCTGCCCTGTTACTGGATCTACGCCAGGGTCGGCGAGGAGCTGCTCACCCGGTCGTCGCCGAACAAGGTGTACGCGCGGTGGATCGCGATGTACGGCGGCGAGGAGTTCAAGGCCGTGGTGGACTCGGTGCTGGCGCTCACCGATCGGCTCGGCGGGGAGCTCTCGACGGCCGAGCTGGACCGGATGAGCGAGCACTTCGTGACCACGTCGCGCTACGAGTGGATGTTCTGGGACGCCGGGTACCGCAGGGAGACCTGGCCGATCTAGACGACAACCACAGGCGGCGTACGTACGCTGTACGCCAGGGCGGCACGCGGAGGCGACGATGCAACTTCCGGACACGGTGCGATGGGCCGCGATGCACGGGCTGATCCGGCTGGCGCTGCGCCCGGCGGCCCGGTCCGGCAACCTGCACGCCCGGTTCCTCACCGACCCCCGGGTATGGGCCGATCCGTACCCGCACTACGAGCAGCTGCGCACCGGCGAACCGTTCAGCCGAGGGCTGGCCGGGAAGATCACCATGCAGCACACCAGCGCCACCGAGGTGCTGCGCTGCGAGGACCTGGGCACCATCGCCTACGGGGGCGCCCCGGGGCCGATCCGGCGGGTGCTGCGGTGGGCCCCGCAATCCGCGCGCAGCGTGATCGAGCCGCCGTCCATGCTCGCCGTGGACCCACCCGTGCACAGCCGCTACCGCAAGCTGGTGACCAGGGCGTTCACCGCGAAGGCGGTCAAAGCGCTGCGCGAACGCACCGAGGAGATCGCCACCGAGCTGCTTGACGACGTCGACAAGCGGGCCATCGCCGGGCCAGTCGACCTGGTCCCGCACTACGCCGCACAGCTACCGGTGATCGTCATCTGCGAGATCCTCGGCGCCCCGACGTCAATGAGCGCGCGGTTCCTGGAGTGGGGCGACGGGGCGGCCACCTCGCTCGACCCCGGGCTGGACCGGCGATCCTTCCTGCGCGCCCAGCGGGATATCGACGCGCTGGTGGACTGGATGCGCGGGCACTTCGCCGAGCTGCGCCGCAACCCCGGCGAGGACATCCTCTCCCAGCTGGTCACCGCAACCGATGACCGCGACGGCGAGCGGCTCACCGAGACCGAGCTGCTGGCCACCGCGCTGCTGGTGCTCGCCGCCGGCTTCGAGACCACGGTGAACCTGATCGGCAACGCCATCGCGCTGCTGGACGCGCACCCCGAGCAACGCGCCCTGCTGCTGGATCGCCCGGAGCTGTGGCCGAACGCGGTGGACGAGGTACTGCGGTTCGACTCGCCGGTGCAGCGCACCGCCCGCCGCGCGCTGCGCGACACCCAGGTGCTCGGCGTGCCGATCGCCAAGAACGAGGTGGTGGCCGTGCTGCTCGCCGCGGCCAACCGGGACCCGGAGATGTTCCCCGATCCGGCCCGGTTCGACGTCACCCGGGCCAACGCCGGCAAACATCTGGCGTTTTCCAGCGGCATCCACCACTGCCTCGGCGCCTCACTCGCCCGGATGGAGGGCGAGGTCGCGCTGCGCGCACTGTTCACCCGGTTCCCCGAGCTGGCCGTGGTCGGCGAGCCCCGCCGGCGCCCCACCTCCAACCTGCGCGGCTACCAACACCTCACCGCCACCCTGTAAACCCGTGAGTGGTATTGGTCGCTATAGCGACCAATACCACTCACAGGTGCTGACCAGCGGGTTTGTCGAAGTCGGTGGCGCGGGAGGTTTGTTCCCAGGCGGTGAGTTCGGCGGCGCGGGTGTCCAGCTCGGCGCGGATGCTGTCCACCGCGTCGCCGCCCAGGGCCAGCCGCAGCGGAGGCAGCTCGGTGTCCAGCGCGGTGAGGATCGCGGCGGCCGCCTTGGCCGGGTCGCCGGGCTGACTGCCGCCGCCGCTGGTGACGTAGGCGCGGGTCGGCCCGACCGTGTCGGCGTACTCGGGCAGCTCCTGGGACAGGTACGCCGCGCCGGGGTCGAACAGCCCGGTGCGGAACGCGCCCGGTTCCACGATCAGGAAGCGCACGCCGAAGTCGACCTCCTGGCGGAGCGTCTGGGTGAGCCCCTCCAACGCGAACTTGGTCGCGCAGTAGGCACCGAACCCGGGGCCGGTGATCTGGCCGCCGACGCTGGACATCTGCACCACAGCACCGCCGCCTTGCCGGCGCATATGTGGCAGGACCGCCTTGGTCAGCGCCGCCGGGCCGAAGAAGTGCAGGTCGAACAGGTAGCGCAGCTCCTCGGCGGTGGTCTCCTCGAGCGCGCCGACCTGGGTGCGCCCGGCGTTGTTGACCAGCACGTCGAGCCGCCCGTGCCGGTCCACCACGTCGTCCACCACGGCCGGCGCCTCGGGTGAGGTGACGTCCAAACGCACCGCTTCGAACTGGCCGGGGTGCGCGCGGACCAGGTCGTCCAGCGCCTCGGTGCGCCGGGCCGCGCCGACCACCGTGTCCCCCGCGGCCACTGCCGCCTCGGCGATCGCCCGGCCGAACCCGCTGCTCGCCCCGGTGATCAGCCAGACTCGGGTCATTCCCGGTCCAGGCTGTCCGGGATGATCAGGTGCAGGATGAAGCCGACGACGGCCACCACGATCGCGCCCCAGAACGCCGGCCAGAACCCGGCCACCTCGAACGGCAGCCCGAGCTGGTCGGAGATCCACCCGACGAGCAGGAACAGCAGCGCGTTCACCACCAGCCCGATCAGCCCGAGGGTGAGAATGTAGAACGCGCAGCCGATCGTCTTGATCACCGGCTTGATCACCGCGTTGACCAGACCGAAGATCAGCGCGACCACGATCAATGTGCCGATCCGGGTGGCCTGGTCGGAGCCGCCGATCGCGATGCCGTCGACCAAGAACGTGCACACCCACAACGCGACCGCGGTCACCAATACCTTGATGACCAGCGCAATTGCCATCAGTCAACCACCGCCTGGTAGACCAAGGTCCGCAGCTGGGACCGGATTGGATGGGTGCTGGACGGTAGCAGTTGGGTGAAGAACATCGCGGTGAGGTCCTCCACCGGGTCCACCCAGAAGGCGGTGCTGGCCGCGCCGCCCCAGGCGAACTCGCCGGGGCTGGACAGGATCTTCGACGCGGCGGCGTCCTGG
>DATHIT010001092.1:0-35862 GCA_035489915.1 Pseudonocardia sp. | reverse complement strand
CCCCAAGATGCCGATCAACTCATCATGCCCGCGGTGCAGATCTACGACGACGGCAAGACCGTCAGTTGGGACCAGCCCCGGATACCCGGCGCCCCAGAGCCGGCGCACCCCGCCCCCGTTCTGACACTGGTGGCCGCCTCTGGCGCCGCCGCCACGACTGGCCACAATCAGCATGGCTCGACCACGGCGACACCAGGCACGACGGAGACTTCGAGCGACAACACCGCGCGCTGGCTCGCCGGCGCGGGGCTGCTCGTCGGCGCGCTCGGGCTAATGGCGGGCCTGCGCCGCCGCCGTCCCGGCAAGCGCAGGACCGGCGTCGATCAACTGGCCCCCAAGCCCCGTCAGCCCTCGGACAAGACGCGACGCCACAGCCGGCTCTGAATGGCAAGGGCTCTCGGGTTGAAGCTCGGGCACAGAGGACTACATTCTCCAATGTGCCCTCGCCGGTTGAGCAGCTGATATCTACCGAAGTAGAACTGCCTGCGCCGGGCACCGCGCTAGTGCGGGTCCTCGGTGAGGTCGACATCCTCACCTCCCCGACGCTCGGCGATGCCATCGCGGAGGGCTTTGCCCATGACCCGCGCCGACTGATCATCGATCTGGACAAGGTTGAGTTCCTTGGCACCGGCGGCATAGCGGTGCTGCTGGCGGCACGCACCACCGCCCGCGAACGCGGGATCGAGTTGCGGTTGGTCTCCTCCAGGTCCCGGGCTCGGCGGCCCCTCGAGCTCGCCGGAATCCTCGAGCTATTCACCCTCAGCCCATCAACCGAGCACGCTCTCGCAGAACTTCCGGGTCTGCGGACCAACCCCCCGGCCTAGAGCGCGTCCCGCGGATCATCCAGCCGGCTTCGCGGCGACCGGGCGGCTGGCTGACGTTGTGTTGGGTCTTTCGAGCGGAGTTCAACGGACACGCCCGGCATCCACCTTCGCCATGGGCTCGTACTGCGTGGTGCTACTGCTGGTGAACCACCGGATGCTGCCCAAGCCGATCCGCCCGAAGCTGTGGACCAACCTGGTCATCGGGTTCGGCGCGGTGTTCTACCTGGGCATGCAGGTGGACGGGGACGCGGTGCACGCCGACCTGAACGGGACGCCCCGGGCGGCCGTGGTGGGCCAGCTGGTCCGGGCCGGGGTCGCAGTGGAGGCCGCCGGCCCGAGGCGCCGCCTGGAGGACGCCACCGATTTAACACCAGGGTCGTCACGGCCGTGATCCAAAAGCCCTGGCGTTAATTTTGCGGACGTCGGCCAGTCGCCCAGGCGGCGCCTCGCGGCGTTGTCGTCGCGGCCGATACAAAACGGTATCGGCCACTCCTCCGCAGCTCGGCATAGATCTACGGACACGCTCTAACAGGTCTGTCGGTTTTCGGGCCAGGTGGCCAGAACCAGTACGGCGATGTCGTCGGTCGGCTCCGCGGCACCGACCAGCGCGCCCATGACCTTGATACAAACCTGCTCGGCCGGTTCTGAGTGCACAGCCGCGCGCAGCCGTTCCAGGCCAACATCAACCGAGGCGCCCCGGCTTTCCACCAGGCCGTCGGTGTAGAGGACCAGGACTGTTTCTGGGGCGAGATCGAGCGTGCTCACCCGCCGGGGATGGCCGAGTTCGACACCGAGCGGGAGATCCGGAGGAATCTCCAGCACCTCGGCAGCCGCACCAGACCGAGCCATGATCGGGGGCATGTGCCCAGCGCTGGACAGCCGTAGCCGCCGGCGCTCGGGCTCGAGGACTCCGCACAGCACGGTGGCCAGATTGCCTGGCTCGAACTGGTGGGTGTGTCGGTCCAGCTTGGTCAGCACCGCCGCGGGATCGTTGGTCTCCAGGGTGTAGGCGCGCAGCGCACTGCGCAGCCGGCCCATCGCCGCGGCCGCCTCCAACCCGTGGCCCGCGACATCACCGATCACGATCCACACCTGGCCTGGGTCGACGGTGAACACGTCATACCAGTCACCGCCCACCTGACCGCCGTTGCCGGGAACATAGCGGGACGCGGACTGCATGCCCTCAATCGCCGAGGGCGGCGCGGGCAGCAGGCTGCGCTGCAACGCCATCGCGGCTACCCGGTCGGTCGCCGCCATCCGCGCCTGTAGCGCCAGGGCCACCCGGTCGGCCACCAGCTGGAGCAGCTCGATGTCGTCCTCGGTGAACCGGCGCGCGGTCAGCGTGCCCACATGCAACACGCCCAGCACCCGCGCCCCCAGCAGCAGAGGAACCCCCAACAGCGAGCGGATCCCCTTCTCCCGCAGGATCGGGTTCAACACATTGGAGTGATCGACTTCTCCGATCACCACCGGCCGTTTCTCCGCCGCTATCCGTCCCGCGAAACCCTGGCCGAGCGGGATGCGCACGCCCTGCCGGACCTCCTCCTCCAGCCCCCGCGCGGCGGTCGCGGCCAGATAACGCCCCGACGGGTCCAGCAACAGCACCGCTGTGGTGTCCACGCTCAGCAACTCGCGCACCCGCTCGAGCAACTCGGCCAGCAACTGCTCCACACCCAGCTGGGTAAGCTCCGGGTTGGTCACCATCTCCAACCGGCGCAAACGCTCACGGCCGCCAGGGCTCGCGCTCGCTCCAGTCACCGCGCGAGCCTAACTACGCCGCCAAGTTGATGTCGACGTCAGAGCAGTGTGCGGCGGCCGGAACGGCGCTGGCGCAGCACCCAGCCTTCAAATCGCGCGTGTGGTGGGTCGTGCTCGTCGAGAAACCGGAGGGCGGGTTGGCGCACGCGGGCTTGTTCGACGATCTGCTCCGCTGTTGCGGTCAGCCACCGGACATGGATATGGGCGGCGACGTGTGCCGACCCGCGTTTCGTGGCGAGCAACGGGATGGCGTTGGCATCGCCGAATTGAAGAAAGTCCCACGGTGCGAACCACGGCCCGGAAGGGCCCTCTCCGGAGTGATCGAACTCGGCCGCGCCGAGGGAGAAGGCGCGAGCGCGGTCGACGACCTGCCCGTTCGCCGGATCCCCACTACCCTGCGCGATGATCGGCCCCCGCGAGGCAGTATGGGGTATGGCCACTCCTACGCGCCCGATCCGGACCGGACTCGACCTGCAGTGGGTCGACACCGGCACTCGCCCGCAGGACGACCTGTTCGGGCACGTCAACGGCCGGTGGCTGCGCACTCACGAGATTCCCGAGGACCGAGCGCAGGACGGTGCGTTCCGCGCGTTGCGCGACCGCGCGGAGGAGGACGTGCGCGCGATCATCGAGCAGGCCGAGGGCGAACCGGGCAGCGACGCCCAGAAGATCCGCGACCTGGTCCGCTCGTTCATGGACGCCGAGCGCATCGAGGCCGCCGGCACCGCGCCGCTGCATCCGTTGCTCGACGAGGTCGCGAACGCAGGCGACCGGGCCGCCCTCGCGGCGGTGCTCGGGCGGCGCCAGCGGGAGCGCCGCGCCTCCCTGTTCGGCGCCCACGTGAGCACGGACGCCAAAGATTCCACGCGCTACCTGGTGCACCTGTCCCAGTCCGGCCTCGGCCTGCCCGACGAGTCGTACTACCGCGAGGACACCCATGCCGAGATCCGCGCCAAGTATGTCGAGCACCTGGCCCGGCTGGCGAAGCTGGTCGGCCTGCCCGAACCGGCCCGGCTCGCCGAGACGGTGATGGAGCTGGAGACGGCCCTGGCCGCCGCGTCCTGGGACCGCGTGACCAACCGCGACGCCGAGAAGACCTACACCCTGATGACGCTCCCCGCGCTGCGGGAGAACGCCCCCGACTTCGATTGGGACGCCTGGCTGGAGGCCCTCGGCGCGCCCGCCGGCTCGTTCGACGAGGTCATCGTGCGGCAACCGACCTTCGTCGTCGCCGCCGCCAACCTGTGGGCGCAGCGCCCGCTGCGGCAGTGGCAGGCCTGGCTCGCGATTCGCACCGCTTCCGCGTTCGCCGACTACCTCACCGAGGCCGTTGTCGAGGAGGACTTCGACTTCTACGACCGGACGCTGTCCGGCACGCCGCGGCTGCGTGCGCGGTGGAAGCGCGGCGTATCCCTCGTCGAGGGGGCGCTGGGTGAGGCGGTGGGCCGGCTGTACGTGCAGCGGCACTTCCCCATCTCGTCGAAGGAGCGGATGCAGACCCTCGTCGCGAACCTGATCGAGGCCTACCAGCAGAGCATCACCGAACTGGACTGGATGGGCCCGGCCACCCGCGAGCGCGCCCTGGCGAAGCTGGCGAAGTTCACCCCGAAGATCGGCTACCCGGACGAGTGGAAGGACTACTCGGCCCTCGAGATCGCCGCCGACGACCTGCTCGGCAACGTCCGCCGAGCCGGCGCCTGGGCCACCGACTACGAACTGGCGAAGATCGGCAAGCCGGTGGACCGCGCCGAGTGGCGGATGACTCCGCAGACGGTCAACGCCTACTACCAGCCGCGGATGAACGAGATCGTCTTCCCCGCCGCGATCCTGCAGCCGCCGTTCTTCGACCCCGAGGCCGACGACGCCGCGAACTACGGCGGGATCGGCGCGGTTATCGGCCACGAGATCGGCCACGGCTTCGACGACCAGGGCTCGAAGTACGACGGCGAGGGCAACATGACGGACTGGTGGGAGCCCGAGGACCGCGCCGAGTTCGAGCGGCGTGCCCAGGCCCTCATCGAGCAGTACAACGCCCTGTCCCCCGCCGGGCTGCCCGGCCACAAGGTCAACGGCGCCCTCACCGTCGGGGAGAACATCGGCGACCTCGGCGGCCTGACCATCGCCCTGAAGGCCTACCGGATCGCGCTGCGCGGCGAGGATCCGCCGATCCTGGACGGGCTCACCGGCGTGCAGCGGGTGCTCCTCGGCTGGGCGCAGGTCTGGCGCGGCATGACCCGTGACGCCGAAGCGGTGCGTCGCCTCGCCGTCGACCCGCACTCCCCGGCGGATCTGCGCTGCAACGCCGTCGTCACCAACCTCGACGCCTTCCATGAGGCCTTCGCAGTGACCGAGTCCGACGCACTGTTCACCCCATCCGAGCAGCGCATCCGTATCTGGTGAATCCGCGACTTACCAGCTCTCACCGTCTGGGACCGCCAAGGCGTGCTCCGCCGCGTACGTCAGGTAGTCGCGCCACTCCGGGCTACACGTATCCGTATCGACCGCCGCGGTCAGCACATTGGCCGCGCGACGACCACCCGTCACCGCGAGGACCGCGACGAGCACCTCCCGCAGGTTGCCCTCCAGGTAGTTCGCGTCCGGAAACACATCAGCATGCCGTTCGCCGTCGGCCCGGTGCACAGGCGCGGGGTGCGCCTCCATGAACCGCTCAACCGCCCTCGCTACGGCATCGAGCGGTGAGCAGGCGGCATATCCGAGAGACCCGCTGACTGGTGTTGTCATTTCTATTGTCTCCTCGTCCCGATATCACCCCTCTGCATTCGATGATCTGCTCGAATGCTGTGCGGGTGCTGAGCACACTCAGCTCCGCGGCCTGGCTCCTCCGCGTGGTCTCAGCGAAGGCCGCGCGCGGCGCTGAGTCGATGCGTGCCAGCCACAACCACGGCCAGCGCGGCTGCCAATGCGCCGGCCAGCATGGCTGCGCGGTCACCGACGGCGCCGGCCACCTGGCCGCCGTTGACCACCGCGGCCACGGCGGGGAGCAGCGAAGCCCCGATCGCCGCCCCGATCTGCCGGCTGGTGTTGATCAGTCCGCCGACCAGGCCTTGGTCGTCGTTTGACACCCCGTGGCTGGCGCTCACCATTGCTCCGAATGCGATACCGGCGGTTCCGAAGCCGACAAGCGTCACCGCTGCAAGAACTGGGCTGTAGGCGCCGCTGGCGGGTAGGCCCATCAGTATCAGGAAGCCGAGTGTGGCTGCGGCGCTGGTCAACATCAGCCACCGTGGTATCCCGATTCGGGATGCGAGCCGAGCCCCGAACGCACCAGCGGTGAACCCAATCACGCCCTGTGGGGCCATGGCCAGGCCGGTCATCAGCGGCGAGTCGTGCAGCACTTGCTGGAAGTAGATCGACAGAACCAGCATCTCGCCTCCGTTCCACACGCCCAGCAGCAGGGTTAGCACGGTCCCGGCGCGCAAGCTGGGCAGCCGCAGGAGCTTGGCGGGGATCAGCGGATCGGGGTGATGTCTCTCCACGAAGACCAAGGCAACCGTCGCCGATACCGCGAGCAACAGCGCGGCCACCACGGACAATGAACCAAGGACATCGGCCTGCGACACGGCAAAGACCACCCCGGCCACCGCGACCGTGACGAGCAGCGCGCCACCGGCATCCACGTGGGGGCGGCCCGCTCCGGGCGCATGGCGCGATTCGCGCAGCAGCTTCGGCGCCAGTAGTACGGCGACCACGCCCACCGGCACGTTCACCAGAAACACGCTGCGCCAGCTGAAGAACTGCACCAGCACTCCGCCCAGGACCATACCGGAGACAAACCCGATCGAGGACGTCGCGCCATACATACCCAAAGCGCGTGTCCGGGCGGGACCTTCGGCGAAGCCTGTGGTGATCAGAGACAGTGCGGCGGGAGCCACCAGCGCGGCGCCGATGCCCTGCACCACCCGCGAGGCAACCAGCAGGATGGGATCATGGGCTAGACCGCCAGCAAGGGAGGCAGCCGTGAAGACCACTAGTCCGATCATGAACGTGCGGCGGCGACCGAACAGGTCCGCGGCGCGGCCGCCCAGGATCAAGATCCCGCCGAAGGTGATTGCATAGCCCGTCACCACCCATTGCACTGTCGCTGACGAAAATCCGAACTCACGTTGGATGGACGGCAGCGCCACATTCACGATGCTGAAGTCCAGGACGACCATGAAGGCTGCCACCAGGATGAGCATCAGGCCTTGCCCGTGATGGCCGTCGTCGCGCCTTCTCTGATTCCTGAGAGTGCCGCGCGTACTAATGCAACTCTCCGGTCAGGAACTGGGCTCGGCCAAATCCGAACGACCAATCCTCGTTATCGTTCTCGGTCATTGAGACGATCAGATCAGCCGGGTCGAGACCGCAGTCGCGTTGCAGCCGCTCGGCCAGCAGCGCGTAGAACTTCTCCTTTTGCGCGCGGGTGCGCGGGCGGCTGACCACGTGGATGATGACCAGGTGGTGGGACCGAGCGATGTCCAGGCCTGTGTCGAGCGCGACGATCTGGCCGGTGGGGTGGCTCCTCACGACCTGGTATCGGTCCCGCTCGGGCACTTCGAAGGCTTCCACCGTGGCGGCGTGGGATGTGTCGAGCAGCGCTTTGATCTCACTGGGGGTTCGACCCTCGCTGACGTCGAAATACAGCAGCGGCAAGGTGCTTTCCTTTCCGGTCCGGTGAGACATGAGGTGTTCCGGTAACCAGGCTCTCCCCCGCGGCGCGCTGAGTCGTCACCGCCACCGGCCATTTCCGCTACCGGTTGGCCGGTATCCGGGATCCCATCGGGCACCAAGCGCCGGGAGAAGTCATTTCTGCTGCCTCCCATCACCCTAGATACCGGTTAGCCGGTAGGGAATTTAGGTGCTCGCGGTGAAGACCGAGAAAGGCTTGGAGGCAATCATGCGTGAAGCGGACCGCCACCGATCTCGCGGTGATGCTCGGCCTCGGGCGTCACAGGACGGGCGGGCCGGCCGAGCGCCGGTTAGGCCGGTTGGAGTCTCGACACCGGCCCAACGGGTCGGCCACTCTGGCCTCCTTGTGCCCGAGAGCGCACCGGAGGCGGCGATGACGCGCACCCCCCAAGAGATCTTCGAGCACCACGGCGGCGCGCTGATCGCTGGAGACATCGAGCAGATCGTCGCCGATTACACCGATGACGCGGTGTTCATCACCCCAGCCGGGGTCCGGCACGGCAAAGACGGCGTCCGCGAGGGTTTCGTTGCGCTGCTGGCCGACCTCCCGGACGCGAAGTGGGACGTACCGACACAGATCTTCGAAGGCGACGTCCTGTTCATCGAGTGGAGCGCGGTGTCCGGCTCCACCCGGGCATCCGACGGGATCGACACATTCGTGTTCAGCGGCGACGGCATCCGCGTGCAGACCGTCCGCTACACACTCGAGGCCACCGGGTAACACCCGCGGCCGGGGGGCAACGCCACAGCGCGAGGAACACGATGACCGCACCCAAGACTCGATCGGCCCGACGGTCGATGCGATCCCTCGACGACGAAGCCGCCCGACACTGGCGTGAGCTGCGACAAGCGCTGGGAGAACGCTGCTGGCCCCAAGACCCTCGGACAGCACCAACCCCGATCGATCGCGACCGCCTGCACGAGGCTGCTGAACGCGCGCTGAGCCTGTACCCAGGCCCAGTGGGCCAGTTGGTTCACCGGGAGATTCAGGCGTACCTCGACTTCGGTCACCGGTTCGCTCAAGCCAGCCTGATCACGCGGCTCATCGAGGACATCCTGGGTGCGCCCACGGACCAGAGGTAACCGCTAGAGCGCGGTCACTTAGATCAGCCGGCCCAACAGCTCGGCAAGCTCG
Source organism: Pseudonocardia sp. (assembly GCA_035489915.1). Classification (GTDB taxonomy): domain Bacteria; phylum Actinomycetota; class Actinomycetes; order Mycobacteriales; family Pseudonocardiaceae; genus Pseudonocardia. Next base: position 27,456 of record DATHIT010001092.1, on the reverse strand, counting down.
TCGGGCATCGAGACCATGGGCAGGTGCGAGGACGGACCGCTACCTCGACGCCCCCTGCCCGAGGCCGGCGCCCCCGTGCGCGGCGGCCCAGCGCACTGACTCGACGATCGTCTGATAGCCGGTGCACCGGCAGAGATTTCCCTCGATTCCGGCGCGGATCGCGGCGTCGTCCGGGTCCGGGTTCTCCAGCAGCAGGCCGAGCGCGGACATGACCATCCCCGGGGTGCAGAATCCGCACTGGAGCCCGTGGCAGGCCTGGAATCCCTGCTGAACCGCGGACAGCTCGCCGTCGGCTGACACTCCCTCGACAGTGACCACGTCGGAGCCGTCGACGGCGACAGTGAGCACCGTGCAGGACTTCACCGTCTGGCCGTCGAGCAGGACGGTGCATGCCCCGCAGTTGGAGGTGTCACATCCGACGTGGGTGCCGGTCAGCCCGCACACCTGTCGCAGGTAGTGCACCAGCAACAGCCTGGCCTCGACCTCGTCGGCGCGCTCCCTGCCGTTGACCCGGATGCTTACCTTGTGGTCGCTCATCGCGCGCTCCCGTCGGCGGGCCGTTCGGCGGAGTTGATGGCCCGCCAGACCTTCTCCGGGGTGCACGGCATGTCAATGTTGCGGACCCCGAGGTGGCGCAGCGCGTCGACGACGGCGTTGACCACGGCCTGAGGCGCGGCGGTCGCCCCGGACTCGCCCAGCCCCTTGGCGCCCAACGGGTTGAAGCTGGTCGGGGTCTGATGGTGACTGGTCTCGTAGGCGGGCAGTTCCATCGCCGAGGGCAGGGTGTAGCCCACCAGCGTCGCAGCCAGCGGCTGACCGTCCTCGGCGTAGGTGACCTGCTCGTAGAGCGCCTGCGCGATGCCCTGGGCGACCCCGCCCTCGACCTGACCACGGGCGAGCAGCGGGTTGATCACCGTGCCGCAATCGTCCACCGCGACGTACCGGACAACGTCCACCCTGCCGGTGTCCCGGTCCACCTCGACCACGCAGCAGTGCGCCCCACTCGGATACGTCAGGTTCGCCGGCTCGTGGTGAGCGGTCTCGTCCAGGCCCATCTCGATGTCGGGCGGGAGCCGGTGCGGCTTGAGCGAGGCGAGGGCGATCTGGGGAAGGTCGAGGCCCGGAGCTTGGCTGCCCCGGACCTGGAACCGGCCGTCGATGAACTCAACGTCGGCCGGGTCGGCCTCAAGCAGGTGCGCGGCGATCCGAAGTGCCTTGTCCCGCACCTTGCCCGCCGCCTTGAACACCGCGTTGCCGCCGACGGCGATCCCCCTGCTGCCCAGCGTGCCGATGCCTTCCTGCACCGTGGCGGTGTCGCCGTGCAGGACGTTGATCTGGTCCATCGGAATGGCCAGCACGTCCGAGACGATCTGGGCGAAGGCGGTCTCGTGGCCTTGGCCGTGCGGGCTGGTGCCCACCGTGACCACGGCCGTTCCGTCGGGGTTGAGCCGCACCTTGGCCGACTCCCAGCCACCGATCATCCCCATCTGCTCGGCCAGCGGGGACGGCCCGAAGCCGCCCAGCTCAACGAATGTGGAGAAACCGATCCCCAGCAGCGTCGCCCTGGGGTCCTCGCGGCGGGCCGCCTGCTCGCCGCGAAGCTTGTCGTAGCCGACCTGCCGCAGCAGCAGATCGAGGGTGTGGGGGTAGTCCGCCTCGTCGTAGACAATGCCCTCGAACTGGGTCGAATACGGCATCTGCTCAGGCTGGATGAAGTTGCGGCGACGGACCTCGATCGGGTCCAGACCCAGCTCGTCGGCGACGGTGTCCATCACGCGCTCGATCGCGAACGAGGCTTCCGGCCGCCCCGCGCCCCGGTAGGCGGAGACCGGGGTCGTGTTCGTCGTGACGCAACGGAAGGTAGGCGCGATCTTCGGGATCCGGTAGCAACCGCCGAGCATCATGGAGGTGAAGGAGGGCAGCGCCAGGCCGAGTGGATCAGGCCACCCGCCGACGTCCTGGGTGATCAGGGCACGCACCGCGGTTATGTGGCCGTCGTCGTCGAACCCGACATCGAGGTCATGCACCTGGGCCCGCCCGTGGGTCATCGACACCAGGTTCTCGCTGCGCGTCTCGGTGTACTTCACCGGTCGGCCCAGCCGCCGCGAGAGTTCGCAGACGAGCAGGTACTCGGGGTAGAGCCCGGCCCGCGCGCCGAACCCGCCGCCGACGTCGGGTGCCACCACCCGGACCTCGTGCTGGGTGAGCCCAAACAGAGCCGCAACCGCGTTGCGCAGCCCGTGTGGGGTCTGGACAGTCGCGTACAGCGACAGCCCGCCGGCGTTCCAGTCGGCGAGCGCCGCTGTGGGTTCGAGCGGCACCGCGGCGCACCGCTGGTTGACCAGATGCAACTGCAGGCGGTGCGCGGACGCGGCCAGCTCAGCCTCCGCGTCGTCGGGGGAGAGCGCCTGCTCCACGACGACGTTGCCGGGCAGACCGTCCAGCACGACCGGGGCGCCCGGCGCAACGGCGTCCTCGACGCTCCCCACAGACGGCAGCGTGTCGTACTCCACCACCACGTCGGCCGCCGCATCCGCCACGAGGTAGCCGTCACTGGCGACCACGACGGCCACCGGCTCCCCGACAAACCGCACCTCGCCCGTCGCCAGGCACGGGCGCAGCATCCCCGGCACAGTGGGCAGCCCGGGTATCCCCGCCAGATCCGCCGAGGACCACACCCCCAGCACACCGTTCCGCGCCCGCGCTCCCTCGGAGTCGACGCTCAGAATCCGGGCGTGCGGCCGGTCACTGCGCACGAATGCCATGTGCACGGTCCCCGGAAATGTCAGGTCGTCGACGAAGGTCCCCCGGCCGGTCAACAGCCTCGGATCCTCTTTGCGGGCGACCGAAGTACCGATCATCGAGCCCACGACGCGCCCCCGTTCCGGCAAATTTGGGGGAACCGACGGTACGAGACGCACACCCTCAGGAAAGCCGCCACATGGCGGATCCCTCGTCCGATCGGCGCCACCTTCCCCGCGGTCGGGAGGTCAGCCGCGAGGACGCTCAAACGTGACAAGGACCCCCTCGACACCGCCAGGCCCGATCCGCCCCTTCACCTCGACCGCGGTGATGGCCTTGAGCTGCCAACCACTGCTCGCGTGCTCATTGAGGATCTTCTCGAGTTTGTCCCCGGACATCTTGCCGCCGATCAAGCCCTCGCGAACCTGGACCACCTTGTACTCATAACCGGTTGACATATGTCGCTCCAAGGATCATCCCGACGCTTTGGGGGTACCAGGCTTGCACCCGTCGGCTAGTGTCCGCCGGTCGGCGAAGTAGCTCACCGCCCACCCTCGAGCTACGACACGCTCGACCCGCCGCGCCCCTGGACTCGGCGGTAGCTGACGACCAGCAGCGCCAACAAGATGATCCCGGACAGGATCAGGCCGCTGCCGGTCGGCCAGCCCCCGAGCGGTAGCGTCGGCACCAGCCACCAGACGACACCCACGGCGATCAGCCCCACGCCGGTGAGCACGGAGAACGTGAGCCGCAGCCGCGTGGAGACGCTCTGCTCGGCCGCCTTCATCGCGCGTTCCTCGACCGGTTCGACGAAGCGCTGCGCGGCCGGGAACGCGTTGGCCAGCACCAGCAGGCCGGCGAGCACCAGCAGCAGGCCCGGCCCGGGCAGCACCAGCAATGCCACACCGGCAATCAGCAGCAGACCCCCGAGCACGCCTGCGCCCACCTTCTTAGTCAGTCCGGCAGTCGCGGGGCCTGGGGTACTCATGTGCTGGGATTACCCGCTCGTCACTCGTCCAACCCGAGGGCCCTGATCCGCCGGCTCGGAGGCAAGAGCCGGCGCAGCCGAACCCGACGCACGCAGCCGCTCAAACTGCTTTGTCCGAGAGCCATAGACCGGGTCAGCCGCGTCAACCCCGCTTGCGGGGTCAGCGGCGCAGGTGGTCTCTCACTGCCTCGGCGATGGCCGCGGCGTCGCGGGGGAAGCCAAGCAGGTTGCCCGAGGCGCGGTGGGTGAGCCAGCGCAGCCCGACGTACCAAAGCCCCGGCACAGGCCCCGCGCCGTCGCTGTGCCGGGGTTTTCCATCCGCGTCGACCAGGGCGGGATCGAGCCAGGAGAAGTCGCCCGTGTACCCGGTGCACCACACGGTGCTGCCGACGCCGCCGGCGGCGAGGTCGAGCGCCGCTGGCGGATCGAGGTCAACGGGGATGTCGGCCTCGTCCAGCTCGACCGCCGGCACGCCGAAGCCGGCGCGTGTGATGGTTTCGTCGAGCATTGTTCGGATCCGCGCGGCGAAGGCGTCACCGGCGGCCACGTTGGCCGGGGCGCTGTCGTCGAACCGGACCTGCTCGTCGTGCACCGCGACCAGCCGCCCGACCAGGGTTGCGCCCGCCCGGGCCAGTGCCTGCAGGCTCATACTGCGCCCACCCGGTGCGAGCAGCGGCTGCGCGGCGCGCATCACCGAGGGGTCGGGCAAGTCCGGCGCTCGTTGGTCGAAGAATCCGCACTCGGCCAGCCATTGCACGGTGTCGCGGCCACGGTGCCGGGCTGGTGCGCGACCGACCGGATTGGTTGCCAGGATCACTTCCCGGCCCGCTGCCAGGAGCTCCTCGGTGATCTGACAGCCCGACTGGGCGCTGCCCACGACGAGCACGGCCCCCTCGGGCAGTAGTGCGGGATTGCGGTAATCCGCAGCGTGGTACTGGGCGATCCGGTTGGACAATGCACCGGCCAGTGCCGGTGTTCGAGGCACGTTCTCGCCGCCGGTGGCGACCACGACCGTGCGGACGCGGAGGTCCCCCTCGGTAGTCCGCAGGGCCCATCCCTGGGCGTCGGGCGCCAACCGGGCAACCCGAATCCCCTCGCGAAGCGGGCACCCGGCGGCGAGCTTCTCCAGCCGGTCGACCACGTCGCCACCGGTCAGATACGAGTCGCGGGGCTGGTCGCCGAGCATCCGGTTCATCCACCCCGGGTTGTTCAGTCGCAGGCTGTCCCACCGCTGAGTCCGCCAGCTCGAACCGGCCCGGCCCCGCTCCAGCACCACATGCTCAATGCCCTGCTCGGATAGCGCCGCGCTAGTGGCAAGCCCGGCCGGCCCGGCGCCCACCACCACGCTGTCAATCCGGGGTGGCCTGCTCATCGCCGCCTCCACTCGTGACGCGGAATCCGCCAGACACTCACCGTAAGCCAACGTTAGGGCGCGAGGAGGGGACCAGTCAGGGACCTTAGTTCCACCCCCATCCCGGTCAGCTCGAACAGCTGCTCGGGGTCCTTGACCACGATGCCCCTACGTCCGGTCTCGACTACTCCGGCGGCCCGCAGCTCACGCAGGATGCGCACGACCACCTCCCGTACCGTGCCAACAGCAGCGGCCAGCTCCTGTTGGCTTATCCCAACGAAAAGCGCCGAGCCACGTTGATGCTCCGCTGCGATGTCCAACAGGTGCCGCGCCATACGTTCGCGCACGGAGCAAAACGCGCTACCCCGGATCTCAGCGATGTACGAGCAGGCCCGCTCGCTCAGCTCGGTCAGCAGAGCCCGGGAGACAGCCGGGTGCTGGTCGGACAGGCGCAGCACAACCTCCGGCCGCAACCCCAGCAGCTCCGAGCCGACCAAGGCTTGCGTCGTCACCGGCATCACGAACGCCTCAGAACAGAGCGTCAGCGCCCCCAGCAGGGCCCCCGGACGGCAGTACCTGACCGTCAGCGTGCGGCCATCCGTGGCCGAGACGTACACCCTGACGAACCCCGAGACGACGATCTCGAAATGTCCCCTGGTCTCCCCTTCACGGTGGATCACCTCGCCCGGAGCCATCCGCCGCCGGGCGGCCCCTGCCGCCAACTCCGTGATCAGGTGAGGCGGGATCGCGCGCAGATGTGAGGCGGCAATCGCGGCGAGAGCCGCCCTGTCGACCACCGCGGTGGGCAGCGTGGCCATGGCTAAAACTATCAGCCAACGACCTAAAAACGGCCCTCGAGCTTGCAGTAAGGGATCCGCCACGAGATCCCGCGCGATCGACCAGCGACAGGGCATGGAGGAAAGACCCGCGCACGGACGGGTTGCTGTGGGCGCTCGCCCACGGCGAGGACAGATAGGACAGGTCCGCCACTCGCACGTGCCTCTTCACACGTTCGGCCGAGCGGGCGGAGTCGCGCCACCCAGACGACGCCGACTTTCGCGCTAATGCTGATTGACGCGAAATCAGTATTTGGCGTTAACTCTCATCAACATGAAAACGACTCGCACCTACACGATGAGAGCACGCGCCGAGGCCACCGCGAGCACCCGGGCGCGGATCTTGGACGCCGTGATCGCCCTGTCCGAGGAGCGGCTGTCACTCGAGATCGTTCTCGCCGACGTCGCCGAGCGGGCGGATGTGAGTGTCCAGACGGTGCTGCGGCATTTCGGCAGCAGGACCGAACTGTTCGAGCACGCCCAGGCCCGCCAGGTCGCGGGGGTACGCGCGGAACGGGCCACGCCGATCGGCGATGTCGCGGCGGCGGTCGACACGATCGTGACCTTCTACGACCGGATCGGCAATTGGTCGCTGCGGTTGCAAGCTCAGGAGCACAGCGACCCACTCACCCGACGCACGATCGAGCACGGCCGCCGTATTCATCGCGACTGGGTGGAAGAGGTCTTCGCTCCTCAGCTCGCCGGCCGCGCCGACGGTCAGGAGCTTGTCGACCTGCTCGTGATCGCCACTGACGTTCTCACCTGGAAGATCCTGCGCCGCGACTCCGGGCTCGACCATGCGAGCACCTGTAAGCGCATACGCCGCCTCGTGACCGCTGTCCTACTCGACCCGGCCAATCGAACCGACCTACCCGAACGGAGTTGACATGGCTCAGATCCTGGTCATCACCTGGGATGGCGGCGGCAACGTGCCACCCATGCTCGGCATCGCAGGCGAGCTGCGCCGCCGTGGTCACCACGTCCGGGTTCTCGGGCACCGCCAACAGCGCGACGTCGTGGCAGCGGCCGGCCTGGAATTTGTTGCCTACAGCCACACCCGACCGTGGTCGCCGGAAGAACCGGCCACTGGAATACGGTTTCTCCTGAAATTCCTCTTCGGCGTCTTTACCAACCCGAGGATCGGGGACGACGTGCGCTCCGAGCTCACCCGAAAGCCGGTCGATCTCGCGGTCGTGGACTCGATGACTCTCGGCGCCCTCCGTGCAACGGAACGGGCCGGCCTGCCGACCGCCGTGTTAATGCACTCACTGCACCGCTACCACACCCACAACTGGAGCCACGGGCCCATCGGTATCGTCGCGGCCCTGCGCGGCATGCGACCGGGCCGACTCTGGAACACCGCCGACCGCGTCCTGGTCGCAACCGACCGCGAACTCGACCCCGTCGGCAACCGACTGCCAACCAACGTTCGCTACACCGGTGTCGTGCAAACCAAGCCCCACCACAACGCCCCCGGCGAGACACCGCTCGTACTGGTCAGCCTCAGCACCATCTACTTTGAAGGCCAGGCAGCCGCCCTACAGGCAATCCTGGACGCGCTGGCCGGATTACCCCTCCGCGCCATCATCACCACCGGCGCCGTCGAACCCCGCACCCTGACCGCGCCCCCGGGCGTCGAGCTACACCGCTACATCCCACACGAGGAGATCATGCCCTCGGCATCACTCGTGATCGGGCACGGCGGCCACTCGACAACCATGCGCGCACTCGCCCACGACCTACCACTGCTCATCCTCCCCATGCATCCCATGCTCGACCAACCCATGATCGGCAAAGCGGTCGCCGCCGCCGGCGCCGGACGCGTCCTACCCAGAACCGCCCGGCCAGACGAGATCCGAAAAGCTCTGAACGCGCTGCTGCAGGACGAGCAATACCGGGCCGCCGCCGCAACCATCGGCAACCGCCTGCGCTCCCGGAACGGCGCGAACATCGCCGCGGACGAACTGGAATGCCTGCTGAGCACCCAGGAAAAGGCGGCGGGCCCAGCCGTCTGATCGATACCGCAGCCCGTTCCGACCGATCGACCCGCTCACCATGAAGCCGTCGATCCACAGATTAGAGGATCACGGCTTCATCCAAGACCGCCCTGCTGTCTGCACCGACCCCGACCACGCTTTTGTGCGTCTCAACGGCCGTCGACGACACAGAGGTCAATGTGGCCACCGCGCGCGACCTCGGCTTCCAGACCGACCGATTCCGGACTACCTCCGGGCTGGTCGCGGATCACTAGCATTATCAGCCCACCTGCTTTTGGTCCGGAGCGTGTTGCACGCTTGCGAAGCAAGCTGATCACCCCCCTTTCCACGACGGACATGACCGAGGGAGACCGATAGATGACGGCGCCGGACGCGGCGAGTACCCCGGACTCGCTGGACCAGAAAGCGAACCCGGTAAATCGCACGCCAAAGTGGCTCAACGGCGGGCTCACCGGCCTTGTGTTGACAAGCGCTGTAGTCGCGGCACTCGAACGAGGGCAGAGCCCAAACCCCGTCGATGACATCGCGTGGGTCCTCGTCACCCTCGCCAGCACCGGACTCGTCCGGGCGTATGCGTCCTTCGTGGCAACCCGCAATCGGCGCGACAGCCACCCGCGCCAAGCCCTGCGAATCCTGGGCCGTGAGTGGTCCCTGATCGCGGCGGGCCTGCCGGCTGTGATCATCTTGCTCGTCTCCGTGGCTGGGTCACACCCGACGCTCGGTGCGATCCGCGCCGTACTGAGCACCAACGTCGCTCTCCTGCTCGGGCTGGGCATCTTCGGCGCCAGCAAGGCCGGCTACCGACCGTTTCAAGCCGCCGCGCTCGGGGTCGCGGACGCCACGCTCGGGCTGCTCGTCATCCTGGCCAACGCACTACTGAGATGAATCTCCGCCCTACGCTGGGGCCGAGGTGGCCCGACAGATTTCCGCGGTCGCACGCGAGCTGGGCGTAGTAGCCGACCCGAGCGCCGTGCAGGTGGTCGAAGTCGCCGTCCAGGCCCTTGTCATCTCCGACGTGCAGCCGTTCTGGAGCGCCGTACTGGGCTACGCCGAACGCGGACCGGTGGACCTGGTCGACCGCCACGGCCACGGACCGACCCTCGGGCTCCAACCAATGGACGTGCCGCGCTCACAACGCAACCGCATCCACATAGACATCTCCGCACCGCACGACCAAGCCGAGGCCCGGATTGCCGCGGCGATCGCGGCCGGTGGCCGGCTCATCACCGACCGGTACGCACCAGCCTGGTGGTGCTGGCCGACTCCGAGGGCAACGAGGCGTGCGTGGCCACCTGGATTGGACGCGACTGACGGCCGCTGGCACAGATTCAGCCCGGTGACACCGGACCTACCCACGGCGTCGCGGCGTCCGTGTCGGCGTGGCGTGCCGTGCGCAGTCGATACAGGTCGACGTCGCCGGTAGTGCCTCCAGCCGTTGTCGGGTGATTTCGCCGCCGCACCGGGTGCAGATTCCGTACGTCCCGGCCCTCAGGCGTTCCAGCGCACGGTCGATGGCGTCCAGCTCCGTCCGGGCGCCGGCGAGGAGGCCCTGGAGCTGAGCTCGCTGGTAGGCGATGGTGACGCCTTCCGGGTCGTGCTCGTCGTCGTGCGTGGTGAGGGACTGCTGTTCGGCCAGCTCGTCGATCTGCCGTTGCAGGGACGCCGCACGTCGGCTGGTCGAATCCCGCTCCGTCGTGAGCATTGCGTCCGGCCGCTCTTCTTCCATGTCCCCTACCCGACTTCGACGTCGGTAGCTATGAGCGGTGCTCCCCGCTGCAGCCGATCCTTCGTGGCGTAGGACGTCATCCTGCCATTATCCGCGGGATCGGGATCGAGAACGCCAACCTTGGTCAGCCGGGTTCGTCCTGCATGTGGGCGCGACTTTGAACTCCAGTGCCGTCCGTCCTTCTGCCACCGGACCTGAGCTGTGCAGCGTGAGTCCGCAGTCGGCGGCCAGCCTGGCCAGCTCGTCGACCGTCCGTTCCTGGCCGCCGAAGCACATCAGCATGAACAGGTCCATCGCGGTGTCTGCCCCCTGCCCCCGCACCGGCTCGATCACCATCACGGTGCCGTTCGGTGCGGCGGCCCGACGACACCCGGCCAGGATCTTGCGGGCGTGGTCGTCGTCCCAGTCGTGCAGGATGTCGGACAGCAGATAGGCGTCAGCCCCCACGGGCAGGGGATTGAAGAAGCTGCCGGAAACGGTGCTGGCCCGAGAATCGAGTCCGGCTGCCGCGAATCTGTCGGTAGCAGCGTTAGTCGTCGGAGATAGGTCCAGGACCCGTCCGTGCAGATCGGGATGGGTATGCAGGATCGCTGCGAGCACGGTGCCATCACCCCCGCCGACGTCGAGGATCTCGGAGAAGCGGCTCCAGTCAAAGCGTTCTGCGATCTGCGCCGCCTGCACCCGGAATCGCCGGCGGTGTTGATGTCGAGTAAGGGCTTGATCCCGTCCGGGGAGTGCTGGCTCATCTGGGCGCCGAGGTCCGTGGGTCGATAGTGGCTGGACTCGGTATCGAGGTCAAAGACACCGATCGTGACCAGATGATCAAGCAAGCGTCGTATGGCCGGTGCCGAGGTTCCGGTCTCGGAAGCGAGTTGCTCCGCCGTTGCTCCCGCGCTCCCCGCGCGCTCCACCAGGCTGAGCGTCGCGGCCACCCGTATGGACATGGGGGTAGCCAGATCGGCCATGGCTCGAATCGACGGTGTCGTCACTCCAATCCTTGGATCCATTGGCCCATCTCGCCTATGTGCAGGACATGAGAGAACCCGGCGTCGTCGAAAGCAGCTCGCAGGTCACCCTCACCTTCAGTGAAGTGCGCCCAGCCGCGATAGTGGCTAGGTATTACTACTCGCGCGTCCAGTAGCTCCGCGGCGGCAGCCGCACGGGCGCTAGTCAGAGTTAACGGGCGCGCGCGTTCCTTAGTTGGTACGCGTGCGGCCCCAGCGAACAGCACCGCCACGTCGATCGACGTCCACCGTTCGGCGATCTGGCTGACGACGTCCAAGGACGCGTTATCACCGCTGAGGTAAATCGTCGGTAGACTTTGGCCAGAAAGAACAAATCCAGTTACCTCGGTGTTGATGAAACCCTTCTCGTCGCGGTTCCCGTCGGCTGGACCGTGAACGGCCGGTACAGCTTGTACACGAAGCGCGGGTGTGCCCGGTAACTCGAAGCTTTCCCACGGCTTGAGGGCCCGGGCAGGCAAGCCGAGACGCTCGGCCGCGCTTGGGCCGGTCAGTACGAGCGGGGCAGAGCGCGCGAATGTTCTCCCCCGCTCATCTAGATTGTCCGGATGTTGGTCGTGACTGACAAGCACAACGTCTACCTTGCCTAATTCAACCGCTGAGACCGCGGGGCCTTCGGTCTTTTTCAGATAGCCTTTGACCCCAGGAGGGTCAAAGGTAGGGTCAATCACAATTCGGCGGCCGGCGACGTCAATTACCGTAGTAGGGCCACCCACTATGCCGACAGCGAAGCGCTGCCGTTCAGAGCTGATGCGCAGCTTTTGCTCGATGTCGTTATTCGCGTTCATACCTCGGTCCATTCTGTATCTTGATAACAGCATCGGCGTGCCATGGTAGCGACGCTGATCGCGGTGAACGCTCGGACGGGGCAGATCTTCTTCATCTCGGTCAGGCCGCCGGCACGTGCGGCATCAGGCATCTGCAGGTGTGCGCAAACTGCGTATCGACGCTGCTCCGGCGGGCTTGTTCGATCGAAGGTTGGACCGGCGCCTGGCACTGACCCGACCACACCGGCTGTCGGCCCACCATCGTCTACGCCGCTGTCATCGCCGACCACCCTGCCAAGAAGCGGCCCACCGATTTGAGGGGGTCCACCGTGCCAGAACACGAGGCGACCCAGGGAGATACCGCTGTCTTCCGCTGGGAGGCAACGGTGCGCTGGACCGGCATCAGCGTCCAACGCCTGGTTGACGGGAAGGTCGTCGCGTCACTACCAGCCGCACTCAGTAATCGTAACCAAGGAGGGGTCCGATGGGCCAAATTTATCTTCAGCGATTCGCTTATCGGGAGGGCGTCAGCAAGTCCGAACTCGACCAAGCGTGGGCCGAGGCCTTCAAGACGTTCGCCCAGTCGGGTAATTGGGGCGGGGTTGAAAAAGGCGTAACGCACCAGCAGACGTATGGCACGGGTTGGGGAGGCTATGTGCTGATTGACGTCGAGGACCCTGAGGCCTTTGGACGCTACCAAGCGCATCACAACCAGACCTACGGCCACGCGGTTCACATCACGTGGGAGCCCCTGTTCGACATGGACCGGACAGCCGAGGCGGCCATCCGCGACTTGAAATAAAGGGCGAAATCAACGGTAGGCGACGAGGCACCGATCGGTGGCCCAGTGAGGAGGAACGACGATGACCGCAATGGCGGAGACGACGACCTACGAGGTAGAGGGCCGGCTGCTCGAGGTCTGCACGTGCAACACGCTGTGTCCATGCTGGGTGGCGGGAGGTCGTGGCGGTTGAACGGGCGGCGATCACGTTCGACGTCGTCGAGGGCAAGGGCTACATCAGGATAGGAGACGTGGCCGAGGCGCGGTTGACACCGTTCCAGAACGCCACCGGTGCGCGGACCTCCCTGCACGACTCGGTGTTCTCCACGATCCCCGGTTCGCCCGCGTACGTGGGCAAGGCGGAGGTCTTCCGCCGGGACGGCAGCAGGCACGGGCTACCCGACGTCGCGGTCAACGGCCAGAACGCGGCGTACTTCGCGGTGTGGCTCGCCTTCGCCGGGGTGGCGCTGCTCGGTGACGCCGGGGTGCATGCCCTGGTCGAGCGGTGGGGGTGGCTGCACACCCACGAAGGACTGGTGCTGGCAGGGGCGCTCGGGCTGGCCGGGGCGGTCCAGTTCACTCCGATCACCCGGCGCTGCCTGCGTGTGTGCCGCGACCCGCGAGGTTTCCTGTTCCAGCACTACCGTCGGGGCGTCGCGGCCGCTTGGTGGCTCGGTGTACGCCACGGGGCCTTCTGCGTCGGCTGCTGCTGGGCGTTGATGCTGATCATGTTCGCGGTCGGCGCGGGCAACCTGTGGTGGATGGTGGCGCTGACCGCGGTGATGGTGGCCGAGAAGATCACCCGCTGGGGGCCGCGGCTCGTGGCGCCGGTCGGCGTCCTGCTGCTGTTCGCGGCCGGCTGGGCAGGTCTGGACGCGCTGGCGCCGCCGGCTGCCGGCGACCTGCCGATACACGTCCATGGGTCGCGGTGACGCAGGTGCTCCTTTCGGTTCGATCTTCTGGGGCGTCGGGCGGCGGCAGCGTGATTTTGATCGGCGATGCTGCGCAGGCAACGTGGTACGGCTGTTGGGCCGCCGACCACCGAATCCGGGATCGGCTGCGAATATTTCTGCCTGATCGCTGTTTCGGGAGATTCCCGGAGTGCAGAGCTCTGAAAGGCTCCCCATTCGACGATCTTCACCGTGGGCAACTTCGGCGTCGTCCCGGTGGTCGAGCTGGGAGCCCTGCGTGCAGCTCCTGGCCGAGCACATAGGGCTCCCCCGGCGCTGGTCCGAGAGCCTGCTGGCCCGACTAGGGCGCGTCAACGACCCTCGGGAGCACCCGTGTTCGAACGGAGGAGGATAGCGGTGACGCCAAGGTCGTAACCAGCACAGAATGCGGGATACCACCCGGGGATCCGGGAGTGCTCGCCGGTGTCGTGGACCAGGTCGAACAGAGCGTGCGCCACCCATCCGGCGGCGACTACGCGGCCCGCGGACGAGGATGCGCTACGCGCGGCAATAGCACCAATCGCGCCGAAAACGGCGAGGGCCGTCATCTCGCGCACCACGGGGGCGGTGCGGGGTCGTTGAGAGCGAGCCAGGGGGTAGACAGCGGCGGCGGCTCCGAGGCCGATCCCCAGCAGCGGAATGCGGTGCCGTGGGGCGAACCTGGCGAGCGCAATCTCGGAGGCGCCAGCCAAGGCAAGGCCAGCGGCGATGCTCATGACCGTCTTGGAGACACTCATCCGTTCAACGTAGCGGTCCAACCACTCCGTTGAACTCACGTTCGCACCACGAATGGCACCAGGGCAAGCTCATCGAGGACGGCTCGATTCACCACCGACACCTTCCTGCTCCCCCGTCATCGCCGACCCTGGGACCCCGTCCGCCCGAGCCCGCGCCACCTACTCAGCCGAGCGCGGCAAGCAGGGTCGTGAGCGCGGTCTTCTCGCTGTCCGAGTTCGGGCTTGCGATCATCGTCGCCACGATGGCTCCGGTCACCAGGTAGCCGAGCCCGAGCACCTCGGCCATCAGGTCACCGGTTGCCGTGCCGAGCGCGAAGGTGAACAGAATCGCCAGCCAGTAGAAAGACTCCCGGCGCTTGGTGAAATGGAATGGATGGAGAGTGTTTCGGCGCGAGGGCGCGTTGGGAGGTCATCGAGCTCTCTTTCTCGTCGGGGGGATCCGGGGGTCAGACCGATCCTGACGGCGCTGTGACCTGGCCCGACTCGTCGGAAATCTCACGTGTTTGCCTGCGCAGTGTCACAGACTGGTAGATAACCATGGCGACCAGCAGACCGAAAAGAAGAGCGGAAGCCCCGTAGGTACCGAGGCCCACTCCGCCTTCGTCGTGCGTTTTCGTCAGCGTGTTGCCCGCGTTGGCGCCGAATGGGCGGGTGAGCACATAAGCGACCCAGAACAGGGCGGTCCCCGAGATCGGCGTGAGGTAGTGAGCGGCCACAACCAGGATCAGGACCGCGGTGAGGAGCACGGTGCTCGCGACAAAACCGATCCCGGTGTTGTGGGCCAACAGGTCTCCAGTTGAGGTACCCAGCGTATTCGAAACCAGGGTAGCTACCCAATAGAGCACCTCCCCGCGGAACGTGTTGATGCGCTCGACGTTCATGGTTTGGCCGCTGACTCTCCAAACGATGAACACAACGATCAGCATGGCAGTCAGCACCAGCGCACCACCCAGGTAGCCGAGGCCCGCGGTCCGATTCATGAAGTCGGAGATGGTCGTGCCGGCAGTGCTGGTGGTGAGGATCACCGCCCAGAAGATCGCGGGGGTGATATCGCTTTGCCCGCAGCTGTGCTACGAGACTGATCACGAACAGGCCCAGAAAAAGAAAGGTACTGCTGAGGTAGCCCAGGTTGAGTGTTTGCGACACCATATCGGCGCCGCTTTCGCCCAGGGTGGTGGCGATGATCTTCATGATCCAGAAGACCACGGTGACAATGGGGAGTTTAGACATTCCTGCCCTTCACTGTTGTCCAGGACGCCACAGTCCAGGATGCAGGCGAAGTTCAAGCGGCAGGCAAACCGTCGGCAAGGGCAGTTCCAAAGGCTCCGAGATTCACCCACGAAGGCGATCGTGGCCCGGGTAATTCCCGGGATGGACTCAGATCTTGCCAAGCGATTGCCTGCGAATAGCCGGGCGATTGCCGCCCGTTGCCTAGCATAGGGCTCATGCAGGTTAAGTCCGCGTCTCAAGGCCACGTCTTCGCGCCCCAATCCGCCGACTGGTCACCTCACCGAATTGCGCTGTTAACCGTCGGAGTGCTATTGCTCGCGCCGGCGGTATCGCGCGCCGACTCGGCCGCCAATGCCGCCGTGCGGGAACTTCTCGCGCCTTCTGGGCACGCGGTATGTATGCAGGTCTCTCCCGGGGCGGCCAACCTCCTGGGTGCTATGGAGGGGCAACCGACGATCCCGACCCAGGGGGTGTGGGCGGCTGTCCCGCCGTCGCGAGGAGCATGTCCCGCTGCCGGGTAGGAGGTCATGGGTCCCGGCACGCCCTCGGCTAGTCGGTCGGGGATTCGAAGCGGAAGCCGCGGCCACGCAGCGTCACGATCCGGGGGGCCGTGTCGGCGTGGCCGTTGTCGGTCAGCTTCCGGCGTAGCGCCGCCACATGCACGTCCAGCGTCTTGGTGGACCCGCTCCAGTGCTCGTCCCACACGTCGGCCATCAGCGTCTCCCGGCTGAGCGCCATGCCTGGCTCGGCGGCGAGGCGTGCCAACAGGTCGAACTCCCTCGGGCGCAGCTCCAGCTCCCGCGCACCGAGGCTGGCTCGGCGGGCGGCGGTGTCGACCCGTAAGTCACCGAGCACGTAGGTGGCCTGGTTGACCTCCGGCGACGGCTGGCCGCGGCGCAGATGGGCGCGGATCCGCGCGTGCAGCTCGGCCAGCCGGATGGGTTTGGTCAGGTAGTCGTCGGCACCGGCCTCCAGGCCGACCACCACGTCCATCTCCTCGTCCCGAGCGGTCAGCATGACCAGGATCGAGCTCGGCTGGCGGCCACGCAGCTGCCGGCACACCTCGACGCCGTCCAGGTCAGGCAGCCCGAGGTCGAGCAGCACCAGGTCGAACTCGTCGACCTCCGCCGCGCGGAGCGCACCGCGCCCGGTTCTCTGCCACACCACCTCGTGCCCATGCACCCGCAGGCTCGACTCGAGGTGGCCGCCAATGGTGATGTCGTCTTCCACCACCAACAATCGCCCCATGAACCACAGTCTAATGGCGCGCCGGCCGCCCCTGCCGGGCGCCGCGTCGAGATCCAGAACGCGTGCGGCATTTTACTAACGGAAGGCAATCGCCGGGCAATCGCTAAGACAATTGGCGTCCCAGATGGTGAGGCTGGGCACCTGTTGTGCTGCGTGATGATCCGTCCCGGCAAAATCGCGGCATGCGTAGACGCATAATCGGTTTGGCGACTCTGGCGGCCCTGCTGGCGATTGTCCTGTTCGGCGCCCCGCTCGCGGGGCTCGTCGCGAAGTACCTCACCGACGACGAGCGCACCGAGCTGGAGCGGGTGGCGGACGTCGCCGCGGTCTCGTCCTCGATCGCGCTCGCCCGGGGCGAGCCACCCGGCGCCATGCCCGAGACGGAACGCGACACCGATCTCGCCCTCTACGACCCGGCAGGGCGACGGGTTTCCGGGAGCGGACCACTGACCGCGGATGCCCTGGTGCACCGGGCGCTGGGCGGCGACCAAGCGACCGAGGACGGCGCCGGCGAGATCGCGCTCGCGCTGCCGATCTCGGCGCACGGGTCGGTGCTGGGCGCCATCCGCGCGGCCACCCCGTTCAGCGAGGTCTACCAGCGGATCGCGGAGGCCTGGCTGGTGATGGCCAGCCTC
Source organism: Pseudonocardia sp. (assembly GCA_035489915.1). Taxonomy (GTDB): domain Bacteria; phylum Actinomycetota; class Actinomycetes; order Mycobacteriales; family Pseudonocardiaceae; genus Pseudonocardia. The sequence continues at coordinate 10,446 of DATHIT010001092.1, read as the reverse complement.
GGCCTGGTTGCATTGCTGCTGGTGTGGTTCGTGGCGCGAGCCCTTGCCGCGCGCCTGATCCGCCCGCTGGAGCGGCTCTCGGCCGCCGCCCGAACCCTCGGCGACGGCGACTTCAGCGTCCGCGCGACCCCCTCCGGCATCCCCGAGATCGACTCGTGGGGCGCGGCGCTCAACAGCACGGCCGATCGGCTGGACGACCTGATCAGCCGTGAGCGGGCGTTCTCGGCGGACGCCTCCCACCAGCTGCGAACCCCGCTGACCGGCCTGCGGCTGGGGCTGGAGGTCGCGCTGGAAGACCCTACCCAGGACCCCCGCGCGGCGATCAGCACCGCCATCGAGGACACCGAGCGGCTGCAGCGCACCATCGAGGACCTGCTCAAGCTGGCCCGAGACGCCCCCCGTGCCACCGACACACTGGACCTCGCCCCGCTGCTTGAGGACGTGGCGGAAAGCTGGTCCCGCCCGCTCGCGGCACACGGGCGCACGTTGCGGGTCACCAGGGGCGAACAACTGCCCACCGCTCGGGCATCGGCGGCCGCGGTGCGCCAGGTGCTGTCGGTGCTGCTGGACAACGCCGCCGGTCACGGCTCGGGCACCGTGACCATCGAGGTGCGAGACGCCGGGGACGCGCTGGCCATCGACGTCTCCGACCAGGGCAGCGGCATCACGGTACGTCCAGAGGAGCTTTTCACCCGGCGAGCCGGGCGCGCGGCTGGACACGGTATCGGGCTAGCGCTGGCCCGAAGCCTCGCCGAAGCCGAGGGCGGCCGGCTGAGCCTCACCAGGCCCGTGCCGCCGACGTTCACCCTCTTCATACGTACCGAGAACTGAGCTCAGCGGTCGGTGGCGGCCCGAGCCGCCGTGGCGGGCGGCCCACAAAAAGTTTGCCGAGCGATAGCGATGAGCTGGACCGGAGCATGCCACACCGCTCATAGCGTCGAATGCATGCTGATGCGATCTGGTACGGAAGTGGCCCGCCACCGCACCGGTGATCGGCGCCGACTCAAACCGCGGGCACTGATCGCCGTGTGCATGGTTGTCGCCCTGGTCGCGCCCGCGGTGTCCTACCTGCGAGCGCTCACCTACCCGGGCCAGGCCTCGCTGGAAGTACGGACCGTGGAGTGGATCCGCGACCACGGCGGGTCGCCGACGGTCGACGCGATCGAGAACTGGTGGTACATGCGCTTCGCCCCGACCGGCGCGGCTCCCGATCCGAGCCTGCTACCCACGGCCGTCCCGGCAACGCCCGACAGCGCGGCGGGGGCACAAGCGGCGGGGCTGCCGGCGGATCTGCCGGCGCTCGCCGGGGTTCCGGTGGTACCCGGCGAGGGTGCCTGGGCGGCCGGCCGGCCGGCCCCAGACGGCGTCCCGGCCATGTACAGCACGTTCATCCGCCCCGACGCCGAGCACCCGAGCGTGATCGCGGGCGTCGCGCGGTTCGACCAGCACCGCACCCGGGCCCGGCTAATCGCGGGGACACGCGAGCCCGACGGCCAGACGTGGCCGGAAGGGGGCCAAGTCCCGCCCGACATGCGTGCGGGCCTGGTCGCCGCGTTCAACTCAGGGTTCAAGATGGGCGGTGCCCACGGCGGGTTCTATGCCGACGGGCGGTTCGCCAGGCCGCTCCGAGACGGCGCGGCCTCGCTGGTCATCAATCGGGACGGCCGAATGTCGGTGGGCGAATGGGGGCGCGATGCCCACTTCGGCCCGGACATCGCCGCCGTACGGCAGAACCTCGCGCTCATCGTCGACGGCGGAAAGGCCGTGGCAGGCCTCGGCGCCAACGCAGGCGGTCGGTGGGGCAGCCCCCGCAACCAGCTGCAGTACACCTGGCGCTCGGCGATCGGCACCGACCCGGCCGGGAACTTGATCTACGTCGGGGGAAACCAGCTGACTCTGGCCAGCCTGGCCCGTGCGCTCACAGCCGCCGGCGCCCAAGAGGGGATGGAGCTGGACATCCACCCGCGCATGGTCGACCTGCTCAGCTACCGCCAGAGCGCCGACACGACCCCGACGGGCACGCCGTTGCTACCCGCCATGCCCGGACCCGCGACCCGCTACCTCAGCCCCGACCAGCGCGACTTCATCGCGGTGGCCCTGCGCTGACCGTCGGTTCCGTTCGAGTCCGGAGCGGGGGCGTCGATCGGCACGGCAGTTGGTCACCTGACTGGGCGGTTTTGTTGCGGATTGAACTGCCCTTATCGGCGGTTTGCCAAACGCTAACGCTCGGCGCGGATGCTCGTAAGCGAAGGGCTTCAGTTGACCACTGATTCACGGAGGCTTTGTGAGCTACGGCAATATTCTTCGGCGTGAAGTGCGATCCGAGACAATCACTCCGCTGATCGGGGTGTTCGATATGTTCTCGGCTTCGGTGGCGGCGAAACACTACAGCGGCCTGTTCGTTTCCGGTTTCGGCTTTGCCGCTTCCCACTACGGCCTGCCGGATATCGGGTTCATCGCTTGGCCAGACATGGTCAACTTCGTCCAGCGGCTCCGGCTCGCGTTCCCCGGCCATCATCTGCTGGTCGATATCGACGACGGCTACGTCGACCCTGAGGTCGCTTGCCATGTGGTGGCGCATCTCGAACGCATCGGCGCATCCGGCGTCGTGTTGGAAGACCAGAAACGGCCCCGACGCTGCGGTCACGTCGAGGGTAAGCAAATTCTGCCGCTCGAGGAGTACCTGGAGAAGCTGGACCTGGTATTGCGGACACGCCAGGACCTGTTGGTGGTAGCGCGCACCGACGCCACCGAGGAGGACGAAATTCTGCGCCGCGCCGAGGCCCTCGCGGCGACCGACGCCGATGTGCTGCTGGTCGACGGGGTACGCAGCGTGGAGCGAATTCAACAGGTGCGCGCGGTCATCGGGGACAAGCCACTGTTGTTCAACCAGATCGCGGGCGGCAAATCCCCGAGGCTGTCACTTTCCGAGTTGCAGGACCTCGGGGTGAACGTGGCGATGTACAGCACGCCGTGTCTTTTCGCCGCGCAAGCCGCGATGGACGAGGCGATGCTCGAGCTCAGGGCCGAGGACGGGCGGCTGCCCGAGGTCAAGGAAGGCGACGTCGGCGTCGCGGCCTCGCTGACCCTCTTGGAAGGCAACATCAGCCGCCACCACTCGAAACCCGCGCGCGAGTCCGTCACCGCCTGATCACCGGGTGTCGCACGCGCCATCGGTTCGGGCACCGGCGGCGCGTGCGGCCGCGCGCCCCGCTCTCCCTCCCAAACACCACACCGGAGGTTGCCTGCCGTGGTGAAACACCGGAGTTCAGCGATAGCTATCGCGCTGGCCAAGCTCCGCATCGACCCCTACGTTCTCGCCCTGCTCGCCACCGTCGCGATTGCCTCGTTGCTGCCGGCTCGGGGCAGTTGGGTGGTGGTCCTCAATCACGCCACGACGATCGCGATCGGTTTCCTTTTCTTTCTCTATGGCGCCCGGCTCTCCGCCAAGGAGGCGCTCGACGGTATGCGTCAATGGCGGCTTCACGCGGTCGCCCTCAGCAGCACATACATCCTGTTTCCGGCGTTGGGCCTCGCCGCGCGGCTCCTCGTACCAACGGTCCTAACCCCAGAGCTCTACGCGGGGGTAATGTTTCTGTGCTGCCTTCCCTCGACCGTGCAGTCCTCTATTGCCTTTACATCCATCGCTCGCGGCAATGTCGCGGCCGCCATCTGTGGTGCGTCTTTTTCCAACCTCCTGGGCATTGCGCTGACCCCCGCGCTCGTGGCGGTACTCCTGGTCACGAAATACGGCGGCGTGTCCCTCGGCTCGATCCGGGACATCATGCTGCAACTGATGGTTCCCTTTGTGGCCGGGCAGCTCATGCGCCGGTGGATCGGCGGGCTCGTCACACGCAACAAGAAGGTGCTCGGCCTCGTTGACCGGGGCTCCATTTTGCTGGTGGCCTACTCCGCGTTCAGCGCAGGGGTGGTTGCCGGGATCTGGGGCAGGCTGACTCCGCTATCCCTGCTCGCGCTGGCCGGAGTCAACATCGTGCTGTTGGCGGTGGTGCTCGGCACGACAACCTGGATCGCCCGCAACCTCGGCTTCCGCCGTGAGGACGAGATAACCATCGTCTTCTGCGGCTCGAAGAAAAGTCTGGCAAGCGGTATCCCGATGGCCACCGTGCTGTTCTCCGCGCAGACCGTGGGGCTCATCGTTCTGCCGCTCATGCTTTTCCACCAGATCCAACTCATGACCTGCGCCTGGCTGGCCCGCCGGTACGCCAACCGCGCCAAGAAGCTCCAGGCTGTTGCGGCAGACGCAGGGCAATGACCGCTCCGGCGCCGCCGTCGGTACGGGCACGGGCGGTATCAGCCCGGCGGAAGCGCTCGAACGCGTGTGGTGACCGAACGGTCGGCCGCCCGGGCGTGCGCGCCCCGGGCGGCCGCGGTGAGGGCGTCGTACTGATCGAATTGCGCGCTTTGCTAACGCAGGGCAAAGAATTGGCCATCGGCGAGTTCGCTTTAGTGCAGTGCGCCAATTCGCGAGGCACAATTCTTGATGTGGGAAAGCGCATCGTCGGGCTGACCATGGTGGCCGCCGCGCTGGCAATCGCCATGTTCGGCATACCGCTCGCCGGAATCGTAGCGCGATACGTGATCCACGATGAGCGCACCGAGCTTGAGCGGGCGGCCGATCATGCGGCGGTGGCCACCGCCGCGGACCTCATGCTTGGTCGGCGCCCGGACATCCCCGGGAAGATAGGGAGACACACCTTCGTTGCGGTGTACGACCCAAGGGGCCAGCGGTTGGCCGGAGATGGGCCGCCCATTGCCGATGGCACCGCCACGGCCGCGCTTGCCGGACTCACCAGCTCGGGCGACGCCAATGGCGACATTGTCGTGGCGGTCCCCATCCAGACCGGGGCCTTGATGCTGGGAACCGTCCGCGCCGCCACCCCGCGCAGCGAGACCTACACCCGCATCGCGGGCATCTGGATGATGATGGCCGGCTTGGCGCTACTGGCCATGGTCGCGGCGTGGCTGGTGGCGCGGATCTTGTCCGCTCGATTGAGCCGCCCCCTCCAGAACCTGGTGGTCACCGCGGACGCACTGGGCCACGGCGACTTCAGCGCCAGGTCTCAGCCCGCCGGGCTTCCCGAGATCGACTCGGTCGCCGTGGCTCTGAACAGCACCGCGACCAGGCTGGGCGAGCTGGTCGCCCGGGAGCGGGCCTTCTCCACCGACGCTTCACACCAACTCCGCACCCCGCTAACCGGACTCCAACTCGGTCTCGAGGTCGCTCTGGAAGACCCAGACCAAGACCACCGCGAGGCATTGCGGACCGCGCTCGCCGCCACCGAGAGACTTCAGCGAACCATCGAAGACCTTCTGCACCTCACCCGCGCTCCCGCGCGGCCCGCCCGGCCACTCCACCTCCTCGAGGTGCTCGACGAACTCAGCGACACCTGGGGCCATCGGCTGGCCGTCAGCGGGCGGGCGCTGACCATCACCAAACAGCCCTACATCCCGCAATCGCGAGCCTCGGCCGCGGCGGTACGCCAAATTCTGGCCGTACTCCTGGACAACGCCCTCACCCACGGGCGCGGCGCGGTCACCGTCACCGTGCGCGACGCGGGACAGGCGCTGGCAATCGACGTCGCCGACCAGGGCCCCGGGATCACCGTCTCTGGCGACCAGCTGTTCACTCGCCTCACTTCGGACGGCTCGGGCCACGGGATTGGCCTGGGCCTGGCCCGCAGGCTGGCTGAAGCCGAAGGGGGCCGACTGCGTCTCACCCGACCCAGGCCGCCAACGTTCACCCTGCTCGCCCCAACGCTCGACAGCACGCCGTGACTCGCTCGCGTGCGCCGAGCACACCGGGACTACGGCGCCGTCCGGCGTTGCTTGTCCCGCCCGGTCACCGCCATGAACGCGATGCAGCCCAACACAGCCACCGCAAGCACCCCACCGACCCAGCCGGTTCCCCAACCCAGACCACTGCGACGCGCCGGCGCAGCCATCCAATCCGCGAAGGATGCCCCCACTGGGCGAGTGATGACGTAGGCGAACCAGAACGCCAGAACGGAGTTCATACCGAACTTCCAGTACCCCAGGGCGGGCACGGCCATAATCGCGAGGAACAAGATCGCGGAGAGGAGATAGCCCAGCCGGAATGTGCTCGCGGTGAGATCGCCGGCCGCGGTACCCAGCGCGAAGGTGGCGAGCACCGCACCCCAGTAGAAGGCTTCGCGCCGACGCGTAGTGATGCTGTGGATGGACAGCGTCTTTTCCGAGCGGAACCACCATGTGAACAGAACACCGAGAATGATCGCATAGAGCGCGGTAGACATAGGCAGCGTCAAACCAATGCCGTGCATGACATCGGCGGCCATGGTGCCGAAAATACCGACCATGGCGACCGTGATCCAGTACGCCCACGTCGAGTAACGACGGCAGCGCAACTGAACCGCCAAGGCTACGATAAATGCAAGTGCACCGACCACCACTGCCGGAACATGTCCGATCAGATGGCCAAGCGCATCAGAGACCGACTCCCCCATCGCCGTACTGAGGAGCTTTGCCACCCAAAAAGCCACCGTTGCGTCAGGCACTTTCGATAGCATGCCCGCGGTTCGACCCGCCCGCGATTCCTTATCAATATCAAGCTTGTCCACCCGGCGAGACTGGCAGGCCAAAATGAGAGCGAAATAAGTGCCTGAGAAATCTCTTAGGCGTTAAACCATTCTGACCCTGTTCGTCGGTCAGCGATGCCGGACCACGCGCCACAGGGTCATCGGGAGCACCACAAGAACAGCGAGGGGAAGGACCCACCAAGCCGCGATGGAAGTGGCACTGATCGCGTAGGTGAGCACGAGAGCGACAATGACGCCGACCGCGGCGCGCCAGTCGTCGCCGACTATGAAGTCATACCAGAATGCGAGGAACGCCCTTGCTTTCTGAGAGATCATCGGGCGCCCCTCACGTGGGATTCTTCGGTGGTGTTCGTCGCCCGATCGAGCCGGCGAACTAGGCCAACCAAGACCAGGGCGAATACCGCCACCGCCGGCACCACCACCAGCAGCGCCGCGTCCGCGCCGGGCCATTGCGCGCCGGCTCCCTCGGCCGCCCAGAAAATGCCGAAAGAAGTCAACATCACCCCGACCACGAACTTCATCGTGTTCTCCGGAACCCGCGCCAAGGGCGCACGAACGGCAATGCCGACAGCGGCGACAACGACCACCGCGGCCACCGCGGCAAGTGCCGCGAGCGGGATGTTCCGCTGGTTCGCCCCGAAGGTCAGCGCGATGAACGCGACCTCGAGGCCTTCTAGCAGCACACCCTTGAACGACAAAGTGAACGAGTACCAGTCACCGACCAGGCCACGTCGGCCGGGTTGGGCGACCGATGCCGCGGCGACCTCGGCTTGAAAGATCGCCTGCTCGTCGTGCAAGGCTTTCATGCCGCTCGCGCGCAAGATCGCCTTGCGGAGCCACTGCAGCCCGAAGATGAGCAGCAAACCGCCGACAACCAGTCGCAAGCCCGTGAGCGGCACAGCCGTCAGCGCCGGCCCCAACGCGGCAATGATCACTCCCAGGGATACCACACCGGCAACGACACCCAGAATCGCCGAACGCCAGTCCCGACTGCTGCCCGCCGCCAACACGATCGTGAGCGCCTCGACCGCCTCGACAAGGCAGGCCAGGAACACCGCGATGAACAACGCGCCGCTGCCCATGCCCCTCCCTTCCACGCAACATACGAACGAGACGGTAGTCGTCATACACTGAGAAATGGGGGCAACGGCGCCAGCTCACCCGCCACCCGGGTTCCGCAACCGATCATTGCGGGCGTCCGGCGGGCAGGCCCCGCGGATCCCTCAGTTGACCCGCTGACCGGCCTGTTCCCTGGTTTCGTCGAGCAGGAGAGCGATCGGCGCCCAACTCCAACCGGCTTCCCGCGCGGTCCGCACGGCCGCGTCAAGCTCGGCCTTCGGGGCACCGCACCTAGCCAGCTCGCCGACCCGGCGCAGCTCAGCGATCGCATCTTCGCCCAACTCGGCACCGTCCACTTCCTGAGTGTCGAGCCAGTCCTCGATCACCTCGGCCGCCCGGTTGAGGCCCACACGCCTCCGGTACCTGCCACGCTGCGTTGAAATCAGCCGCATACTACGAGCGTTGCATCCCATACCCCAGCGGACGGTAATCTCGGATCAAGCGTTCGGTAACGGGCTCGCGCAGCCTGGCCTCCTCGAGCCAGCCGTCAAGTGGACTTCACCGTGATCAACCGTGCGCGCACCTCACGTCCAGCCTGCGACGCTACGGAGGTGCGAGCGGCGGCGGCGAGTCTGCTACTGACGGTGTTGGTACTTGCCGGGTGCGCACGCACCCCGCCGCAAGCGGCCACCGCACCGAAGCCCCCGGTGCCGTGCCTGTCGCAGGCCGATGACGGGCAGTTCGCCAGCTGCCTGCGAACCGAGCTCGGCGAGATCTGGGATCGAGAGTTCCAGGCCACCGGGCGCAGGTACACCTCGCCGCAGCTCACCGTGGGCGAGCGCCCCGGCCCCCGGGGCGAGCGCACCCGTGACGGCGGACCCGATCGCGCCTTCTACCGTCCGCGTAGCGGTATCCACTTCCCGACGCAGTACCTCGACGCGGTGCACACCGCCCACGGCCCCCTTGCCCAGGTGGCCCTGACCTTCACCATGGCCCACGAGACCGGCCACCACGTCCAGTTCCTGCTCCATCCTCGGATCGACGCGCGGGTGAACGACCGGGAGGCACAGGCCGACTGCTACGCCGGGGTGTGGGCCCGCAAAGTGGCAGACCTCGGCAGGCTGGACACCGGGCAGTTCCGGGCGGCCACAACCGCCGAGCTGGACCGACTCTCGACCTACCCGAACGAGGTGGCTACCCACGGCGACCTGGGCCAGCGGCTCGCGTCGCTCGACAAGGGCCTGCACAGCGGGGACCCGGCGGCCTGCGACGTTGGTCAGCTGACCTGGCGCTGACAGGCCCGACCCGCAGTGTTTATCGCGGCTGGCCGGCGTGTGTGGACGAAGTCGGACCAGCCCAAGTCCCACACCGCTGACAGCCCCGCGCGTCGACTTCCTATCGCCATAATCGATCGGATTCGCGGTAAAGGGCTACCCGGCCGTCGTGGGCTCAGCGGGGCGGGGCCTTCCCGAGCGCCGCGCAGGCGCAGCAGCGCCACCCCGGCAACCAATTCGGCGGCGATGAACGGTCACTGCGGCGACTGTGCTTGATGGCCAGGTTTGGCAAGCTCGGGCGATCGTGAAATGCTGCTGGCCGGGACGGCCGTGCTGCTGGTTGCCCCGGTGCTGCCAGCCGCGGCCGGGGTGTCGATGGCCGTATGCCTGGTGGTGCTGATGTTCGTCCCGTCGTGACGGTGGTCGGCTACGAGACGGCGGGCTCCGGCACCAGGACGACCCGCCGGCCAGGATGAACGGTTAGCCCTGGGGAGCAGCACATGAGCGAACTGGATGATCGTGAACCCCGGCTGCGAGTGGTCACACCACGTTTGACCGATGAGGAGCGGCGAACCGCCATCTATGACGGTGAGCTACTCGTGTACACCGACATAGAGCCCATGCATCGCCTCTGCCGGCTCACCGACGAACTTGTTCGGACGATTCTCGGGGTTGCCGACCCTGTCAGGTTCCAGTCCGAGCTGCCACCCGAACAGATTGCCACCCGGCTCACCGCTCTTCGGCGAGAGTATCGCAAGAACACCGACGTCAAGCGCCTGCTCATCGAGGCGCTCGCACATATTGGGGTCGACCTCGCCTACACCTACTGGGATCGATTGAATGCCCGAGTTGTCATGCATGACATCGCGTCGAAGCTCGGGGTGCACCGCGATACCTGGGGCTCCAACGTCTACGCCCAGATGAACTGGTGGGCGCCCATATACCCGATCACTCCGGATCGTGGTCTGGCGATCTACCCGGCTTACTGGGCTCGGCCGTTGGCTAACGACAGTGCAGACTGGGACCTCCACCAGATCCGCGCCAAACGCAGGTCCGGCGCAGAAATCGCGCTGGTTCCACTGCCGACCGACGAAATCAGTGATCAAGCTGAGGTGCGCGTCGCGATCGAACCCGGCGATCTGCTCTGCTTCTCCGGTGCACATCTGCACTGTGGCGTGCCCAACAGGACCGGCCTAGCTCGGTTCAGCATCGATGCCCGTACGGTGGATGTCCGAGACTTCGTGACCGGTCGCGGTGCGGCGAACGTGGACGGTGCCGCGCCACGGATCGCCCAGGAGTGGTTTCGTCGAATTTCCGGCGATGCGCCGTTGCCGAGCGCAGCAGGCACGTTTCCGGTCGAAACCTGAGCGGGCGCGGTCGATACGGTGCCAGCATGATGAAGCCGTCGTTGCGGGTGACGTCAGTGACAATCGCCGCACCCGACCCGCGTGAGCTCGCCGCGTTCTACAGCGCGCTCCTTGGCTGGCCGGTGGCGTCGACGGATCCGCCGAGGC
>DATHIT010001091.1:0-6522 GCA_035489915.1 Pseudonocardia sp. | reverse complement strand
ATCCCGGCGATGATCCGGAAGATCAGCAGCACCGGCCAGTTCGGCGCGAACGCGGCGATCAGCGACGCCACCGCGTACAGGGCGAGCGCGTACATCATCACCCGGCGCCGGCCGATCCGGTCACCGAGCAGCCCGGCGGCCAGCGCGCCGATCAGGAACCCCATCAGCGTCGAGCTGGCCAGCAGCCCCTGCTCCGGCCGGGAGAGGGCGAACACCGCCGCGGCGGCGGGCAGGATGAACGCCACCACCGCGCCGTCCATGCCGTCAAAGGTGTAGCCGAGGCCGCCCTGGAACAGCAGCCCGAAATGCGGCCGGGACAGCGGCAGCCGCTCCACCCTGGCAATCAGTTCCCGCTCGGTGGCCAGGGGTGCCTCGGTCATGAGTCGAGGGTGTTCTTGTGCACCCGTCCGCCGTGCATGATCAGCCGCAAGGCATCGTCCGGCTTGGTCAGCACGGTGACATCATCGAGCGGGTTGCCGTCCACCACCAGTAGGTCGGCCGCCGCGCCCGGCGCGATGGTGCCGATCCGGCCGGCCATGCCGAGCAGCTCGGCCGCGGTCGTGGTGGCCGACCGGAGGATGTCGGCGGGCGGCTGCACCTGCGCGCGCAGGGCGAACTCGGTGAGCTGGCGGTAGTGCATGTCGCCCAGCAGGTCCGTGCCGTACACGATCTTGACGCCGCCCTGGTGCGCCAGCTCCAGCGCATGCAGCCCGGCGTCGAGCACCTCGAACACCTTCCGGAAGCTCTCCGGGGGCAGCCCGGCGGCCGGGCCTTCCTCGGCCAGCGCGGCATAGGTGGCCAGGGTCGGCACGTAGAAGGCCTCGTGCTGGCGGAACAGCGCCACGCTGCTCTCGTCGATCAGGTTGCCGTGCTCGATGGACCGCACGCCCGCCGCAAGGCCCCGGTTCACCGCGCGGGTGGTGTAGGCGTGCCCCATCACGTACCGGTTCGCGGCGGTCGCCTCCTCCACGGCCGCGCGGATCTCATCCACGGAGAACTGGGTGCTGTCGATCCGGTCGGTCGGAGACGCGACGCCGCCACCCAGCATGAGCTTGATGTGCTCGGCACCTCGGCGGATCTCGTCCCGGACGGCCTTGCGCACGGCGTCCACACCGTCCACGATGCGGCAGTGGCTGGGCGCGCAGTACGCCTCATCGAGCATCTCGCGTCCCCGGTGCCGGCCGTCGCCGTGGCCGCCGGTCTGGGACAGCGCCTTGCCGCCGAACATCACCCTCGGGCCGACGAAGTACCCCTCGCGCACCGCGTCGGCCAGCCCATAGTCCGCGCCGGCGGCGTCGCGCACGGTGGTAAATCCCCGGTCCAGCATGCCGCGCAGGATCTGGCTGGCCCGCGCGGCGACGTAGAAGGGCGACTGCTCGGCGGCGGCCGGCAGGTTCGCGGTGTAGGCCAGCACGTGCACGTGCCCGTCGATCAGGCCGGGCATCACCACCCGTCCCCTGGCGTCCACCACCCGGGCGTCATCGGTGCGCAGGGGGGCGGCGGACTCGGCCACCTCGACGATGTCGGCGCCCTCGACGGTGATGGTTCGGTCGGGCAGCAGCTGGCCGGCGGCCGGATCCAGGATCGACGCATTGCGGATAATCACTTTGTGCTGATCAGCCATGGCTTACCCTCCGACAGCCATCCGACATTCATGCGATCGGATGAATGCAAGAGTGACAGCATCTATAGACCGATGCAATATTCGTAGCGAAGGGCGCGCAATGGAGTCCGCCGAGACCTGGGTGCGGGACCGCACCGACGGGGCCGTACTGGGCCCGAAGTCCGAGCGCGTGGTGCACCTGCTGGCTACCCAGGCGGAATTCACCTCGTTCGCCTCGGCCAGCGCGGTCGCCGGGCGAGCCGGCGTGGACGCGGCCACCGTGGTGCGCACCGCCCGCGCACTCGGCTTCTCCGGTTGGCCGGACCTACGCCTGGAACTGCGCAACCGGTACCTGTCCTCACTGCGCGCCAACGAGGTGCTCAACGAGCACGAGGGCGCCGCGTCCGACCCGATCCTGCACGCACTGCGCAGCGACGTGGACAACGTGACGCTGGCGATCCGGACCATCGACGTGGCCCAGGTGCGCGCGATCGCGGCGGCCATCGCAGGGGCCCGGCGCACCGTGGTGATCGCCTCGGGCAGCTTCCTCGGCCCGGCGCACCACCTGGTGCACAGCGCCGGGTTCATGGGCCTGGACGTGGAGTTCGGCATCCGCGGCGGTACCACCCTGGTCAACACGCTGACCCGGCTCGGCCCCGGCGACTGTCTGGTCGCGATCAACTTCTGGCGATTACCCCGGGAGATCCGGGACGCCACCGAGATAGCCGGCGTGGCCGGCGCGACCACCTGCGTCCTCACCGACCTGCGCCGCTCCGCGCTGACCGAGCTGGCCGACCACGTGGTCACCGTGCCCTGCGAAGGCACCAGCCACTTCCCCTCACTCACCGCCTCGATGGCCGTGGTGCACGCCATCCTCGCCGAGATCACCCGCACCCTGGGCGACCAGGCCCGGGACGCCATGCGCGCCACCGAAGACCTCTGGCAGCGAATGAACCTCATGTGCGACTAGCCCGTCGTGGCTTTTCGGCTGAGCGGGCAGGCAAAGCCACCGGGCAGGCGGAGCCGACCCGCGGGCGGAGCCGCACGCCGTCCCGGCACTTCGCATACCCAGCGCACACTTCGCATAGTGCGTGCGGTGTGCGAAGTGTGCCTCCGGTATGCGAAGTGGGGGGCGGTATGCGAGGTGGGGCGGCGGTATGCGAAGTGGGGGGCGGACCCCGCGCCTAGTCGGCGATTTGGTGATCAACTCAACGTGGTTCGGGTTTTTGGCGCTGGAAACCCGAACCACGTTGAGTTGATCATGGTACTGACCGGGCGGATCGCGCCGAGGTCGACGTGAGTCTTGTTCTGACCGCGAAAATCCGGACTGGCGTCGATCTCGGTGTGGTCACCGCTGACCAGTCACCGCCGCACAGACCCCGTACACGCGGCACAGACTCTGCTCGGTCTGTGCGGCGTGCGCTGGGTCTGTGCGCCACCATGGACGCCAGCCTGGACGCCACGCCAGCCCGACCGCCACGCCGGCCCGACCGCCACGCCGGCCACTCCACCGAGCAGCGACCTCACATGGGGTTGGGGGCGCCTAGGGGGGCTTCGCAGAACGCGGCGCCGCCTAGGTAGGGGAACTTCAGCGCGTCCGCGCCGTCGCCGGCCAGCAGTTGGTCGGCGAAGCGCTCGGCGTTGTCCAGCGACTTGTAGCCGAGCGCCTCGGCCTCGGCCAGGGAGCAGATCCGCCGGGTGTTGTCGGATACTCCCCAGATCAGCCGGTAACCGGGCGACGGGTAGGCCAGGCAGGCCTCGAACAACCGGGCGCCGTCGTCCGGGGACAGCCAGGTGATCAGGCCCCGGGGCCCCAGCGGCAGCGGCGTCTCGAAGCACGAGCCGATCCGGATCGCGATCACGTCGATGCCGAATCGGGAGTGGTACAGGCTGCCCAGCGCCTCGATCGCCGCCTTGCTGACCCCGTAGTAGGTGTCCGGACGGGGCGAGGAATCCGCCGGCAGTGGCCCGTCGGCGGCCTCGGCGATCTCCCGGAAGCCCACCGCGTGGTTGCTGGACGCCAGGATCACCCGGGTCACCCCGGCCTGCCGGGCGGCCTCCAGCAGGGTGTGCGTGCCGTCGATGTTGACCTGCATGGCGTCTGCCCACGCGGTCTCCCTGCTGTGCCCGCCGAGGTGGATGATCGCGTCGACGCCCGCGCAGGCCTCCGCCATGGCCTCCGCATCGGTGACCGACGCGGTGATCAGCTCGACCGGCTCGCCGGGCTCGGCCGGGGCCGGGGCCACCACGTCGAGCAGCCGTAGCCTCCGCCCGTCGCGGCGCAGCCGGGGGCGGATCAGCTGGCCGAGCCCGCCGGCCGCGCCGGTGATCAGGATGCGCTGGTCCGGCGGGGTCATCGGATGCCCGCCCGGCGCAGCCGCGCGCCCAGCTGCATGGTGGTCTCCACCAGCAGCTCGCCTACCCGCTTGGCCTCCTCGTCGGTCGCGTTCTCCACCGGCATCGAGCAGCTCATCGCGTCGGTTCCGGGGATCCGGTAGGGAATCACGGCCGCCACACAACGCACCCCCAAGGTGCCCTCCTCGCTCTCGGATCCGTAGCCGCGCTCGCGGGTCGCCGCGCACTCGGCGTGCAGGGCCTCCCGCGACGTGATGGTGTTCGGGGTGAGCGGCGCCAGCGAGCCGGGCAGCAGCTGGTTGATCTCGTCGTGGGTCAACTCGGCCAGCAGCGCCTTGCCCAGCGCGGTGGCATAGGTCGGCAGCGTGCGGCCCACCCGGGACACCAGCCGGATGGACTGCCGGGACTCCCTGGTCTCCAGGTACACCACCTCCGCGCCGTAGCGCCGGGCGTAGTGCGCGGTGAATCCGGTGGCGTCCCGCATCTGCTCGAGGGCGTCGGTGGCGAACGGGATCACCGGGTCCCGGTCGACGTAGGCGGTCCCGCAGATCAGCGCGCGGACCCCCAGCCGATACTTCGTGCCGCCGGCGTCGACCTGCAGCCAGCCGGACTCGTAGAGCGTGTGCAGCAGGCCGTGCAGGCTGGACCGGGGGAAGCCGGTGCGGGCGTGCAGGTCCGACAGGGACAGCCAGGCGTCGGTGGCCGCGAACGTCTCGATCAGGTCGATGGCCCGGCGCGCCGACTTCACCCCGGCCGATCCGGTGGCATTCTCCGTGCCGTTCTCGGTGCCATTTCCCGCGACCACGGCCAGCTCCGTCTCCTGCGACATTCAGCTCCTTGAGCTGCTCATTGACTTGTGATGGGGGCCATACTAGCGTCCCCGAACGTGTTCGCCTATGCGAACACCATCACATATGTGAATCGGTCGGAGGAGCCCAGCGATATGCACATACTCGACTGGACCATGGTGTGCGCGTACTTCCTGTTGATGATCGGGATCGGTTGGTGGTCCCACCGGCGGGTCAACAGCGTCGGGGACTTCTTCACCGCGGGCGGCCGAATGCCCTGGTGGCTGGCCGGCATCTCACACCACATGTCCGGCTACAGCGCGGTGCTGTTCGTCGCCTACGCCGGCGTCGCCTACGCCGACGGCATCACCGTCTACCTCTGGGGATTCGCCAGCATCGGGATCGGCGTGGGCATCGGCTCCTGGCTGTTCGCCGCCCGGTGGAACCGGCTGCGCTCCAAGCTCGGCGTGGCCTCGCCGCTGGAGTACCTGGCCCAGCGCTACAACGTGCCGACCCAGCAGGCGCTGGCCTGGAGCGGCGGCCTGCTCAAGATCTTCGACATCGCCGCCAAGTGGTACGCGGTGGCCACCCTGCTCAACGCGTTCGCCGGGGTGCCCTACGTCTGGGGCATCATGATCACCGGCGCGGTCACGCTGATCTACTGCACGGCGGGTGGGCTGTGGGCGGACGCGCTGACCGACTTCGGCCAGTTCATCATCCAGGGCGTCGCCGCCCTCGTCATGATCTGGGTGATCCTGGGCAAGCTGGGCGGCATTTCCGGGCTCTGGACGATGTGGGGCCAGCTCCCGCCCAGCCATCTGAGCCCGACCACCTCCAGGTTCACCGCGACCCTGCTGCTGGTGTACGTGCTGGTCAAGACGCTCGAGTACAACGGCGGCATGTGGAACCTGGCGCAGCGGTACATGGCCGCGCCGAACACCCACCAGGCCATCAAGGGCGCCCGGCTGTCCGCCGCGCTGTATCTGCTCTGGCCACTGGTGCTGATGTTCCCGATGTTCGCCGCCCCGCTGCTGGTGCCCGGGTTGACCGACCCGAACACCTCCTACGCGGTGATGACCATGACCTTCCTGCCGCCCGGGCTGATCGGGCTGGTGCTGGCCGGCATCTTCTCGCACACCATGGCCATGGTTTCCTCGGACGCCAACGCGATCTCCTCGGTGATCACCAGGGACATGATGCCGGTGATGTGGCGGCGCGCCAGGGCGTGGACCGACGCGCAGGGGCTGTCCGCGGCCCGGATCACCACCGTCGTGTTCATCCTGCTCACCATGCTGGTGGCCACCCAGGCGCCGGCGCTGGGCGGGGTGCTGGCGATCGTGGTCTCCTGGGTGGCCGCGCTGATGGGGCCGATCTCGGTGCCGCTGCTGTTGGGCATGTTGCCCTGGTTCCGTCGCTGCGGGCCGCGCGCCGCGCTGATCTCCTGGGCCGGTGGACTGCTCGCCTACGCGCTGGTCTACTACGTGCTGGGCGGCAGCCAGGCGGCCGTGGTGGCCACCCCGGTGCTGGTCTCGCTCGGGCTGTACCTCGGGCTCGGACTGCTCGCCAGCGAGCGCAGCGACTCGGTCGACGAGATGCTCGAGACGATCAACACCGAGGATCCGAGCGAGGCCGAGATCGAGGCCGCCCGCAACAAGGTGGCCTCGGTCTGATCACCGACCGCATCCGACAAACCCGCGAGGAGAAAGCACTGAGCATGACGGTATCCAGGATCGAGTTGACCGGTCTGCTGGCGTTCCCACTCACTCCGTTCACCGA
>DATHIT010001090.1:0-3966 GCA_035489915.1 Pseudonocardia sp. | reverse complement strand
CTGGCTGGCGTTGCCGAGCTGCACCGCAGGCAGGTTCGCGGCGCGATCGAGGTGCGCCGTGTGCAGTTCGGTAACCAGCGGCCGGCGGCTCGGTGCCCAGCGGCGAGCCGTTCCCGGCTGACTGGCCACCCGGCCTGGCGTTACCGAGCTGCACACCAAGCAGGTTCGCGGCGCGATCGAGGTGCGCCGTGTGCAGTTCGGTAACCAGCGGCCGGCGGCTCGGTGCCCAGCGGCGAGCCGTTCCCGGCTGGCTGGCCACCCGGCCTGGCGTTACCGAGCTGCACACCAAGCAGGTTCGCGGCGCGGTCGAGGTGCGCCGTGTGCAGTTCGGTAACCAGCGGCCGGCGGCTCGGTAACCAGCGGCGGGTGCGGCCAGGTAGGGCGGGGCTACATCGGGCGGTCGGTCAGGGCGTCGGTGAGTTGTTGCTGGGCTCGGGCGGCGCGGCGGGCGTGGTAGGCGATCGGCATGTACTTGATCCGCTCGGGCAGCGGGGCGTTGAGTCGGCCGGCGAGTTTGCCCAGTGCGCGCAGCTCCAGCTCCTCGGCGCGGCTCCAGGACAGCCCGAGCTTGTCCCGCGCGGCCGGCGGCAGCGTGCCCACGGTGACCAGGTAGTTCAGCCGGGATCCGACGCCGCGGACCGGCGCCCAGAGCCGCCGCAGTGGCCCGGGCAGGCCGGGCAGCGGCGGCGCGCTGGCCGCCGTGGCCAGTACCTGGTGCGCCGTGGGGTGGTTCTCCAGGGTGTTCTCGATCATGTCGTCGAAGTACGCCCAGTAGGCCGCCGTGGTCGGCGGCAGCATCCGCTCCGGCACCCGCAGGATGCGGCACATCCGCAGGGTCTCCTGGTACGCCTGTTCCTCCTGCTCGGCGGACAGCGGCCTGGGCATGAAGTAGCGGAAGCAGGTCACGGTGGCGTGGAAGGCGGTGAGCGGTACCCATGCCCACGGCTCGGCGGACAGCGCGTGGTGGCTGCGCCCGAGCTCGTCGACCGCGCCGAGGTCCTTGTGCATCCGACGCAGCCGCCGGCCCTCGTCCAGCGCGGTCTGGCCGCCGTAGATCCAGGTCTGCACCGAGGCGAAGCTGCGCGACGCGCGCCCCCAGGGATCGGTGCGGTAGGTCGACCAGCGGTCCACCACCGCGCCGATCGCCGGATGCATCACCTGGAGCACGAACGCGCTGCCGGTGGTCGCCGCGTACAGGTATTGGCCGCTGAGCTCCCAGAACAGGGTGTCCGGGGTGAACAGCGCCGGTTCGCCCGCCGGTGCGCGGTCCGCATCCACCCGGTCGGTAATCTCAGCTGTCATCGTCGACCTCGTCACCTCGCGGAGCACATGCGGCACGTATAGTGAAACGCGGTTAATCGCTCGCGTTCAACTCGCGTTCCATGCGCCGCCGAGGAGGCTGAGGGTGTCCCACTCGCCGGAGCTGCTACCTCGACGAACGCCGCGCCAACAACGCTCTCGGGAGATGGTGGAGCGCATTATTGAGGCAGCTGCTCGCGTTCTGTCCGAGCGCGGCTACGACGGCGCTTCCACCAACCGGATCGCCGCCGAGGCGGGCATCAGCAGCGGCTCGCTCTACCAGTACTTCCCCAACAAGGACTCGATTGTGGCGGCGGTGGTCGAGCGGTTCGCCGAGCAGCTGACCGCGCGCATCGACGCGCAGCTCGCCGCGACCATGCACCTGCCGTGGCGGGAGGGCGGCCGGGCCCTGCTGGCCGCCCAATTCGAGGTCTTCGAGGAGAACATCGGGCCGCTGCGCTCGGTCATCGAACGGATCCCCCAGCTCGGCGGCACCGACCGACTCGACGCGCTGCGGCACCGGATCGCCGACCTCACCCGGATGTACCTCATCGCGCACCGTGAGCAGTTCCGTCCCGACCTCGATGTCGAAGCCGCTGTGTGGATCATGGTAGAGACCTCCGGGCAGCTCGCCATCCGCTATCTGGCCCGGCCGCCGGCCATCCCTAAGGAGCGCATCATCGACGAATTGGCTGACATGCTCATCGGCTACCTCACCCGCTGATGGCCGCCCAGTTGCGGGTGCCCCCGCTGACCTTCGCCCAGAAGCTCGCGCTCACCTTCCGGTTCGCCCGGCGCGGGCGGGGCTTCTGGTTCAGCGTGGCCATCGACCTCATCTGGCCGTTCCTGGCGCTGTTCACCCGGCTCGGTTGGCGCGGCGGCGAGCACCTGCCGGAGGGCGGCTGCCTGCTGGCGGTCAACCACCTGTCCTACGCTGACCCCATCGTGGACACCGCGTTCGTGCTGGCCCAGGGCCGGGTGCCCAGGTATCTGGCCAAGGCGGAGCTGTGGCACATGCCGGTGATCCGCTGGGTGCTGGCCGGCGGCAAGCACATTCCGGTGCAGCGGGGCGGCGCCGCCGCGGTGGACGCGTATCGGAACGCGGTGGAGGCGGTCGGCCGGGGCGAGTGCGTGGTGTTCTACCCCGAGTCGACCTACACCCGCGACCCGGACGGCTGGCCGATGCCCGGGATGAACGGGCTGGCCAGGGTGGCGCTGCGCAGCGGGCGGCCGGTCATCCCGGTAGCCCACTGGGGGAACCAGCAGCTGCTGCCGCCGAAATCCAACCGGCCCCAGCTGCGACCCCGCCCCGAGGTGCGCGTGCTGGCCGGGCCGCCGGTTGACCTGAGCCGGTTCGCCGGCGCCCCGCTCACCCGGAAGAACCTGGACGCGGCCACCGCGGAGATCATGGCCGCGGTGACCGCGCTGCTCGGCGAGCTGCGCGGCGAGCAACCCCCGACGCGCTGATCAGCCCGGGTGCGGGGTGGGGTGCTTCGCCGTCTGGCCGAGGAACTCCCGCAGCGCGCTGACCAGCTTGGCCGGCTGGTCCTCGGCCACCAGGGTGTAGCTGTCCGCCACGGTGACCAGCCGGCCCCGCGGGTAGCTCGCGGCCAGCCGGGCGCCGTGCTCAGCGGGCATCAGCCGGTCCTCGGCGGCCCACACCACCAGCACCGGCCGGTCGAAGCGGCGGTTGCGCTCCGCCCACTCGTGGAGCACCTCCCTCGGTGGCACGCTGAGGGCGTAGCTGGCCAGGTCGGCCCGGATGGCCGGCTGGTGGGTGGCCGCGGCGAACCACTCGTCCATCACCTCGGCGGGCACCGGCCGTTTGCTCATCCAACCCCAGGCGCCCGGGGCGCGGCGCAGCGAGCGGAAGCGCAGCAGGCGCATCGTCGCGGCCAGCCCGCCGGGTACCCGCGCGGCCAGCTGGAGCACCCGGCCAGGGACCCCCGGCGGGTAGTTGTCGAACGCTTCGCAGGCGACCAGGGCCAGCCGGGCGATCCGCTCGTCGCGGCCCAGCGCCACCATGACCTGCGCGCCGCCCCAGTCGTTCTGCACCAGGGTGACCTCCCGCAGGTCCAGCCGTTCCAGGAACTCGTCGACCAGCACGGCCAGGCCGGCCAGCGACAGGTCGGCATCGGGCCGCATCGGCTGCCGGTGCCCGCCCAGCGGCAGCGTCGGGACCACGCAGCGGAAGTCGGGGGCCAGCTCGGCGACCACGTGCCGCCAGGCCGACCCGGTCATCATCACCCCATGTAGGAACACCAGCACCGGACCCGGGCCGCCGGTGTCCTGGTACTCGATCGTTCCCGCGGACAGCTCCACCTCAGCCACCGTGCACGCTCCTCGTCAGAAGCCTCTTGATAGATCGTTCTACTATGAGCGAGACTAGAGCGCTGGAACCGGGCCCGGCAAGTTGTTATGGAAGGGCGGTCATGGCCGACACGAAGTCCCGCATCTTGACGAAAACCGGGGAGCTGTTCCGACGCAACGGATACGTGGGCACCGGGCTCAAACAGATCGCCACCGAGGCCGACGCACCCTTCGGTTCGATCTACCACTTCTTCCCCGGCGGCAAGCAACAGCTGGCCGCGGAGGTGATCCGCGCCGCCGGCCGGATGTACCAGGCGCGGGTGGCCGAGGTGCTGAATCAGGGAACCGACCCCGCGC
>DATHIT010001089.1:0-2665 GCA_035489915.1 Pseudonocardia sp. | reverse complement strand
GGCGCCGGGTTCGAGGAGAGCCACGGCCGGGGGCTGGCCCGGTCGGTGGCCGGCGCCGAGCAGGTGTGCGCGGCGGTGGCGGCCGCCCGCGCCGAGGGGCTGGTGGACCACCGCATCCTCTACCGACTGGACGTGCGCTGCCCCGAGGGCCTGGCCGGCCTGCGCCGCCAGTTGGAGCCGGTGCCGAGCACAGAGCCGGCAGCGGCGCCGCTGCCGACAGCGGCGCCGGGGCCGACACCGGCGCTGGTGTCGCACGAGGACCACACCCCGGGGCAGGGCCAGTACGCCGACCGCGCCTACTACGAGCGCTACCTGGTCGGGACCAGGGGGATGTCCGGCCCGGAGGCGGCCCGGCACGTGGACGAGCTGATCGAGGACCGCAACGGCCGGTTGGACGTGCGCGAGGAGGCGCTGGCCTGGCTGGCCGGGCGCTCGCACACCGGGCGGATCCGGCTGCTCGGCCACGACCCGAGCTCAGCGGACGAGATCGACGAGCTGGTGGCCCGGGGCGGCGCGGTGGCCGAGTTCCCCACCACCGTTGCGGCGGCGCGGGCGGCCAGGGAGCGCGGGCTGCCGGTGGTGATGGGTGCCCCGAACGTGCTGCGCGGCAGCTCGCACAACGGCAACGCTTCCGGCCGGGAGTTGGTGGCCGAGGGTCTGGTCACCGCGCTGGCCTCGGACTACCTGCCCTCAGGGCTGCTCGCCGCGGCGTTCGCGCTGGCCAGCGACGCGGTAGTGGATCTGGCGGCGGCGATCCGACTGGTCACCGCCGGGGCGGCGGAGGTGGCCGACCTGCCCGACCGGGGCCAGCTGGCGCCCGGGCTGCGCGCCGACCTGGCGCTGATCGCCGCCGGGCCGCGCTGGCCGGTGGTGCGTTCGGTGCTGCGCGCATGACCGGGACGAACGTGACCGAGGTGAAGTGGCCGGTGCCCGAACCCGACCTGCCCGCCGAGACGTCCCGGGTGCTGGCCGAGGCCACCCGCGCCGCGGTCACCGCGTTCCGGGCGGCACGGGCCGGCTACACGCGGGAGCAGCTGGCGGAGAAGGTGCAGATGGGCGCGGACGGCACCCCGACCACCCGGTTGGACATCCTGGTGGACACCGCGGTCGCCGAGGTGGTGGACCGCAACCGGGTCAACCTGATCAGCGAGGAGATCGGGGTGATCGACCACGGCTCGGCGGTGACCCTGGTGGTGGACCCGGTGGACGGCACGGCGAACGCCACCGCCGGTGTGCCACTGGCCTCGTTCGCCGGCGTGCTGGCCGTGGACGGCGTGCCCACCGAGGCGCTGACCTGCTGGCTGGACACCGGCCGGTGCTGGCACGCGGCGGTCGGCCAGCCGTCGCGGTACCGGACCACCGGGCGCCGCGAGCTGGACGGCGCGGCGGTCAGCCTGCTGCGCCCGCACGGCGCGGACGACGAGGCCTGGTGGCGGATCACCCGCCGGGCCGCACGGGTGCGCATCCTGTCCAGCAGCTGCCTGGAGGCGGCGCTGGTCGCGGAGGGAGCGACCGACGCGTTCGCCGACGCCGGCTCGGACACCCACCGGATCATGGACCTGGCCGCCGCGATGGTCACCGTGCCGGCCGCCGGCGGCGCCGTGCTGGACGCCCGCGGCCGGCCGCTGGAGATCAGCACCGACCTGTCGCTGCGCTGGTCCGGGGTGGTCGCGGCGAGCCGTGAGCTGGCCGAGGCGCTGGCCGAGGAGATCGTCGGGCAAACACCGCTCGGGAAAACACCGAAGGAGACGTCATGAGCCCGCTGAGCGGAGCTGAACTGGCCGAGCTGGTCGACGGCCTGGCCGGGTTGCCCTACGGCGGGGAAGCGGTGGACCAGCGCACCCACGCCCTGCAGACCGGCTGGTTCGCCGCCCGCGCCGGCGCCGACGACGAGCTGCTGCTGGCCGCCGTGCTGCACGACATCGGCCGGGCGAAGCCGGTGCGGGCCGCGTACCCCGGTCTGCCGCACGAGCACGCCGGTGCCGAGTTCGCCCGGGACCGTCTCAGCGACCGGATCGCCTGGGTGATCTCCGCGCACGTGCCGGCCAAGCGCTACCTGGTGGCCACCGACCGGGACTACGCCGCGCTGCTCAGCCCCGCCTCGGTGGCCTCGCTGCGCCGGCAGGGCGGGCCGATGGCGGAGCCGGAGCTGGCCGAATTCCGCGCCCAGCCGATGGCCGAGCAGGCCGTGCTGGTGCGCCGCTGGGACGACTCCGCCAAGGACCCGGACGGCCCGACACTGGCGCTCGCCGAGGTGCTCGCCGCGCACGAGCGCTGGGCGGTCTAGCCCGCGGTCCCAGAATGTTCGGCGAGCCCCCTTTGCTCTGCGCACCTGAAGAGAAACGTCTAGACCACGCGGGTTCGTGGGCCCGCTATGTCGTGGTGGGTGGTTTGGCGGTGATGGTGTGGCCCTTGCGGGTTTTGCCGGATCTATACGCACCTGTTGCGTATAAGTGCGCAGAGCAAAGCGCTCGCCGACAGCCCGGCTTCACGCGACAGGCCAGACCCGCTCACCAGGGCCGACGCCGAGTGGTACGTGAGTCGGCTTTGATCTCGATCGCGAGCCGACCGGTGTACCACTCGGCGCGCCGAACCCCGGCGCACCCAGCGGGAAACCCGACGGCCCTTGCTGTGGCGGCGGTCAGCGTGGGCGGCCGCGGTCAGC
>DATHIT010001088.1:0-2441 GCA_035489915.1 Pseudonocardia sp. | reverse complement strand
CTCGCAGGACCGGCTCGAGGTGGCCATCGCGCGGCTGATGCAGCAGCAGGGCCGTGGCGCCGGGCCGGGCATCCTGGCCGCCGCGCACACCTCGCTCGACCTGGCCGAGGCCTGGTGCGTGAACCAGGTGCACGTGCACCTCCAGGTCACCGGCCGGGCCACCCTCACCGACATTGCCGAGCACGTGCACGTGCCGGGCGCGGTGCTCTGGCCGGCGTTCGCCCGGACCATCTCGGCCGGATACCTGCGATCCGACGGCGAGCGTCTCTGGCTCACCCCGGCCGGGGACCGGGAGAGTCAGAAAGTTACCGACAGCTTCCTCGCCTGGCTGTCCGCGCGCCTGTCCGGATGGGCGGCGGACGGCTCGCCGAGCCATGCCGAGCTGATGACCGCGCTGGGCGGGCTGGCCAGGCGGTTCCTGGTCGAGGACGGCTATGCCGGGCCCCGCGCGCCCTCGGCCCTCACCTCACGCTGACCGCCGTCAGTTGAGCTGGGCGCGTTCCAGCACGACGCTGGGGCGGGCGGAGACGGCCAGGCCGGTGGGCTCCGCCCCGGAGCGGACCAGCAGGTCGCCCACGGCGGCGATCATCGCGCCGTTGTCGGTGCACAGCCGCATCGGCGGGACCCGCAGGGTGATGCCGGCGTCGGCGCAGCGCTGCTCGGCCAGCGACCGCACCCGACTGTTCGCCGCCACCCCGCCGACCACCACCAGCGTGTCGACCCCCTGCCGCCGGCAGGCCAGCAGCGCCTTGGCGGTCAGCACGTCGGCCACCGCCTCCTGGAAGGACGCCGCCACGTCCGGCACCGGGACCGTCCGCCCGTCCGCCTCGCACCGCTCCACCCAGCGGGCCACCGCCGTCTTCAGCCCGGAGAAGGAAAACCCCAGCTCAGGGTCGCGCGGGCCGGTCAGCGGGCGGGGGAAGGCGATCGCGGCCGGGTCACCCTCGCGCGCGGCCCTGTCGATGGACGGACCGCCCGGGTAGGGCAGCCCGAGCACCCGGGCCACCTTGTCGAACGCCTCACCGGCCGCGTCGTCGATCGTGTCGGACAGGTGCACCACTTCGTCGCGGGCCAGGTCGCCCACCGAGAGCAGCGACGTGTGCCCGCCGGAGACGATCAGCACCACGCTGCGCGGCGGTAGCGCGCCGTGCTCCAGCAGGTCGGCCGCCGCGTGCCCGGCCAGGTGGTGCACGCCGTAGAGCGGCACGCCCCAGGCCGCCGCGTACGCCTTGGCCGCCGCCACCCCCACGTGCAGCGCGGTGGCCAGCCCCGGGCCGACGGTGACCGCGATCGCGCCGATGTCCCTCGGCTTGGCCTCCGCCTTGCGCATGGCCTCGCGTACACACGGGACCAGCGCGGACACGTGCGCCCGCGCGGCGATCTCCGGCACCACGCCGCCGAACCGCACGTGTTCGTCCATCGAGGAGGCCAGCGCGTCGCCGAGCAGTTCGCCGTCGCGGACCAGCCCGACGCCGGTTTCGTCGCACGAGGTCTCGATGCCCAGGACGATCTTGCTGCTCACCTGTATCCGCTTCCCAACTCGGCGTTCCTGCTACTCGATGGTCGCACACACCGCCGGCCTCGGCGGTCGGCGGATCCCGGTGCGCGGGACGCGCTGATCTTCGCCGACATCGACACCAGGGTCGCCTCTGCCCCATGATCAAATGACCGTCACGTCGATCTCGGGGAAGGAGCGACCTCTGGCGCCGACGCCTGCCGGGCCAGCTGTGCTGAAACCCGCGATCTGGTGTGCTGAAATGCGCGACTCAGTGTGCTGAGAGCGCCGACTCGCGGGCTTTTTATTGCTCGGTGTTGGCTTCGAGGTCGGCTTCGGTGTCCAGGTAGGCCTGGCGGAGGTTGGCCAGGGTGTCGGGCTCGGGGTGTTCCCACATGCCCCGGTCCACCGCTTCCAGCAGGCGCTCGGTGATGCTGTGCCGGGCCCACGGGTTGGACTCGCGGAGGAACTTGGCGGTCTCCGGGTCGAACACGTACGACTCGGCCAACTTCTCGTACATCCAGTCCGCGACCACCCCGGTGGTGGCGTCGTAGCCGTACAGGTAGTCCACCGTCGCGGCCAGCTCGAACGCGCCCTTGTAGCCGTGCCGGCGCATCGCGGCGATCCATCGGGGGTTCACCACCCTGGCTCGGAACACCCGGGCGGTCTCCTCGGACAGCGTGCGGGTGCGCACCGCGTCCGGCCGGGTGCTGTCCCCGATGTAGGCCTCGGGTGCCTTGCCGGTCAGCGCGCGGACCGTGGCGATCATGCCGCCGTGGTACTGGAAGTAGTCGTCGGAGTCGGCGATGTCGTGCTCGCGGGTGTCCACGTTCTTCGCCGCCACCGCGATCCGCCGGTACGCGTTCTCCATGTCCGCCCGGGCGGCGCGCCCGTCCAGGCCCCGGCCGTAGGCGAAGCCGCCCCAGGTGGCGTACACCTCGGCCAG
>DATHIT010001087.1:0-8003 GCA_035489915.1 Pseudonocardia sp. | reverse complement strand
ACTTCGGCCGGACTCGGACAGACATCGGGTGCGTGCACCCGGTGGGGCCGTCGGTCGAGTCCCCCTTTGCCGACGGCCGCCGTGCCGCGGCGGGCGTCCCCCCACGCTCGCCGCGGCGCGGTCCCATCCGTGATGCGCGCCCGATGGGGGTTACCCGCCTGCGCTCGAGTCGGTGTCCCGCTACCATCAAGTTGACAAACCAGCCGGGTCGCAGCGAGCGGGAAAGCAGGCAGTACATCACGTGACCGGTAGTGAACCGGAGCAGTCCGCCCCCAACACCTCTGCGCAATCCCGCATGGCCGTCCCCGACTCGGCGTTGCTTGCGCTGCTCGGCTCGCGGGATGAAAACCTGCGCACCGCCGAGGATCTCCTCGCCGCCGACGTGCACGTCCGGGGCAACGAGCTCACCCTGACCGGCACGTCGGCCGACGTGGCCTTCGCCGAGCGGGTGTTCGCCGAGCTCATCACCCTGGCCAGCCGGGGCCAGCAGCTCGGCCCGGACACCGTACGGCGCACCGTGGCGATGCTCTCCGAAGAGCGCACCGGGAGGTCCTCCGCGCGCGCCGGGGAGTCGCCCGCCGAGGTGCTCAGCCTGGACATCCTGTCCCGCCGAGGGCGCACCATCCGGCCCAAGACGCTGAATCAGAAGCGCTACGTCGACGCCATCGACAAGAACACCATTGTTTTCGGCATCGGGCCGGCCGGCACCGGCAAGACCTACCTGGCGATGGCCAAGGCGGTCCAGGCGCTGCAGAGCAAGCAGGCCAATCGGATCATCCTGACCCGGCCGGCTGTCGAGGCCGGTGAGCGGCTCGGTTTCCTGCCCGGCACGCTCTACGAGAAGATCGACCCGTACCTGCGGCCGCTCTACGACGCGCTGCACGACATGATCGACCCGGAGTCGATCCCGAAGCTGATGGCCGCCGGCACCATCGAGGTGGCCCCACTGGCCTACATGCGCGGGCGCACCCTGAACGACGCGTTCATCATCCTCGACGAGGCGCAGAACACCACGCCCGAGCAGATGAAGATGTTCCTCACCCGGCTCGGCTTCGGCTCCCAGATCGTGGTCACCGGGGACACCACCCAGATCGACCTGCCCGGCGGGTCGCGCTCCGGGCTGCTGGTCGTGCGGGACATCCTGGACGGTGTCGAGGACGTGCACTTCTCCCAGCTGACCAGCACCGACGTGGTGCGCCACCGGCTCGTCTCGGACATCGTGGACGCCTACGCCCGGTGGGACACCACCCAGCCGTCGGACGACCGGCAGGTGCCCAACCGGGCGGACCGCCGCCGTCGCCGCTGAGCCCCCGAACGAGTGTCATGAGCATTGAGATCTGCAATGAGTCAGGTGTCGCCCTCGACGAGAGGGCGATCGTCTCGGTGGCTCGCTTCGCGCTGGATGCCATGCGGGTCAACCCGCTGGCCGAGCTGAGCGTGCTGCTGGTCGAGCTGGACGTGATGGCCGAGCTGCACCAGCGCTGGATGGAGCTGCCCGGCCCCACCGACGTGATGTCCTTCCCGATGGACGAGCTGGACGCCACCCGTCGGCCGGATTCGCTGGACGACCCGGAGTCGATCCTGGGTGACGTGGTGCTCTGCCCGGAGTTCGCCAAGGGGCAGGCCACGGCAGCGGGACACCCGCTGGCCGACGAGTTGCACCTGCTCACCGTGCACGGGGTGCTGCATCTGCTTGGCTACGACCATGCGGAGCCCGACCAGGAGCGGGAGATGTTCGCCCTGCAGAACCAGCTGCTCGCCCGGTGGCGGGCCGAGCGCGCCGCCGCCGAGGCGCGCGAGCGGCAACGCGCCGCCGACTCCCACGTGCTGGGCACCGTCGGCCTCGAACCCCCCGACGACCATGCCTAACCACCATGCCTAACGACCATGCCTAACCCCCATGCCCGCGAGTCGGCACTCTCAGCACACTGTGTCGGCAGTTTCAGCACACCGGAGCGGTCCCGATGACAACCTCTGTGGTCTGGCAGATCGTGCTGGCCGTGCTGCTGGTGCCGCTGGCCGGGCTGTTCGCCGCCGCTGACGCCTCGCTGAACACGGTGTCCCGCGCCCGGGTGGAGGCCCTGGTGCGAGTCGGGCGGGCCGGCGCGCGCCAGCTCGCGGCGGTGGTCGCGGACCGGCCCAGGTATGTGAACCTGCTGCTGTTGCTCCGGCTGGCCTGCGAGACGGTGGCCACCGTGTTGGCCACCCTGGTGGCCATCCAGCTGGTCACCCCGCTGTGGCTGGCCGCCGTGGTGGCCGGGGGGATCATGCTGGTGGTCAGCTATGTGCTGGTCGGGGTCGGTCCTCGGACCATCGGCCGACAGCACCCCTACGCCATCGGGCTGCTGCTGGCCGCGCCGGTGCGCGCGCTGGCCGCGCTGCTGGGTCCGCTGACCCGGCTGCTGATCGTGGTCGGCAACGCGATCACTCCGGGTCGGGGCTTCCGGGAGGGCCCGTTCTCCTCTGAGGTGGAGCTGCGCGAGGTTGTGGACATGGCCGGCGCCCGCGGCGTGGTCGCCGAGGACGAGCGGCAGATGATCCACTCGGTGTTCGAGCTGGGTGACACGCCGACCAGGGACGTGATGGTGCCGCGCACCGACCTGATCTGGATCGAGCGGGACAAATCCGTCCGGGACGGGCTGACCCTTGCGCTGCGCAGCGGCTACTCCCGGATCCCGGTGCTCGGCGAGGGCGTGGACGACGTGGTCGGGGTGGCCTACCTGAAAGACCTGGCGGCCAGCGTGCAGAGCGGCGAGCCGGAGCGCCCGGTGGCTGACGTGATGCGGACGGCCACCTTCGTGCCCGACTCCAAACCGGCCGGTGACCTGCTCAAGGAGATGCAGCGCAGCCGCTTCCACATGGCCATCGTGGTCGACGAGTACGGCGGCACCGCCGGCGTGGTGACCATTGAGGACATCCTGGAAGAGATTGTCGGGGAGATCACCGACGAATACGACACCGAAGAGATCCCTCCGGTCCAGGCGGTGGACGAGCACACCGTGCGGGTGGCTGCCCGGCTCCCGGTGTCCGACCTGGGCGAGCTGTTCGGCGCCGAGCTGGAGCCCGAGCTGGCCGAGGCGGACGTGGACACCGTGGGCGGACTGCTGGCCCAGCGGCTGGGCCGGGTGCCGCTGCCCGGCGCCCGCGCCGAGGTGGCCGGTCTGCGGCTGCTCGCCGAGGGCGGGAAGGATGCGCGGGGCAGGATTCGTATCACCACCGTGCTGGTCTGCCCTGTCGACGAATCGTCGGACGAGGAGCAGCCGGCCGGGGCGCGGCGCGCGTCGGGCCACTCGGTGGACCGAGCCGCCGAGCGACGGGAAGGAAGCGATGTCTCAAGCTGATTCCGGGGCGACCGCGCGCGAGTTGGACCCCGAGGACGCCAAGATCGTGGTGCTGGCCAGGTCCACCCGGGCCCGGGTCGGCGCCGCCGAGGGTGCCGCGGTGCGGGACACCGACGGACGGACCTACGCCGCGGCCACTGTGTCGTTGCCCTCGCTGCGGCTCTCCGCTCTACAGGCCGCTGTGGCCGCCGCGGTGTCCAGCGGCGCGCCCGGCCTGGAGGCGGCGGCGGTGGTCAACACCGACGGCGTCGAACCCGGCGCCGAGTCGGTGGCCGCCGTGCGGGACCTGGGCCCGGACGCCCCGCTGCTGGTGGCCGACGCTACCGGCGCGGTCCGCGCGGTGCTCACCTCGTGAGCCCGTCGAACATCTCGGGAAGGGCCGCATGAGCACCCCTCGCTACGACGCCGTCGTGGTCGGCGCCGGCATTGTCGGGCTGGCCACCGCCCGGGAGCTGCGCCGCGCCGGGCACACCGTGGCCGTGCTGGAGGCCGAGGACCGGGTCGCCGCGCACCAGACCGGGCACAACTCGAACGTGATCCACTCCGGGCTGTACTACCGGCCGGGCAGCCACAAGGCGCGCCTGGCGGTGGCCGGCCGGGATGAGACGGTGGCGTTCTGCCGCGCCTACGACCTGCCGCATCGGGTGGGCGGCAAGTTGGTGGTGGCCACCGAGCCCGAGGAGCTGCCCCGGATGGCCGAGCTGGCCCGGCGCGGGCTGGCCAACGGCGTGGAGTGCCACGAGCTGGATGCCGCCGGGGCCCGCCGCATCGAGCCGGCGGTGCGCGCGATCGCCGCGCTGCGGGTGCCCGGTACCGGGGTGTGCGACTTCCGGCTGATCACCGAGAAGCTGGCCGAGCTGCTGGTCGACGCCGGCGGGGAGCTGCTGCTGCGCCGTCGGGTGCTCCGGCTGGTACGGCGGCGCGAGGATGTGGTGGTGCGCACCGGATCCGGCGAGCTGCTGGCCCGCCGGGTGGTGGCCTGCGCCGGGCTGCACAGCGACGAGCTGGCCAGGGCGAGCTCGACCGGCGCCGGCCCCGGGGTGCGGATCCTGCCGTTCCGGGGCGAGTACGCCGGGCTGCGTGCGCCGGCCGCCGATCTGGTCCGCGAGCTGATCTACCCGGTGCCGGATCCGGAGCTGCCGTTCCTGGGCGTGCACGCCACCCGAGGGCTGCACGATGTGCACGTCGGCCCCAACGCGGTGCTGGCGCTGGCCAGGGAGGGCTACGACTGGCGCACCGTGCGGCCGCGCGAGCTGGCCGCCACGCTGGCCTACCCGGGGCTGTGGGGGGTGGCGCGGCGGTTCTGGCGCTACGGGCTGGACGAGGTGCGTGGGTCGCTGTCCCGTGAGGTGATGGCCTCCCGGGTGCGCCGGATGCTGCCGGACGTGCGGGCGGAGGACCTGGAGCCGGGCGGCGCCGGGGTGCGGGCGCAGGCGGTGCGCCCGGACGGCACGCTGCTGGACGACTTCCTGTTCCACTCCGACGGCCCGGTGCTGCACGTGCTCAACGCGCCGTCCCCGGCGGCCACCTCGGCGATGCCGATCGCCAGGGAGATCGTTGCCCGGTTGACCGGCGAGCGCCCGGTTCCGGCGGTGGCCGGGTGAGCGAATACCGCTCTGGCTTCGCCTGTTTCGTCGGCCGGCCCAACGCCGGCAAGTCCACGCTGACCAACGCGCTGGTGGGCGGCAAGGTGGCGATCACCTCCAGCCGCCCGCAGACCACCCGGCACGCCATCCGGGGAATTCTCAATCGCCCGGACGCCCAGCTGATCGTGGTGGACACCCCGGGGCTGCACAAGCCGAGGACCCTGCTGGGCAGCCGGCTCAACGACATCGTCAGGGAAACCTGGGCCGAGGTCGACGTGATCGGCTTCTGCGTGCCGGCGAACGTGCCGGTCGGCCGGGGCGACGAGTTCATCGTGAACGAGCTGCGCTCGGTGGCCAAGCGCACCCCGATCATCGGCGTGGTGACCAAGACCGACCTGGCCAGCCCGGACGCGGTGGCCGAGCGGCTGACCCAGCTGTCCAAGCTGATGGAGTTCGCGGACATCGTGCCGTGCTCGGCGGTGGACGGCTTCCAGGTCGACACGGTGGCCGACCTGTTCGTGAACCGGCTGCCGGAGGGCCCGCAGCTGTACCCGGACGGCGAGCTGACCGACGAGCCGGAGACCACGCTTATCGCCGAGCTGATCCGGGAGGCCGCGCTGGAGGGCGTCCGCGACGAGCTGCCGCACTCGCTGGCGGTGCTGGTCGAGGAAATGATCCCGAACGAGGGCCGCACCGACATGTTCGACGTGCACGCGATCCTCTACGTGGAGCGGTCCAGCCAGAAGGGCATCATCATCGGCAAGGGCGGCGCCCGGCTCAAGGAGGTCGGCACCGCCGCCCGCCGGCAGATCGAGGCGCTGCTCGGCACCAAGATCTACCTCGAGCTGCACGTCAAGGTGGCGAAGGACTGGCAGCGCGACCCCAAGCAGCTGCGCAAGCTCGGCTTCTGATCCCGGTAGGTCGTGAGTGGCGATGGTCGCTATAGCGACCATCGCCACTCACGACCCCGGGACGGGTGGCGGCGGGATCGGCCTCGGCTCAGTCGAGCCGCACCGTGCTACGGACCATGATCATGTCGTCGGGCGCGGTGAACCGCACTCCGACCCGGTCGCCGGCCCGCGCGCGCAGCTGCTGGGCGGTGGGCCAGAACGCCTCGGCCGCCTCCTGACTCTCCCAGGCCGTCACGACCATGCCGGAGCCGCTCTCGCGGTTCAGCAGCAGCTGCCAGCTGCACAGGCCATCGGCGCCCTTGACCCGGGGCATGTTCTCCTCGCGCATCAGGGAGATCGCCTCTTCCGCCCGGGCCGGATCCAGCTCGAGCCGGGCCAGCCGCACTGTCGCGCCGCGCGCCGGGAATGAGTGCCGGAAGCCGAGCGCGACCTCGAAGCGCTCCAGGCTTACCTCCCCGCCGAGGACATCGGCGGCGGCCGCGCGGATGTCGGCCAGGTTGGTTTCGGCCGCCAGCATCGACTCGGCGCTGTCCCAGTAGGAGGCGCCGACAAGCCGGCCGCGCTCGGCATCGGCGACAACCGCGAAGCCGAGGTTGCCCTCGGTGCCCTCGACCGCGGCCCGGGCCTGGCCGTCCACGTAGTCGATCGCGGCGTCGATCTTGTTGGGGTCACCGCGGACGGTGGTGTAGCGCGCAAACATGTGAAGATCCCTTCGTCGGCCCGGCCGGGATTGGCCGGCCGTCAAGGGTGCTCGGGGCGGACGTGGCGCACAAGGGGTGGTTCGGATGGGCCGCTCCGCCATCCGGGGGCCGTAGGATTCGTCGGTGACCCTGTGGCGTGACACCGGCGTGGTGCTGCGGGTGCAGAAGCTCGGCGAGGCCGATCGGATCGCCACGCTGCTCACCCGCCGGCGCGGCAAGGTGCGCGCGGTGGCCAAGGGGGTGCGGCGCACCCGGTCCCGCTGGGGGGCTCGGCTGGAGCCGTTCAACCACGTCGACCTGCAGTGCTACACCGGGCGCTCACTGGACGTGGTGACCCAGGCGCAGACGGTGGACGCGTTCGGTGCCGGGCTGGTCAGCGACTACATGCGGTACACCACGGGCTGCGCGGTGCTGGAGACCACCGACCGGTTGGCGGCCGAGGAGGGCGCGCCGGCGCTGCGGCTGTACCTGCTGGTGGTCGGCGCGCTGCGGGCCCTGGCCGGGCGGGAACGGGACGCCCACCTGGTGCTGGACGCGTTCCTGCTGCGCGCGATGGGCTACGCGGGGTGGGCGCCGGCGATCACCGAGTGTGCCCGCTGCGCCGAGCCCGGCCCGCACCGCGCGTTCAACGTGGCGGCCGGCGGCGCGGTGTGCGGGCGGTGCCGCCCCGCCGGATCGGTAACCCCCTCCCCGGAAACGTTCGAGCTGCTGGACGCGCTGCTGCACGGGGACTGGCCGATCGCCGACGCGGCCACCGCGCCGGTCCGCCGGGACACCAGCGGGCTGGTCGCCGCCCACCTGCAATGGCACCTGGAGCGGCAGCTGCGCTCCCTGCCCCTCGTCGAGCGGCGGTAGACCAGCGTGGTGGCCCCCCGCCTGGAGATCAACTACTGCACCCAGTGCCGCTGGCTGCTGCGCGCGGCCTGGTATGCCCAGGAGCTGCTCACCACGTTCGAGCAGGAGCTGGGCGAGGTGGCCCTGGTGCCCGGCACCGGCGGGGTGTTCCGGATCGTCCTGGACGGCGAGCTGCTCTGGGACCGCAAGGAACGCGGCTTCCCCGAGCTCCCGGTGCTCAAGCGCCTGGTCCGCGACCGAGTCGCCCCCGACCGCGCCCTAGGCCACACCGACCGCACCGCCACCCCCACCGACTGACTGCCCGTCGCTATCCGCGCCCGCGCCGTCGGTCCGCTCGCGCCGTTTGCCGTCGCACAGAGCGGCTGCACCTCGCGCATACCTTGCAGAGTCTGCCCCGGATATAGGGGGTCTGTGCGGCGGGGAAGTGGCGGGGGAAGTACGCCGGCCGCCGCGGCCACCACGGCCCAATGTCCCTCGCGCCGCCCCTCTGCCCGACACAGCCCGTCGGGCTCGACACCGGCCGTCGGGCTCGACACAGCGCGTCGGGCTCGACACAGGCCGTCGGGGTCGACACAGGCCGGGTCGACACAGGGCGTCGGGCTCGACACC
>DATHIT010001086.1:0-7114 GCA_035489915.1 Pseudonocardia sp. | reverse complement strand
TCACGGCGGTACCTCCGGGCTCGAAGCAAAATGCCTGGTAATAAGATAGTAGGAAGTCCTAGGAAAATTCGCCCCCCGATCGTGTCGACCGTCACGCACCGCCTACCGTCTCTATCACCGGTCTGGCGGAGCACCAACCGCAACGGGCGCTCGTTAAACCAACCCGGGTGCACCCTGCATTCAACCCCGACACCGATCATCGGCCACGACGGCCGAAACCCCCCTCGCCTGGAGAGGACCCCGAATGACCTCGGACAACCCGGTCGCCGACCGACTGGTGACCGACGCTCGCAAGAAGACCGCGCGCCTGGAAAGCCCCGTGCTGACGAAGGCAGCCCTGATCGTCGGGGTCGTGGCCGTGCTGGCCAGCCCCATCTCTATCGCCGGCTGGATCTTGGGCGCAGCCGCGGTCGGCCTCGGCGTACCCGGCGTGCAGCGCGAGGCCACCGCGAAGCACGCCAAGATCGCCATCGTGCTCGGCGTAGTGGCGATCCTGATCGGCGTGTTCTTCTTCACCCTGAACATCGCCCGACGCTGAGCCGTGGGTGGCTGCCCGGCGATGTCGGGCAGCCACCCGCTCGCACCGACTCGCCAGAATTCCGGCCGCAAAGCCAACCAGCAGCGATATTCCTAGGCCGAGTGATATCTCGTCAGTACCCCGCCGAGGCCTCGAGTACGAGTGCTCGCCCGGCACTCGCGCCCGTGACGCGCCCGCCTGAGTTTCATCCTTCTCCCAGATGACGGTTGACCCGATCCACCTTGGCGTGCAGCTGATCCACGTGCCCAGGACGAATATCGGCCTTGAGGACCAAGCTCACTCGAGGCGCACGCGCTTGTACGGCCTCGACCGCGCGCTTTATCACCGCCATCCCTTCATCCCAGTCCTTCGCCTCGATTGTGGTGAACATCGAGGTCGTCTCATTGGGCAGCCCGGACTCGCGGACTACCCGCACCGCCTCCGCCACGGCCTCACCCACGCTGTCCGAGCCTCCGCCTGAAGGCGCCACGCTGAATGCGATAAGCATGTGACCACCCTGCCCCACCGCGAGACACATTGCGCTCAGGCACCGGGCACAGGTCCGACATTCGCCACCTCGGTACGCCCGGTCGCCCGTCTACGCTGCTAGCGTCGGTGCCCATGACGTCGCGTGATCCCCTCCCGTTCGACCCCATCGCACGTGCGGCGTCACTCTGGGAAACGAAGATCGGACCCGCCGGCACGATGGCCGCGGTGACCAGCGTGATGCGCGTTCAACAGATTCTCCTCTCCGCGTCCGATGCCGCCCTTCGCCCGCACGGTCTCACCTTCGCCCGTTACGAGGCACTCGTGCTGCTGAGCTTTGCTCGCCGCGGCAGCTTGCCCATGCGGGTCATGGGTGAACGTCTCCAGCTGCACCCGACCAGCGTGACCAATATCGTGGACCGTCTCGAGGCCGACGGCCTAGTCCGGCGAACGCCACACCCAAGCGATCGGCGCGCGACCCTCGTCGCCATTACCGAGTCCGGCGAGTCCCGCCGTAACGACGCCACCAAGGCACTGACCGAAATCGACTTCGGCCTGGTTGGTCTCACCGAACGTCAGGCCGATCAGCTGACCGAGCTCCTCGAGCGCGTCCGCCGAGCGGCGGGAGACTTCTCCTGAACGCCTAGCGGATCTCGAGTTGGACAAGCTGGATACCGCGCGACTCCATCTCGGCCTCGAACACGCCCGCATGATCCGCGACGAAGTCGATCGTGGCCGTGCCGCCGGGCGCTACGTCGGCCTTTCGGTCATAGCCGTGCAAGTGCACCTCGTCCGCGACATCGCTGGTCACCACCAGCGCGACCGAGCTGCCCAGACTTACCGGCACCCGACTGACCCCACCCTGGACCGTTCCCCCCGCAAAGTGGACTTCCACGCGTTGGGGTGTGGTGCCCGCGGGCGTCGCGGGTGGCGCGGACGGCCCGGGTGGCGCGGGTGCCGGAGCCGCCGGCGCCGCCGGTCGTCCACAAGCTGAGACAAGCGCAAAGACCGCTGTGCCAAGCAAAAGGACTGACAGCCCTGCCCGCATGGCGGGCCGATGCCACAGGATCACCAGAAAGTCCTCCAGTCTCACAGAACGAGCGGCGCGCATTGTCACCGTTGACCACCCGGCGGTTCCTTGTTACGCGGTCCACGCCGTGCGGCGGATCGCCAGCCCGGCCACGACCGCATCGTAGGGCTGCCTCGCTTGCCGACTCTGGCGTGCCTCCGCCTGTCTCTACTCGAAGCGGGATCACGCGCCCGAGCCTCCCGCCGCGCCCCCACCCCTCGCCGCCGGCTCCACCGTCGACCAGCCTGATAACCCGCGACCGCGCCAGCGCCAATCCCAGCCGCGCACCACGGGTGGTCGGTCGGGCCAGCCATTTTCACGTCCCCTCTCACCCGTGCAGTTCCTCCTCGACAGTCAGATCATGCCGTTAACACGCCATTGCGTCAACCTAGTTGACAGAATCGTCTCGGCTGGGGAGACTTCACGCCATGAGCCAGACGGAATGGCCGCTGCGGGCGGCGCGCGTGGAACGGGGCTGGTCGCAGTCCCGCGCGGCGGAGGAGCTCGCCGCGGTCGCCGCGCAACGCGGGGTCGCGGTCGCCGCACCGCTCAGCCTCAAGACCCAGCTCTCCCGGTGGGAGAATCAGCACGCCCTGCCCGACGAGCACTATCGAGCACTGCTGTGCGAGCTGTACCAGAGCACGCTCGTTGAGCTGGGGCTTCTCGACCCGAGCGACCAGGGGGATACTCGCCGGTCCGAGGCCGAGGAACTCCGCGCGGCGCTGGCTGCTTCGGCGGCGATCGACGACTCCGCGCTCGAGCTGATCCGCGGCCAGCTGGAATCTACCCGGGCCCTGGATGACCGCCTTGGCGCCGCCGCTGTCGCCGGGTCGGCGCAGGCTCAGTTGAGCTACCTCGAGGGCGCCCTCCGACACGCCGTCAACCCAACGACCCGCCGGCTGCTGGGGCACCTGGTGGTTGACGCGGCGACGCTGACGGGGCGGTTAGCACTCGATCTCGCCAGGCCGACCGAGGCCTGGCGGTGCGGTGAGACAGCGAAAGTAGGTGCTCGGGAAGCCGAGTCCGCCACCCTGCTCGCATACGCCATGGTGGAGCAATCCGCCGTGCTGGTAGAGGTGGGCGAGCCGAGCACCGCGGTGGGCCTGGTCGAGCAGGCGTTCAGCATGGTCAGCGGCGACACGCCGGGCCGGGTGCGCGCCTGGTTCGAAGCTGCTCGGGGCGCGGCGATGGCGAATGCCGGCGCCGCCGGTGAGGCACATGCGGCATACCAGAGCGCCGAGCGCGAGCTTGCTGAACGGGCCGGACGGATGGAAATCACCTATCCGGCCCTACCAATCGAGTTTGACCTTCGCGCGCTCCATCGACACCGCGGGCACGCCTATCGCCTACTGCGCGAAGACGAGTCGGCAATTGAGGAGCTTCAGCGGGCGTTGCGAGCCGGCGGGACCTCAGCGCGGGAGCTCGCGGGTATCCATCTGGACTTGGCGTGGGCGCATGGCGCCATCGGGCAGGAAGCCGAAGCGTCCAGCCATGCCCGTTCCGCGCGGGACATCGCCACGCGAATTGGCTCCGCGCGACTTGCCGCGCAACTCGACTCCGGACGCACACATGCTGTCCCCGAGCGGATCACCCGGAGCTGACGGTGTCCATGAGCTCTTCAGCCGCCGTATACGGATCCAGTTCTCCGGCGACGACCCGCTTGGCCAATTCAGGCAGGTTGCCACTCCCCCGGATATCACCGATACGCATACGCACCTGCTCCAGGGTGATCGCCTCGATCTCTGCCCGCGCGCGCAACTGGCGGCGACGGTCCCGCTCGCCGGACTTCGCCATCCACTCGCGATGTTGGTCCAGCGTGGCGACCACCTCGTCGATCCCCTCACCTTTCGAGGCGATCGTCCGCACAATCGGTGCCTTCCAGATCGATCCGTCCCGCTCGCGGCGCGAGCCCAAGGAGAGCATGTACCGCAGGTCTCGCACGGTCTGGTCAGCGCCGTCGCGGTCGGCCTTGTTCACCACGAAGATGTCCGCGACCTCCAGAATCCCCGCCTTCGCGGCCTGGATACCGTCGCCCATCCCGGGCGCGAGTAGGACGATCGTGGTGTCCGCGAGCGACACGACCTCGATTTCGGACTGCCCAACCCCGACGGTTTCCACCAACACGACGTCACAGCCGGCCGCGTCGAGCACTCTCAGCGCCTGCGGGGTAGCCCAGGACAACCCGCCCAGATGGCCTCGGGTCGCCATCGACCGAATGAACACACCGCTGTCCGTGGCATGTTCCTGCATGCGCACTCGGTCTCCGAGCAACGCCCCACCGGAAAACGGAGAGGATGGATCCACCGCGAGGACACCGACCCGCTTGCCTTGCTTGCGCAGAGCGCTGACCAGCGCGGACGTCGATGTGGACTTGCCGACCCCGGGCGATCCGGTGAGCCCGACAACCTGGGCGCGGCCGGTATGCGGAGCAAGCGCGGTCGCCACCTCCCGGAGCCTGGGGCTGGCGTCCTCGACCATTGAGATCAGTCGCGCGACGGCCCTCGGATCGCTGTCCTGTGCTCGAGCGACCAGATCCGAGACGCTGTACTGGCGCGGCATCGACCTACTGTGCCCGATCGCGCGATCAGCTGGCCGCCGGCACGTGGAGCACCAGCGCGTCCCCTTGGCCGCCGCCCCCGCACAGCGCCGCCACACCCTTACCGCCGCCCCGGCGACGCAGCTCCAGCGCGAGGTGCAGCGCGATGCGGGCGCCCGACATCCCGATGGGATGGCCCAGGGCGATAGCCCCTCCGTTGACGTTGACTTTCTCCGGATCGACGCCGAGTTTGCGAGTGGAGACGAGGCCCACCGCGGCGAATGCCTCGTTGATCTCGAACAGATCCAGGTCGGTGGGCTCGATCCCCTCCTTGCGACAAGCCGCGACGATCGCGTTCGCCGGCTGCTCGTGCAGGCTCGCATCGGGGCCCGCGACGACGCCGTGCGCGCCGATCTCGGCCAGCCAGCTCAGCCCCAACTCCTCGGCCTTGGCCTTGCTCATCACCACGACCGCGGCGGCGCCGTCGGAGATCTGCGAGGCGGACCCGGCGGTGATGGTGCCATCGGAGGAGAAGGCGGGGCGAAGCCTCGCCAGCCCTTCGGCGGTCGTCTCGCCCCGCACGCCTTCGTCCGTGTCCACAATCTTCGGGTCGCCCTTGCGCTGCGGCACGGAGACTGGCGCGATCTCCTCCGCGAACAGCCCCTCGGCCGCGGCCTTCGCGGCCCGCTGGTGCGAGCGGGCGGAGAACTCGTCTTGATCCTTGCGGGTCAGCTCGAAGCGCGCGTTGAACTTCTCGGTCGATGCACCCATCGCGCACTGGTCGAACGCGCAGAACAGCCCGTCGTGCGCCATGTGGTCCAGCGCGGTCACCTCGCCGAACTTGTAACCCTCCCGCGACTTCGTCAGCAGGTGCGGCGCCTGAGTCATCGACTCCTGCCCGCCCGCGACGATGATGTCGAACTCGCCCGCACGGATCAGCTGGTCGGCCAGGGCGATGGCGTCGATTCCGGACAGACACACCTTGTTGATCGTCAAAGCCGGGACGCTCATCGAGATTCCGCCGGCCACGGCGGCCTGCCGCGCGGGGATCTGCCCAGCGCCGGCGGTCAGGACCTGGCCCATGATCACGTACTGCACCTGATCAGGGCTCACCCCAGCACGTTCCAGGGCAGCCTTGATCGCCACTCCGCCGAGCTGGGCTCCCGAGAAGTCCTTCAGCGAGCCGAGCATCCGGCCCATCGGGGTGCGCGCACCGGCAACGATCACGGACTGAGGCACAACAACCTCCAGCGGCTACAACGGCGGTGGGTTGCCCAGACGATACCTGCGGCAACGCCGGACGACCGGGTGAAGGCCGGCACATTTGACAACTTCGATCCGTTACATTCCGAACATGGACGAGCTGCGCGGAATCGTGACGACGATCGACCACGTGGGGATCGCCGTCCCCGACCTGGACGACGCGATCCGGTGGTACACGGACACGCTCGGCCTGGTCGCCACCCACACCGAGGTCAACGAGGAGCAGGGTGTCCGGGAGGCCATGCTCAGCGCTCCGGGAGACAGCAAGGGGCCCGCCGTGCAGCTGCTCGCACCACTCAACGATCAGTCCACGATCGCCAAATTCATCGGACGCAACGGCCCTGGCCTCCAACAGGTGGCCTACCGGGTTACCGACATCGACGCCACCTGCAACCGGCTGCGGGAAAAGGGATTGCGCCTGCTCTACGACGTGCCGCGCAGGGGCACCGCCGACTCCCGGGTCAACTTCGTCCATCCGAAAGATGCCGGTGGCGTGCTCATCGAGCTCGTAGAGCCCGCTGGGGCGCCTGGCCACTAGGCTTGCGCGTCGCCGGGAATCAGCGATGTAGGTCACATGGCCCTGTTGCGCGTAATTACCCGCCGGTAGCGTTTGGTATCCCAAGCAGGGCGGCTGGGCGGGGTCCGCCTGCCACAACCCACCGGAGGCACGGCGTGCGGGAGATACGCGACGCGATCCTGGCCGATGAGCTCAGCGCGGTCGGCGGACTCGATATCCCCGATCACTACCGGGGAGTGACCGTCCGGGCCGACGAAGTCGAGATGTTCGCCGGGCTGGCTACGCGGGACAAGGATCCACGCAAGAGCCTGCATCTCGATGACGTCCCAACGCCCGACCTTGGTCCCGGCGAGGCGATCGTCGCGGTGATGGCCAGCGCCATCAACTACAACACCGTGTGGACCTCCATCTTCGAACCGCTGCCGACATTCAGCTTCCTGAAGCGGTACGGCCGGCTCTCCCCGCTGACCAAGCGACACGACCTGCCCTATCACGTAGTCGGTTCAGACCTCGCTGGCGTTGTGCTGCGCACCGGGCCGGGCGTGCACTTATGGAAGCCAGGCGATGAGGTCGTCGCGCACTGTTTGTCCGTCGAGCTGGAGAGCTCCGACGGCCACAACGACACGATGATGGATCCCGAGCAGCGGATCTGGGGCTTCGAGACGAACTTCGGCGGCCTGGCCGAGCTCGCCCTGGTGAAGTCGAACCAGCTGATGCCCAAGCCCG
>DATHIT010001085.1:0-30272 GCA_035489915.1 Pseudonocardia sp. | reverse complement strand
GGTGGCCGGAACGGGCCGACGAGTCCGGAATCCGGACTGGTCACCGCCCGTCATCAGTGCCGGAGACGGCGAGCCGGGCGATCGTCTCGTGCCACGGTGTGGCGGACCGAACCAACCGGGGAAGTCCGTCTCGATGGAGCGCGGGCCGATGATCGTGATCGCCCCGGCGGCGAGGTGGCGGGGCGTGCCACCATCGGCGTCACCGGCCAGCAAACCGCCACGCTCGACGATAAGTGGCCTACACGCTGTGACTGAAACGGGCACGGGCAGTACAGCCGGGATTGCCGGGCTTCGGGGATATTGGCCGGATGGGGGTCTCTAGCCGTTCTGGCCTATTCGGGATGCGGCCGCGTTGTTGCCGTCGCGGGTGCACCGAGCGGCTTCTCACTGATGAATCTCGTGGATCGCCGTCCGGAGTGCAGCCGCGTAGCTCCGAGTGAGTTCGGTTGGCTCTCCTTCAGGTCATGCTCCGGTGAGGTCGCCTGGTTCTGTCAGGGCTGGCCGGCACGCTGGCTGATGTGCCCAGCGAGACGACAGAGATGACCGGGACCGAGGATTCTCAGATCCCCACTCCCTGCGAGTTGTGCGGTCAGCGGTTGTGTCCGTTGGTGGCCGGGCGAAGCGTGTGCGAGCGCTGCCGCTTCGGTGGCTTTGCCGGAATGGCGCCGGGCCCCGGATGCCCCGGGCATGTCTGCGACCGCCGAGCGCCCGATCGGCGTCATCGCGCCCCCGACGAGGTCACTCAACGCCAGCGCACGACGAGAGCGGAGCAATTGGGTCTCTCGGCTGTTGCGCCAGAACCGCAATCCTGACACCATCCAAGGAGATGGTGAAGGGATGGCGATAGATGGCGCCGGGTGATGTAGAGAAGACCGAGAAGATCACCGTCAACCTCGGGCTCGTCGACCTGGGCCAGATCGACCTGCTTGTGCGGGAGGGGTTCTACGCCAACCGCACCGACTTCATCCGCGCGGCCGTGCGCGCCCAGCTCGCAACCCGCGCCGCCGCCGTCGACCAGATGATGGCTCGCAAGACACTCGTCCTCGGCACGCATCACCTCACCCGCCGCGACCTCGAGGAGCTGCGCGCCGCCGGCCGGACCGTGGACATCCGGGTCCTCGGCCTCGCGTCCATCGCCGACGACGTGTCCCCCGAGCTAGCCCTGCAGACCATCAACTCGATCGAGGTGCTCGGCGCCTTCCGCGCGAGCGCCGCGGTCAAGGCCGCGCTGCGACACCACATCGTCTGAGCAAGGTCTCTGGGAACGGCCCCTACCACAGGTTGGAGACGTTATGGACCACCAGTCGCTGGCGGCGGCGATGGTCGAGGCCACCAGGTTGACACGCGAGCGCCGGCTTGCCGAGGCCACCGCGCTCATCCAGCGTGGCCTGCTCGGGCTGCCCGTTGACGGGGAATCCGGCAGCGTCCGGGCTGACTCCCCGAGGCCCGACAGGGGCCGCTGGCCGGTGACCCGCGCGCTGCTCGGCCGACGCGACGGGTCGTCCTGGCCCTCCACGGCACGAACCACGACGCCGAGTCGACCGAGCCCGCGGATCCTCCAGGGACTGTCCGGGTTCGCGTCGAGACTGCCTGGCCTCGCGCCGATGGCCCCGGCCGGCCCTGAGCTGCCCGGGGAAACCCTGCTCCGCAGCTACCGTGGACCCGAGGGCGAGCGGCCGTACCTGCTGTACGTACCGAGCGGGTGGACCGGAGAGCCGGTGCCGCTCGTCGTCATGCTGCACGGCGGCATGCAGGGCGCCGCCGAGTTCGCCGCGGCCACTCGGATGAACGAGCTTGCCGAGGAGCACACGTTTCTCGTGGCCTGGCCCGAGCAGGTCCCGTCGGCCAACCCCGGGCGCTACTGGAACTGGTTTCAGCCCGAGGATCAACGCCGCGGCTCGGGCGAGGCGTCGCTGATCGCGGGCATCACGGCGCGGGTGCTCGCCGAGTACTCCGCCGACCCCGACCGCGTGTACGTCGCGGGCTTCTCCGCCGGCGCCGCGATGGCCGCGGTCATGGGGGCCAGCCACTCCGACGTGTACGCCGCTGTCGGTGTGCACTCGGGGCTGCCGCACGGGGCTGCCGAGGACGTCGCGTCCGCCTTCGAGGCGATGCGGCAAGGACCGCGGCGGACCCGACCGCTCGCCCGGGCCGTCCCGGTGATCACATTCCACGGTGACGCTGACAGCGTGGTCAGTCCGGTCAACGCTGTGAAGGTGATTGAGCAGTTCGCGCCGGCCGGGGGCGCGTCGACGGTCGTGACATCCACTGGACGTGCGCCCGGCGGGCGGACCTACAGCAGGACTCAGGTGCAGCGGGGCCGGCGAGGGGTCGCCGAGCAATGGACGGTGCACGGCTCGGGGCATGCCTGGTCGGGCGGTACCGCGGGCGGCACCTACGCCGACCCCGCCGGGCCGGACGCGTCGGCGGAGATGGTGCGCTTCTTCGCCGAGCACCCCGCCGCCGACTAACTGGCGCGGCTTTGCGTCTCGAGCCGACTCGGATTGAGAGCCGGCTCATGAGCTGACTGCTTGAAATAGTTAACGGTGCTGCGTAGTTTGGTGTGCAGAAGGCAGTCAGC
Source organism: Pseudonocardia sp. (assembly GCA_035489915.1). GTDB lineage: Bacteria > Actinomycetota > Actinomycetes > Mycobacteriales > Pseudonocardiaceae > Pseudonocardia. Next base: position 27,691 of record DATHIT010001085.1, on the reverse strand, counting down.
AACCAGAGCGTGGGAGGACCACCGATGACCAACGCACAGCAGCAGTTCGTCGACCTGGCCGAGCGCGGCCAGGAGACACTCGCCAACGTGATCAAGACCTGGGCCGACACGGCACAGGAGTACACCGCCACCCTGTCCCGGACGTCGACCGCCCTGCCGCAGCCACAGGACGTGCTCAACGACGTTTTCGACTTCGCCGAACGGCTGATCAAGGCGCAGCGCGACTTCGCCACCACCCTGCTCGCCGTCGGCGCACAGGTCACCGAGTCGACCCGGAGGGCGACCGAGACGGCCACCGCCGCCGCGCGCAAAGCGGGTGACGAGGCGGCCAACGGGATGAAGGCCACTAAGGCACGGGTGACCGACCGCCCCTCCAGCAACTAATCGGCACCACGGGCCTAGGCCGGCGAGCAGGGCAGCCTGCTCGCCGGCTTTCAGCGGCCGAGCCAAAGCTAGGCAGCCCTCCCTGGAGGCGCGGTACCAGCCCGATCGGCCCCCGCCGCTGGTAGGCGTCGCGGAGTGTGCGGCGGCGGTTCGCCTTCCATCGTGTGGGAATTCTGCTGGACGGGAACCCGATGGTTGGCCGAATGCTCGATCCTTGACCGCCCAGTCTCGATGCGGAGGTCGGAGTGGACGAGTTCGGACCCCTGCTCGCTGGCGCGTCGGAGAACCTCTATCTGGCACGGATGCAGATGGCCCTCTCTCTGGGGTGGCACATAATTTTCGCCTGCTTCGGGGTCGCGTTCCCGGTGTTCGTGGCGTTCACCGAGTGGTGTGCCCACCGGCGCGGTAGTCCGCACCTGCGCGAACTCGCGCACACCTGGGCCAAGGCCATGGGTGTGCTGTTCGCCGCCGGCGCGGTCTCGGGGACCCTGCTCTCGTTCGAGATGGGCATTCTGTGGCCGGGCCTGATGGCGCGGTTCGGTGAGGTGTTCGGGTTCCCGTTCGTGCTGGAGGGTTTCGCGTTTTTCCTCGAGGCGATCTTCGTGGGTATCTACCTGTTCGGTTGGGACCGCCTGTCGCCGAGGGCGCACCTGCTCAGCGCGCTACCGATGATCGTCTCGGGTGCGGCGGGAGCATTCTTCGTCATCGCCGCCAACGCCTGGATGAACAATCCGACCGGCTTTGCAATGGACGCACAGGGCCGGGTCGTCGACGCGGACCCGGTCGGCGCCATGTTCGGCCCATCGACCTGGCCACAGTTCGTGCACATGTACCTGGCCGCGATCATGGTCACTGGCTTTTCGGTGGCATCGGTGTACGCGGTCGCTATGTTGCGGCGCCGCTGTGATCGCTACCACCGGTCGGGCCTGCTCATCCCACTGACCGCGGCCGCGATCGCCGCGCCGATCCAGATCGGGGTCGGCGACTGGATCGCGAACACCGTCGCCGACAACCAGCCGGTCAAACTGGCCGCGATGGAGGGGCTGTACCGGACGGGGACCGGGGTCCCGCTCTCGCTCGGCGGCGTCTATGTCGACGACGAGCTGCGCTACGCGCTGGAGATCCCGTGGGGTCTGTCGCTGCTGGTCACCCACGACCCGAACGGGAAGGTGACCGGCCTGGAGAGCGTGCCGCCGGACCTGCGCCCACCGGTCAACGTGGTGCACCTCGCCTACAACGTCATGGTGGGGCTTGGCACGGCGTTACTGCTGCTGGCGCTGTGGCTGGGCTGGAGTTGGTGGCGGCGGCGCCGGATTCCACGCTCGGTGTGGTTCCTGCGCGCTGTCGCGGCGTCGGGCGCCGGGGCGGTGCTGGCGATGGAGGCCGGCTGGGTCACCACCGAGGTCGGGCGGCAGCCGTTCATCGTCTACCGGGTGCTCCGTACCGCGGATGCGGTGAGCCCCGCGCCAGGGCTCTACCTCGGCTTCTACGCGGTGGCCGCCATCTATGTGGTGCTGACCGTGCTCACCGTGTGGGTATTGCGCAGACTGGCCCATACGCACGCCACCGCTGCGCCTCAAGAGGCCGACGAATCGCGGGCAGACCGGCGAGCCGCGGAGGCCACGGTGCGATGACGCTCCCCGAGGCCGTGCTCGGCGTGATGTTCATCGGACTCATCGCGTACGCCTTGTTCGGCGGTGCCGACTTCGGCGCCGGGATCTGGGACCTGCTCGCTGGCGGCACCCGGCGCGGCGAGCGCCGGCGGGCCCTCATCGAGCACTCGCTCGGGCCGGTGTGGGAGGCCAACCATGTGTGGCTGATCCTCGTTCTGGTCGTGCTCTGGACCGGATTCTCCGGTGCGTTCGCCTCGGTAGCGTCGACGCTGTACATCCCGCTCACCATCGCCGCGTTCGGGATGATCGCGCGCGGCGCCGCGTTCGCGTTCCGCAAGAGTGTCACCACGCCGGGGATGCGCAGGTTCTTCGGCGCGTCGTTCGCGCTGTCCTCACTGATCACCCCATATTTCCTTGGCTCGGTCGTCGGCGGGGTGGCCTCCGGGCGGGTACCACCCGGGATCGCGGCCGGCGACGTCATCACGAGCTGGCTGAACCTGACCTCGGTGCTGGGTGGCGTGCTGGCGGTGCTGGTGTGCGGGTATTTGGCCGCGGTGTTCCTGTGCGCCGACGCTCGGCGCGCGGGCCAACTGGACCTGGCCGCCGAGTTCCGGGTCCGAGCGCTCGGCGCCGCCGCCGCGACCGGCGCGGCCGGGCTCGGCGGGATCTTCGTGCTGCGCGCCGACGCGCCGCTGCTGTTCGCCGGGTTGACCGGCCGCGCCATGGTGGTGGTCTTGCTGTCCGCGTTGGCCGGGCTCACCGCGATCGGGTTGCTTCTGCTGCGCCGGTACGTGCTCGCCCGGGTCGCCTCGGCGCTGGCCGTGGCCGCGATCCTGGTCGGGTGGGCGGTCGCCCAATATCCGTACATCCTGGTGCCCGAGCTCACCATCGCCGACGCCGCCGCGGGCACCTCGACGCTGATGGCGATGCTCGTCAGTCTCGTTGTCGGCGGGGCCATCCTGGTGCCCGCGCTCGGGTATCTCTATTCGCTGTTCCAGAGGGCACATCCGTCCGTGCCGGCATCAACCCCGACCGGGGGCGCTGATCGCACCGAACGCGGGCGCCATCGGGGCCGTCCCGGCCGAGGCTGACTTTTCCCGCACTGTGCGCCGCCGGTTCCACCGAGTGGGAACATCGGTGCCACCCGACGCAGCACGCAGATGATGACCGCTGTGAGTGTGCAGAAGGCGGTGGACCTGGTCGGCACCGGCGACACCATTCAGGACGCGGTGACCGAGGCGCTCGACCGCGCCCGGCTGTCCCTGGACGGCATCACCTCGTTCGAGGTTCAGCGTGTTGCCGGGATGGTGGACGGAGCTGCCACGACGTACCAGGTCCAGCTGCGGGTCTGGTTCACGCTGCTGGAACGCATGCACGGATGACCGGCGTGCGGATGGAGCCAACGGCCGGTATCAGCCGCGTCGCGTTGCCGATCGGGGTCAACGCGGTGGAAAACGTCAATATGTATGTCCTGGCTGACGGTGACCGGGCGACCATCGTCGACTGTGGGGCGTGGCGACCTGACCTGCCGGACGGCGGGCTCGCCGCGGTGGAGGCGGGGCTGGAGGGCGCCGGGTACGCGCTGCGGGACGTGAGCCGGATCGTGGTGACCCACGCGCACATCGACCACTACGGGCTGGCCGGATACCTGATGGAGCGCACCGGCGCCGAGCTGCTCATGCACGCGCTCACCGACCTGGACTGCGAGAAGTACCGCCATCCGGACACCGCACGGGCCCGCCGCCGGGACACCTACGCCGACCACGGCGTGTCCGAGGCCGAGCGTGTTGACCTGGCTGATCACCTGACGCGTTGGTTGCCCTACCTGCACACGGTGGTCGAGGCGTCGCGACGGCTGCGCGGTGGTGAGGAGCTGGCCATCGGCGGTGACCGCTGGGAGACGGTGCACACGCCTGGCCACTCGCTCGCCCACGTGTGCCTGTGGTCGCCCGCGCGTCGGGTACTGCTGTCCGGGGACCACCTGCTGCCGGTGATCACCCCGCCGGTCACATTCGAGCGAGGGTTCGACGCCGACCCGCTGCGCAGCTACCTCGACTCGTTGCGCCTGGTCGCCGAACGCCTCCCGGGGCTCGTGCTTCCTGGCCACGGCCGCCCGTTCGGCGACGCGGTCGGCCGGATCGAAGCAATCATTCGCACCAAGGTTCGTCGTCTGGAGAAAATCCGACGCGCGATCCGGGACCGGCCGTCAAGTGTCACCGAGCTTGCCGACCGACTCGTGGCCAAGGCGATCCTCGCGCACCAGCGCCAGCTCGCGATCTCCGAGACCCTCGCGCACATCGCATACCTGCGCTGGTCGGGATTGATCGAGCGGCGCACGCGGCCGGACGGCGTTTACGAGTGGTACTCCACGAGTGACGCCCCACTCGAGGTCACCGCGACCTGACCGGTCATCCGGTGGCAGTGTCGGGCGGCTCGGCGTCGAGTGTGGCGAGCTGGCGCGACAGGCTGCCGGTGGCGACCAGCAACGCGGCGCGGCCTCGAACCAGGTCCTCCGCCGTGTCGGGCACGGTTAGTTCGAGAGCGGCGACCACCGCCCCGCCGGCGCCGAATACCGGCATCGCGACGGCGACTGAGCCCTGCTCGGCTCGGCAGGTCGCTACCCGGGTCAGGCGGATCACCGCGAGCGCGCGGCGCAACCGCTCGGGGGTGACCCACAGGTGCGCGTCGTCTCCGGGCAGGCCGGACGCCACCTCGTCCACCACAGCGGCTGGGCTGAACGCCAGTAGAGCACGGCCTAGCGCCGTGGCGTTGGCCGGCAGCGTTGCCGCGAAGGACCACGGCAGCGGGCCGCCGCTGGCGGGCGTCTCCACATAGGCGACCTGTCGCCCGTCCAGTACGCCAAGTCGCGCCGTCGTGCCGGTCGCGGCGGCCAGATCCATCATGATCCCGCGCGCCCGTTCCAGCCTCGGCGGCATCAGCCCGGCCGGCGAGGCGGCGATCACCCGCAGTGACAGGCCGATCCGGTACCCGCCGTCCGGGGTTCGCTCGAGCAGCCGGCGCGAGGTCAGCTCGCCGGCGAGGCGGTGCGCGGTCGATACCGGCAGATCCGCGAGACGGGCGAGCTCGGTGAGCGAGTACGAGCTACCTCGAGTGAATACCATCAGAATCGCGGTTACCTTGCTAGCCACGCTCCGCCCGGCCTGTCCTGCTCCGCCCGCCACACACGCCTCCTTGTTGTCGCTTGTCAGGGTGGCCGGGCCGGGCCGGTGCGCAGTAGGAATGGTTCTCACTCAGCGAGAGTGGCGGAGAGCACCCTCAACGTCCGCGAAGCGCGTTGACGGGCGCGGCGAGTGGACCGCCCATCCGTGCTCGCTCGTCTAGGGAGCGCGAGATGGAGATCGCCGCCATTCGGACCGCCGGGCCCAGCCGCCGAAGCTCGCCGTGCCGGGTGTGCCGCACTACCGCGAGTGCGGCCACCGCGTTCCCTTCGGGATCAAAGACAGGCGAGGCCACCGACAGCGTGCCGAGCGTCAGCTCTTCGCGCGCGTAGGCCAGCCCGGTGCGGATTACCTCGGCCATCGCCCGGCGTAGCCGCCCGGGCTCGACGACTGTGTGCGCGGTGTAGCGCCGCAGGCCCGCGTCGACGAGCTCGCGAAACAGCTGCTCGGGGGCGTACGCCAGGAGCACCTTGCCGACTCCGGTCGCGTGCAGCGGCACCCGCTCGCCGCGCCGGGATCGGACCGGCACCGCCTCCCGACCGGCGATCGTGTCGACGTACAGGGCCTGGCGGCCGTCCCGCACCGCGAGATGCACGTTCTCCCGGGTGGCTTCGTAGAGGTCCTGCATATAGGGCAGCGCCACATCACGCAGCTCGGCGGGGCGCGGCGCGAGAGTGCCGAGCTGCCACATCCGCGTTCCGATCCGGTACCCGGAACCGCTATCGGCGCGCTCGAGCCCACCCCACGCGACGAGTTCCGAGGCCAGTCGGTAGGTCGTGGACGTGGGTAGACCGGTGATCCGGGCGAGCTCGCCGAGCGAGAGCTCCGGGCTGGCCGGAGTGAACGCGTCGAGCAGTGAGATGACCTTGCTGATCACCGACCGACCCTGGAACTGAGTGCTGCCGCCCGCCATTCGGGCCATCGTTCCTCGGTCGGAGCGCCTCGGCCACGGTCCGGCCAACGCTCCCACTGAGCAGGAAAATCCGCTGCGGCCGGGGACTGGCTTGGAGGACGTGGAAGCGGGCGAGCGCGGTTCCGGGGTGCGGCCCGCACGTCCGCTGATTGGGGCTCCCACTGAGTAGGAAGTCGCTCGGGTGCCCTCCTGACTCCGCTACTCGGTGCTTGACTCGTCCCGGCGTACCAGCGGAGGGCGGCACCGATGGGCGATTCGATCGGCACCAAGTCAACGGCCGGGCGCGCTGCCCCGGTGGTCCTGCACGGGCTCGAGGATCTGCGGGAACGGGCTGGTCAGGAGATCGGTACCAGCGGGTGGCGGACGGTCGAGCAGCGCGACATCGACACCTTCGCCACGCTCACCGGCGACGAGCAGTGGATCCACACCGATCCGGAGCGCGCTCGTACTGGGCCATTCGGCGCAACGGTGCAGCACGGGTTCCTGACCCTCGGCCTGGCGACCGGCCTGCTGTGGGAAGTGTGCACTGTCGACGGCTTCGGGGTGGTCCTGAACTACGGCTTGAACAAGGTGCGCTTCCCGACACCATTGCGGGTCGGCAGCCGCCTCCGCATGCACGTCCAGCTTGCCGAAGTGCGGGAGCTCGACGGCGGCGCGGAGGCGATCTACCGGTTGACCTACGAGGTCGAGGGCGAACCTAAGCCGTGTTGCGTCGCCGACCTTGTCTTTCGCTACTACAGCTGACCCGGACCGAGGAGATGGAACTGGGATGACCACGACCGAGAAACCGGAGATCGGCCAGAGCGCTGAGGCCAACGGGATCCGCACGAACTACCTTGAGGCCGGGAAGGGTGACGAGACGGTCCTGCTCATCCATGGCTCCGGTCCGGGCGTGACCTCGTACGCGAACTGGCGGCTGGTCATCCCAGCGCTCGCTGAGGACTTCCACGTCTTCGCGCCGGACATGGTCGGTTTCGGCTACTCAGACCGTCCCGAGGGCATCGAGTACGGCCTCGACACCTGGGCGAACCAGACCGTGGGTCTGATGGACGCCCTCGGGATCCGGCAGGCGCACCTGGTCGGGAACAGCTTCGGCGGGGCAATCGCGCTGCGCATCGCCGCCCAGCACCCCGAGCGGGTCGGCAAGTTGGTGCTGATGGGCAGCATGGGGGTGTCGTTCCCGATCACCGAGGGGCTCGAGCGGGTGTGGGGCTACGAGGCCTCGTTCGAGAGCATGCGCAAGGTCCTCGACGTGTTCGCCTACTCCCGGGAGCTGGTCAACGACGAACTGGCCCAGGTGCGCTACGAGGGCAGCATCCAGCCGGGCTTCCAGGAGGCGTTCTCCGCCATGTTCCCGGCACCTCGACAGCGTTGGGTGGAGGCGATGGCAACCCCCGAGGAGCAGATTCGAGCGCTGCCGCACCGCACATTCATCGTGCACGGGCGCGAGGACAAGGTCATCCCGGTGTCGAACTCCTACCAACTCGAGGGGTTGATCGACAACGCCGACCTCGCGGTGTTCTCGCACTGCGGACACTGGTCCATGATCGAGCGCACGGCCGACTTCAACCGGCTCGTACGCGACTTCTTACTCAGCGAGTAGGAGCGCTAGCCGTGGCCACGCACACCACGAACGCCACCCGAGGCCAGCGCAAGGCGGCCGAGGGTAACACCAGTGTCGCCGAGCGCGACCCCGAACTGCTGCGCCGGATCTATCAGATCATGGTCCTGACCCGGGCCGTCGAGGACCGCATGGTCGCCATGTACAAGGGCGGCGACCTGCTCGGCTCGCTGTACACCGGGCACTGGCACGAGGCGATCAGCGTGGGCGCGGCATCCACCCTGCGCCCGGACGACTACCTCGCCCCGATCCACCGCGACCTGGGCGCCCACCTGTGGCGCGGCATGGAGCCCTGGCAGGTGATGGCCAGCTTCATGGGCAAGGCAACCTCGCCGACCGGCGGCCGGGACGGCACGCTGCACTACGGGCGCCTCGACCTGGGCATCTACAACCTACCCAGCCATATCCCGGCCAACTTCCCGGTGGCCACCGGGATGGCCTTCGCCGCTCGCTACCGCGGCGAGGACCGGGTCTGCCTGGCGTTCTGCGGCGACGGATCGACCTCCCGGGCGGACTTTCACGAGTCGCTGACCATCGCCAGCGTGCAGAAGCTGCCGAACATCTTCGTGATCGAGAACAACCAGTTCGCCTACTCCACGCCGCTCTCACTGCAGTCGAGCTCGGAGAGCTTCGCGATCAAGGCGGTCGCCTATGGCATTCCCGGAGTGAAGGTGGACGGCACCGATGCCCTGGCCGTGCACGACGCGGTCGCTGAGGCGGTCGGCCGGGCCCGGGCGGGGGAGGGGCCCTCGATCGTGGAAGGCGTGACGATGCGGATGCATGGGCACGCGGAGCACGATCCAGCTGACTATGTGCCGCACGCGATGTACGAGGAGTGGGCGAAGAAGGACCCGGTGGAGCTGTTCGAGAGCGTGCTGCTCGACGCGGGTGTGATCGACGCGGACAAGGCCAAGCAGGTCCGGGAGGAAGCACGGCAGCTGGCCATCGCGGCACGGCGCAAGGCGCTGGCCGACCCGATGCCGGACGCCAGCACGGTCGAGGAGGGCGTCTATGCCGACTAAGACGGCTACCACGACTGAGGCCAAGCCGACCGGGCCGGTGGATTCGGGTCAGGCGACGTACTTGGAGGCGGTCGCGCTGGCGCTGGATGCCGAGATGGACCGCGACCCGGACGTGTTCATCATCGGCGAGGACGTCGGCCAGTTCGGCGGCGCGTTCAAGGTGACCAAGGGTTTTCTGGAGAAGTTCGGCCCGCGCCGGGTGGTGGACACACCGATCGCCGAGACCGGGTTCACCGGGCTGGCCGCCGGCGCCGCACTGGTCGGGCTGCGCCCGGTGGTGGAGTTCCAGTTCGCGGACTTCATCTCCTGCGCCTTCGACCCGATCATCAACGTGCTGGCCCGCCACCACTGGCGCACCGGTGATGCCATGCCGGTCACCTTGCGGGCGCCGTTCGGTGCGCGGTTGCGCGCCGGGCCGACCCACTCGCAGAGCGTGGAGTCCTACTTCGCGCACGTGCCCGGCCTGAAGATCGTCATGCCGGGCACCCCGGAGGACGCGGCCGGGCTGCTGATCAGCTCGATCCGGGACAACAACCCCACGCTGTACCTGGAGAACAAGTATCTCTACCGGCGGTTGCGCGCTTCCGGGCCGCTGTCGCTGGAGCCGATCCCGCTGGGGGTGGCGAAGGTGGTCCGGGCGGGCCGCGACATCACCCTGATCACGTACTCGGCCGGGGTGTCCCAAGGCCTGGAAGTGGCCGAGGAGCTGGATAAGGACGGCATCTCGGTCGAGGTGGTCGACGTGCGCACCCTGGTGCCACTCGACGTCGAGACGATCGTTGCCTCGGTTCGCAAGACCTCCCGGGCGGTGGTGCTACACGAGGCGGCAAAGCGGATGGGCTACGGCGCGGAGATCGCCGCCACCATCCAGGAGGAGGCGTTCTGGCACCTCGACCAGCCGGTGGTGCGGATCGCGGCGAAGAACACACCGACCCCGACCAGCCCACCGCTGGAGGATGCCGTGATCCCGCAACCGGCCCAGATCGCCGAGACCCTGCGGAAGGTGGCCCGGGCATGACCGCCGACGTAATTCCTCCCACGGAGGCGGCAATCATCACCGCCGACGTACTACCCACGGAGGCGGCACCATGACCGACTACGACCTCGTCGTGCTCGGCGGCGGCCCGGGCGGGTACGCGGCGGCGTTGTACGCCGCATCCGCCGGGCTATCGGTGGCACTGGTGGAGCAGGAGAAGGTCGGCGGCACCTGCCTGCACCGGGGCTGCATCCCGGCCAAGGCGCTGCTGCACGCCGCCGAGGTGTTCCGCACCGTCAGCCACGCCGCCGAGCACGGGGTGAAGCTACCTCCCGGCGTGACACCCGAGCCGGACTGGCCAGCGGCCAACACACGCAAGACCGGCATCGTCAACCAACTGCACCGCGGCCTGTCCGGGCTGCTCAAACGCCGCAAGGTCGCCGTTGTCAACGGGCACGGCCGGCTCACCGCCGACGGCTCGGTCGCGGTGCAGGGCCAGACGCTGCGCGGGCGGGCGACCATCCTGTGCACCGGTTCCGTGCCCAGGTCGATTCCCGGAATGGAGGTCGACGGCGTCCGGGTGGTGACCTCCGACCACGCCACGAACAGCGAAGCCGACCGGCTGCCCGAGCGCGTCGCGGTGGTCGGCGGCGGCGTGATCGGCGCGGAGTTCGCCTCGGTGTACACCGACCTGGATGTGCGGACCACGCTGCTGGAGGCGCTGGAGCACGGCGTGCTGCCGATCGGGCCGGACCGGGACGTGGCCGACGTGCTGGCCCGTTCGCTGCGCAAGCGGGGCACCACGATCCACGCCCAGGCTCGGGTCGGCACCCTGGAGCACACCGGCGACGGCATCATCGTGCCGTTCGACACACCCAAGGGCTCGGAGAAGATCGAGGTCGACCAGGTGCTGGTGTCGATCGGGCGGCGCCCGGTGACCGAGGACGTCGGCGCCGAGGAGGCCGGTGTCCGGGTCGACGAGCGCGGGTTCGTCGAGGTCGACCCGACCACGCTGCAGACCTCGCGGCCCGGGGTCTACGCCATCGGCGACTGCGTCAACACGCCCGGGCTGGCCCACGTCGCCTACGCCGAGGCGGTGGTGGCGGTGGAGCGGATCCTCGGTGAGGACCCGCCGCCGGTGGACTACGCCAAGGTCCCATGGGTCGTCTACACCCACCCCGAGGTGGCCTGGGCCGGTCTGACCGAGGCCGAGGCGCGCGCCGCCGGCTATGACGTTGTGGTGCACAAGCACCCCTTCGCCGGCAACGGCCGGGCGATGATCCTCGGTGAGACCGAGGGCATGGTGAAGATCGTCGCCCAGCGCGATGGCCCGCTCCTCGGCTTCCACCTGGTCGGCGCCTGGGCCAGCGAGCTGTTGCACGAGGGCTATCTGGCGGTCAACTGGGAGGCGCTGCCCGACGAGGTCGGCCGGCTCATCCACGCCCACCCCAGCCTCTCCGAGGCGATTGGCGAAACCATGATCACATTCTCCGGCCGTTCGCTGCACGGCTGAGCTGTTATCGGACACCCGGGAGCCCTGCAATGTCGAACGACGAGTGGGTCGTCACCATGCCGAAGCTCGGCGAGACGGTCACCGAGGGAGAGCTCACCAACTGGTTGAAGCAAGCCGGGGATGCGGTGGCGTTCGATGACCCGCTGTTCGAGGTCTCCACCGACAAGGTCGACTCTGAGATCCCCAGCCCCTACGACGGGATCATTGCCGAGATCCTCGTTCCAGCCGGTCAGACTGTGCCGGTCGGCACCCCGTTGGTGCGGATCACCGCGGTCGGCGCGGTGGTGCCCAACCGGATCCCGGCGGCGGCGCACGCCGTGGCCGCCGCGGGTGGCCCGGCGCTCGGCGACCCGGCGGCGCCACAGATGGGCGGCTCGGAGGGCGGGGCCGCCGAGGACCGAGGTGTCGGCACGCCGGTCGGCGAGGTGCACGACATCACCATGCCCAAGCTCGGTGAGACGGTCACCGAAGGTCAGATCACCAACTGGTTGAAGCAGGCCGGGGATGCGGTGGCGTTCGACGACCCCTTGTTCGAGGTGTCCACGGACAAGGTCGACTCCGAGATCCCCTCCCCCTACGACGGGGTGTTGTTGGCGATCTTGGTTCCCGCCGGGGACACCGTGCCGGTCGGCACCCCGCTGGCCCGCATCGGCGAGCCAAGTGCTGGGGCCGGTACGGCTGGCGCATCCGCCGGGCTGGCCCCGGCAGTGGCGGCCCCGACCGGCGCGGCCCCGGCAGCGGCTCCCGCCCGGCCGGACGGCGCGGCGCCGATCGGCCGCAACGGCCGGATGCTCTCCCCGCTGGTCCGCCGGCTGGTCGCCGAGGCCGGGCTGGACGTAGCGACAATCACCGGTACCGGCGCCGGCGGGCGGATCCGGCGCGAGGACGTCGAGCGAGCCATCGCCGCCGGCGGGCGTGCGGCGGCTCCCGAGGCGCCAGCTGCCCCCGCTGCTCCCGCCCGGCCGGCCGAGGTGCCAGCCGCCCCGGCCCGCCCGGCCGTTGCCGGGGACCCGCGTGACGAGGTCGTCTCGCTGTCCCGGATGCGGCTGGCCGTTGCCGAGGGGATGAAGCGCTCGCAGACCACCACCGCGTCGGTGTGGACCTCGGTCGAGGTCGACTTCGACAACGTCGAGCAGGTTCGCGGCAAGTACAAGGACCGCTTCAAGAAGGAGACCGGCGCGTCGCTGTCCTACCTGCCCTTCATTTCTCGAGCGGTGGTGGACGCGCTGCGGGCCTATCCGACGGTCAACTCCTCGATCGACATCGAGGCAAAGACCATGACCCTGCACCCGTACGTCAACCTGGGCATCGCGGTGGACCTGAACCAGCAGGGTCTGGTGGTGCCGGTGGTGCGGGATGCCGACTCGCTGAACATGCGCGGCATCGCCAAGAAGATCACCGAACTGGCCGGGGCGGCACGGGCGAAGAAGCTGCCGATGTCCGACATGCAGGGGTCGACGTTCACGATCACGAACCCCGGCCCGTTCGCCAGCTACGCGTCAGCGCCGATCATCAACCAGCCCAACGTCGGCATCCTGTGCACGGACGGGGTGAAGCCGCGCCCGGTGGCGGTCGGGGACGCCATCGCCATTCACCCGACCGGGATCGTCGGGCTGGTCTACGACCACCGCGCCTTCGACGGCTCGACCGCGTCGCTGTTCCTGCTGCACATCCGTGACTCGCTGGAGAAGCGCGATTGGGAGCCGGAGGTCGGCTGAGGTGGACGCCGGAGCCCCGGCGGCCGAGCCAGTAACGGTAACGATCGCCCGCCGGGTCGCGCCGGGCCGGGAGGCCGACTTCGAGGACTGGAGCGCTCGCCTGACCCGCGCCGCCTCGGGCTTTCCCGGCTTCCTCGGCTCTGGAATGCTGCGGCCCGGCCACGTCGGCGAGCCGTGGCACGTGGTGTTCCGGTTCGACAGCCCCGAACACCTACGGGACTGGGAGGCCGGACCGCGCCGCGCCGAGCTGCTCACCGAGGGGGAGGACCTGGTGCACTCCACCCACGTGCACCGGGTCTCGGGGTTGGAGACGTGGTTCCAGCTCCCCGGACGGACCGCCCCGGCCCCGCCCAAGTGGAAGATGTTCATCGTCTCGGTGGTCGCGATCTACACCCTGCAGCTCGTGCTCAACCTCGCGCTCGGCAGCCTCAGGCTGCCACCCGCACTGCGCATCGCCCTGGTGGCGATCGCGGTGACCGCCCTCATGACCTGGCTGGTGATGCCTCGCCTAGCGCGCCTGTTGCAGGACTGGTTGTACGCGCCACGACGGTCGTGACCCACGGGAGGAACCGATGGCACGCTACCTAGTTTCCGGGATCACCGCACTGGTGTCCGACGTCGCGGCCCTGCTGGGGGAGCACGGGCCGTGCTTCCCTCGCTCACCCCGGCCTCGCGGCTCACCTTCGTGATGGGTGTGCTGCCCCCAGAGGTCTCCACCGTCGAGCTGCTCGGCCCCATGCAAGCGCAGATGTGACCGGCCGAGGTGGGAGGCGTGGCCCGGTTCCGGCGGACGCGCTAATGCGTCACGGCTAGCCCGAGCAGCCCGGCCGCGTTGTCCCAGAGGATCGCGCGTGTGCTCGCGCGATCCAGACCGAGGGCGTGGACGGTCTCCAGCGGCGTGCGATCGGCAAGCTCGAAGGGATGGTCGGTGCCGAGCATGACATGGTCGGCACCGACGTCCTCGACTAGTCGTCGCAGCAGCGTGGGGCTGAATACGGCGGTGTCGTAGTAGAGCCGGTCGGTGAGCTCACTCGGCTTGACCCTCGTGGTCCGTGCGACGTCCTTGCGCTGCCACCCCATATCCAGGCGTCCACGCAGCGACGGCAGGCACCCGCCGCCGTGCGCCAGACACAGGTTGAGCGGGAACCGTTCCAGCACCCGGCCGAACACCAGGCGAGCGACCGCGAGCGCGGTCTCCATCGGGTACCCGACGAGCTGGGGCAACCAGAAGTCCCCCTGCCGATGCGGATCGGGCACCCCGCTCGGATGCAGGAAGACGAACGTGCGCCGGGCGGCGAGCAGCGCCCAGAGGTCGTCGTTCACCGGGTCGTCGAGGTCACGCCCGCCGCCGCGGCTGCCGATGGCGATGCCGGCCAGCCCCAGGTCGTCGAGGGCCCGCCGGGCCTCCTCGGCGGCGTCGGGCCAGCCGAGCGGCACCGAACCCAGCCCGAGCAGGCGGTCCGGCGAGTCGGCGACATAGGTGGCCAGCTCATCGTTGCCTCGAGCGAGGATGTCCGCCGCGAATCGTGGCTGGTCGGAGGTCGAGCAGAACAGGAACGGAGGTAGCGAGACGGCGTGCCGGTGCACTCCAGCCTCGTCCATCTCGGCGATCCGTACATCGACGTCGTACTGCGAGCGAGCCAGCGGCAGGGGCGCGAGGGGAGCGACGCCGCTCACTCGGCTGTCCAGGCGCACCACCCCGTCCGGCACATCGTCGAGGTCGGCCAGGCCGAGGGCGGCCAGGTGCTGCAGCAGCGGCAGCGGCATCGCGTGTGCGTGGACGTCAAGCGCGTCGGTGGCAGTGACCGCGGCCGTCCCGTGCCGGCCAGATCCGTTCACCGCCATCGGGCCTCCCGTGCAGCGTGACCGAGGACGGCCTCACTCTCGCCGTCGCCGGCCCGCCCGGCCACTGTCTCTCACTGGCCGGAAGAGAACGGCTCGACGGTGGGGCCGCGGCTCGCCGCGTGCCAGGGTCAGGGCAGCGGGGCGGGGCGGGAGGAACGATGAGCCTCTACCAACTTGAGCGGTGCGTCTACGACTGGGTGCGCGCCGGCGAGGTGAGCAGCGCCGCCGAACGAGACACCCGTGCGGACTTCGACACGTCGGCCTACGAGCTGACCGACGAGGAGCGCAAGGCGTTCGAGAACAGGGACCTAGCGGCGTTCTACCAGCTGGGCCTGCACCAGGTGCTGCTCAACCGCTACGCCCGTGCCGCCGGCTACGCCCGCGACGACTACCGCAAGATTCTGGAGCCGTTCGCGGAGTCGGAAGGGAGGAGAGGCCGGTGGCAGAGATAGTCCTCGCCTACTGTTCCTCGCACGCGCCGATGATGTCCTCGGCCCGGATGGCCGCGCCCGAACAGCAGCGCGACAACTTCTTCGGCGCGCTGACGTACCTGAGGGGCCAGGCCGTCCAGCGGGGCGTGGAGGCTTGCGTGGTGCTCTCCAACGAGCACTTCACCAACTTCTTCCTGGAGAACTTCCCGCAGACGTGCATCGGGTTGGGGGAGAAGAACTGGGGCCCGACCGAGGAGTGGCTCCCGATCGACAAGGTGTGGATCCCCGGACATCCGGGCCTGGCCAACCACATTGCGATGTACACCCTCAGCCATGGCTTCGACCCGGCCTTCTCCCACCAGCTCGAGCTCGATCACGGCATCATGACCGTGTACTACGAGCTCGATCATGACATGAAGCTGCCGCTGGTGCCGATCGTGCAGAACTGCGCCGTGCCCCCGCTGATGCCACCGAGGCGCTGCTACGAGTTCGGCCTCGCGCTCGGTGAGGCGATCCGTTCCTATGCCGGGTTGCGGCGCGTCGCGCTCGTGGGTGCCGGCGGCCTTTCCCACTGGATCGGTAATCCCCGGGTGGGCGACATCGAGGAGGACTTCGACCGCTGGTTCCTCGAGCGCCTCGAGCGCGGCGAGCTCGACCAGGTGCTCGACATGCCCGACAGTGAGATCGAGCTCGCCGGCAACGGCAACCACGAGATGCGCACCTGGCTGACGGTGGCCGGCGCAATGGCGCCGCTCACCGCTCGGACCCTCGCCTACGAGCCGATCTATCCGTGGATCACCGGAATGGCTGTGGCGCACTGGGACCCGCTGCCAGACGGCGCGGCTCGCGCGACCACCGCGGACAAGGAAACCCGAGAAGAGGAGTCTCTGGCATGACCGCCACGCCCGATATCACCGGGGACCTCGACGCGGCCGCACAGCGCCTGCGCGAGCTGAGCGAACAGGTCATCTCGAAGGCCAAGCTGAACGGCCTCGCCTGGGTCGAGGGCAACGAACGCGTGCTGCGAAACCTGCTCGACCTCGAGGAGCAGGCGGCCAAAGGCGCCGGAACCGACTGGGCCACCACGCTGGCCAGCACACATGCGAACTTCGTTCGGGAGACCTCAGAGGTGTTCTTCAACGCGATGCGCGAACAGCTCAAGAGCTGACAACGCCGGGAGGAGAAGCGCATGATCAGCGGGAAGACCACCCTGATAGCCCATCTCGGCTACCCGACCTTCGCATTCAAGTCGCCGCTGATCTACAACCCGTGGTTCGAGAAGAACGCCATCGATGCGGTCGTGGTGCCCATGGGCGTCAAGGCGGATGACTATCCGGAGTTCTTCCGGTACCTGTTCAGGCTCACCAACATCCGGGGCGCGCTGGTCACCATGCCGCACAAGGTCACCACCTGCGCGCTCGTCGACGAGCTGAGCCCGATAGCGATCGTCACCGGAGCCGCCAACGCCGTCCTGCTCAAGGAGGACGGCACGCTGCTCGGCGACCAGTTCGACGGCGCGGGTTTCGTCCGAGGCATCCAGCGGAAGGGCTTCTCGCCGCCGGGTAAGCGCGCGCTCGTTGTCGGCAGCGGCGGGGTCGGGTCGGCGATTGCGGCGTCGCTGGCCGGCGCCGGCGTGGCCGCGATCGGCCTGTTCGACCCGAACACCGCCGCGTCGGAGTCAGTAGCGGCGCGGCTGCGGGAGCAGTACCGCGACCTCGAGGTGGACATCCGGTCGAACGACCCGGCGGGCTACGACCTCGTGGTGAACGCGACGCCGCTGGGCATGAACGACGACGACCCGCTGCCGATGGATGTCGACCGAGTCGATCCGTCCACCTACGTGGGCGAGGTGGTGATGAAGCAGGAGATCACCCCGTTCCTCGCGGCGGCGCGGCAGAAGGGCTGCCCGATCCAGGTGGGCAGCGACATGCTGTTCGAGATGATCCCGGCCTACCTGGAGTTCTTCGGTTTCGGCACGGCCACCCCCGAGGAGCTGCGGGCCGTTTCCCGCGTGGGGGACTGAGTCCTGTGCTGGCGACGACCGAGGTGGCCCCGGGCATTCACCGCCTGGAGCTGCCGCTCGGTATCCACGGCGTCCCGACCGTGAGCTCCTACCTGATGCACGACGACGGCGGGGACGTACTCGTCGACTGCGGCATCGCAGCGGACGCCGAGGACCCGGTCGGTGCTCTGGCCGCCGCGTTGGAACTCGCCGGCAGCTCGCTGGACAATCTCGCCCGGCTCGTCGTCACGCACGCCCACATTGACCATTTCGGGCTCGCCGGGGAGGTCATGCGGGTCAGCGGCGGCGAGCTGTGGATGCACGAGGCGACCTCTCTCGACCTGGCGAAGTACGCCGAACCCGATGAGGCGGTCGACCGGCGCACCCTGATGCTCGCCGACCACGGGCTGTACGGCCCGGAGCTCACCGAGACGTCCGAGGGGCTGTTGGACTGGATGCCGGTGATGCCCTCGATCGCCCAGCCGAGCCGGCTGTTGACCGGCGGCGAGCGATTCATCGCGGGCGGCCGCACGTGGGAGGTGGTGCACACCCCGGGGCACTCACCAGGCCACGTGTGCCTCTGGTCGGCCGGCGACCGGCTACTGTGCTCCGGCGATCATCTGCTGCAGGTGGTGTCACCGCCGGTGACCTTCGAGCGCGGGTTCGATCCGGACCCGATGGGCCGCTATCTCGACTCGCTCGACCGGGTCCGGGTACTCGGCCCTGAACTGGTGCTGCCGGGTCACGGCCCCCCGTTCCGCGACGGCGCGCGCCGGGCCGAGGCCATCGAGCGGAACAAGCGCCGCCGTCTGGCCCAGGTACGGGACATGGTCGAGTCGGCACCCCGCACCGTCACCGATCTCACCACCGAGCTGTTCCGAATCTCGCTCACCGGGCCTCAGCGGCATTTCGCGATGGCAGAGGTCCTGGCCTATCTCGCCTATCACGAGGCTCGGGGAGTGCTCGAGCGTGCCCGGCGGCCTGACGGGGTGTTCGTCTGGACGCCGGCTGACGCGGCATCCGACACCACAAGGCCAGAGGAGGTCGGCAGTTGACCTCCGAGGAGCCGCGCCACCGGGTGGTGGTCGTCGGCGGCGGGTTCGGCGGGTTGAACGTCACGCGCGCGCTCGCCCACGCCGACGTCGAGGTGACAGTCGTCGACCGGACCAACCATCACCTCTTCCAACCGCTGCTCTACCAGGTCGCGGCGGGGATCCTGCCGCCTGGGCTGATCGCGCCCGCGCTGCGCCATGTGATCAGAAAGCAGCGCAACGCCCGCGCCCTGCTGGCCGACGTGCATGACCTTGACCTGGCCCACCGGGTGGTCCGCGCGGAAGGGCCCGACGGACGGCCGCTGGAGCTGCCCTATGACACGCTCGTGGTGGCCGCCGGGGCCACGCATTCCTACTTCGGCCGCGATGAGTGGGCACGGTTCGCGCCCGGCATGAAGACCGTGGAGGATGCCCGCCGTCTGCGCGATCGGATCCTGTCCGCGTTCGAAATGGCCGAGTTGGCCGGCGACCCGAGCGAACGGGCCGAGTGGCTCACCTTCGTTGTGGTGGGTGCTGGGCCGACCGGCGTGGAGCTGGTCGGGCAGGTCGCCGAGCTGGCCCACCAGGTGCTACCGATGGACTACCGGTCGGTCGACACCACCGAGGCGCGGATCCTGCTGCTGGAGGGCACCGAGACGGTCTTGCCCCCGTTCGCCCCGAAGCTGCGGCGCTACACCCACGAACGCCTGACGAGGATGCACGTGGAGGTCCGCGTCGAGACCCTGGCGACCGGGATGGACGACGAGTCGATCACGTTCAAGGGACCCGAGGGGGAGGAGACCGTCCGCGCCCGCACCCGGATCTGGGCCGCCGGGGTCCGGGCCTCCCCGCTCGCCCGGATGCTCGCCGAGCAGACGGGCGCGGCGACCGACCGGGCCGGGCGCATCGCGGTGAACCCCGACTGCACCCTGCCCGGGCGTCTCGAGGTATTTGCCATCGGGGACATGGTGTCGCTGAACAAGCTGCCCGGTGTTGCGCAGCCGGCGATCCAGGAAGGCAAGTATGTCGGAAAGGTGATCAAGGCCCGGTTAGCGGGGGACGAGCGGATCCCGCCGTTCAAGTACCTCGACAAGGGCAGCATGGCCACCATCGGTTACCGCTCCGCCGTCGCCGACGCGTTCGGGGTGAAGGTCACCGGCTGGATCGGTTACGCGATGTGGGGCTTCATCCACATGCTCTACCTCATTGGCTGGGGCAACCGGCTCGGCACGCTGTACACGTGGGCACGAGCGTTGGTGTTCTCCAAGAACCGAGGCCATCGGATCATCACTTTCGAGCAGGCCCACGATCAGACCACCATGCACGGGGCCGAGCCGCCGCCCGGCCCGTCGTCCTCGTCCGCTCCGCCCGGGCCGGTTGAGTGATCGGAGCGGAGTGCCGTCCAGCGGAAACTCCTGGGCACGCCGTTGACCGCGGCCGACGGCGAGGCTGCACTGGCTCGACAGTCGCCGTAGGTGACGCGGGGCTCCGCCGCGAGGAGGACACATGCAGGACGAGATCATCGAGTCGCCCGGCTCACACGAACCGACGGAGTACCACAAGACGCCGAAGAAGGCCGCCGCGAGCGGCTGGATCGGCAGCGCGTTGGAGTACTACGACTTCTTCATCTACGCCCAGGCCGCCGCCCTGGTCTTCCCACTCATTTTCTTCCCCTCGGACAACCCTCAGGTCGGCATCGTCGCGTCGTTCGCGACCTTCGGAGTCGGCTACGTGGCCCGGCCCATCGGGGCGTTCGTCCTCGGCCACTGGGGTGACACCCACGGTCGAAAGAATGTGCTGGTGCTGTGCATGCTGCTGATGGGCATGTCGACCTTCCTCGTCGCGCTGCTGCCCACCTACAGCGCGGTCGGGATCTGGGCCCCGATCCTCCTGGTGGCCCTACGGCTGATCCAGGGCTTCGCGGTGGGCGGCGAGATCTCCGGCGCCAGCGCGATGATCCTTGAGCACTCGCCCTTCGGCCGGCGCGGCTACTTCGCCAGCTTCACGCTGCAGGGCGTGCAGGCCGGACAGATCATCGCGGCCGCCGTCTTCCTGCCGTTGTCCGCGGTGATGTCGCCAGAGGCCTTCCAGTCATGGGGCTGGCGGATCCCGTTCCTGCTCAGCGCGTTCGTTGTGGTCGCCGGCTACATCATCCGGCGCCGCGTCGACGAGACCCCCGCATTCCAGGAGGAGGCGACCCACGGCGAGGTGCCCAAGGCGCCGATCGTGCAGGCCGTCCGGGAGAACGGCGTGGACATGCTGCGGGTGTTCTGCATGGCCCTGATGAACGTGGTGCCCACCGCGGCGACGATCTTCGGCGCGACGTACGCCACGAACAAGGTCTACGGCGTCAGTTTCAGTACGACGACCTACCTGTGGATCTCGGTGGTGGGCAACGTCGTCGCGGTGCTGCTGATCCCATTCGTCGGCAACCTCTCCGACCGGATCGGACGGCGGCCGTGCATCATCGTCGGCGCGCTCGGGTCCGGGGTCCTGTCGTATGCCTACCTGTACTTCATCAGCCAGCAGAACGTCATGATGGCGTTCCTCTTCGCGATCCTGATGTGGGGCATCGTCTACCAGGGTTACAACGCAATCTTCCCGGCGTTCTACCAGGAGCTGTTCCCGACCCGGACCCGGGTCACGGCGTTCGCCGTGTCGCAGAACCTCGGCACCATGGTCACCGCGTTCCTGCCGGCCGTCTACGCGATCGTGGCGCCCCCGGGGTCGAACGTGCCCCTCATCGTCGGGAGCTTCACGTTCGGCTGCGCGATCATCGCGGCCATAGCGGCCTTCTCCGCGCGGGAGACCTTCCGGGTGCACCTCAACGACCTCGGTGACAAGGACGCGGTCCCGGTTTCGCGCGAGGAGTACGAGCGGATCCGAACCTCGGCCTGACCTGGTCATCCAGCCATCTCGCGGCCGGGTCGGAACACACCCGGCCTGGCCGTGCCATGTCGACGAAATGAGGCGGAATGACGTCCGTCCTGGTGCTCAACGGCCCCAACCTGAACCTGCTCGGCACCCGTAAACCCGAGGTGTACGGGCGCACGTCGCTCGCCGACGTGGAAGAGATGTGCCAGCAGGAAGCCGGCAAGCTCGGCCTCGACGTGGTGTTCCGGCAGTCCAACCACGAGGGCCAGCTGATCGACTGGATTCATGAGTTCGGCGCCGAGGTCAGGGTCGGCAACTCGATCGGCGCGGTGTACAACCCGGGCGCGCATACGCACACCTCGGTTGCCTTGCATGACGCCATCGAGGGCGCCGAGCTGCCGGTGATCGAACTGCACATATCGAACGTGCACAAGCGGGAGGAGTTCCGGCACCGTTCGTTCATCTCCCCGGTGGCCCGGGGCATCGTTGTCGGGTTCGGTGTGCTGGGCTACCGGCTGGCGATCAACGGCCTGTATCAGTTGTCCCAGGAGGCTCGGTCGTGACGATCCCGGTGCGGATCGCCGTCGCCGGCGCCGGCCTGATCGGCAAGCGGCACATCGAGGAGGTCGACGCGAGCGGCTCGGCTGAGCTGGCCGCGATCGTCGACCCCGGCCCCGCCGGCCTCGGGCTGGCGAACAAGCACAGCGTTGCGCCGTACCGGTCCCTTGCCGAGCTGTTCCGCTGCGACAAGCCCGATGGGGTCATCCTCGCCACGCCCAACCAGATGCATGTCGACGGCGGTCTGGAATGCGTGGCGGCAGGCATCCCGGTGATCGTGGAGAAGCCCGTCGGAGACTCCGTCGAGGGCGCCACCAGGCTGGTCGAGGCCGGCGAGCGTGCGGGCGTGCCAGTGCTGACCGGCCATCACCGCAACTACAGCCCGATCATGGCGAAGGCCCGGGAGATCGTGCGCGGCGGCCGGCTCGGCCCAATCGTGGCGGTCACCGGGACCGCGCTTTTCCACAAGCCCGACGAGTACTTCGAGGTCGGTGACGGGTGGCGGCGTGAACCCGGTGGCGGGCCGATCCTGCTCAACCTGATCCACGAGGTGAACAACCTGCAGTCGCTGGTAGGCGCCATCGTTCGGGTGCAGGCCGTGACGTCGAACAGGACGCGTGGCTTCGCGGTGGAGGACACCGCGGCCATGGTGTTCTGCTTCGCCAGCGGGGCACTGGGCACCTTCCTGTTATCCGATACCGCCGGGTCGGCCCGCTCCTGGGAGCAGACCTCACGGGAGAACACGGACTACGCGACGTACCCCGACGAGGACTGCTACCACATCGCCGGAACCACTGGCTCCCTGTCGGTGCCGACCATGCGGATGAAGGTGTTCGTGGAGAAGCGGTCCTGGTATGAGCCGTTTGAGGTCTCCACCGAGAGCCTGGAACGGAGTGATCCGCTGGCCAACCAGGTCGCGCATTTCGCCGCGGTCATCCGGGGCGAAGCCCGACCGATCTGCAGCGGCCGGGACGGTCTGAAGACGCTGCGCGTGGTGGAGGCAGTTGTGGCGTCCGCCCGCACCGGTCAGCCCGTCGACCTGTCCGACTGATCAGAAGCCGGAACCGGGCGGCTGGCCGACGTGCGGCATCGTCTTCGGCCGCAGCCGCCAAGACAGCCACAAGATCGCCGTGTCGACCCAACCGGCCACGACCATCGCGTTCCTGGCCGGTTGGTTCCCGTATGCCTCACTGGAGATCGCATCGAGCCGGCGGACGATTTCCGCGCGCCGAATGGACATGTCGGTACCTACCCTCAGCAGGGCATCACTGAGCCGTTCTTGCGTGGGGAGCATGGCGGGGAGCCTTCCCGGTCTGGGGTTGTTCCCAGGGTACGTCGGCGTCTGAAGGACAAGCTCCCCAGAGTGACGGGCGCTACCCGCGGCGCTGGCGCCGGTGTGCGGCCATTCGGATCGGGGCATTCGTCTCGCCGTATCCGTCGTAGCCGCCGATCCGCTGGACGACCTCGAAGAACACCCGGCCGCCGAGGACCTCGGTGTAGAAGTGCAGGAACTCGCCGCCCGCGTCCCGGTCGAGCAGCACACCGAGCTCGCGGAGGGAGGTGAGCAGCGCGGGTGGTGGGGCGAGCCGCGCGTCGAGGTCGTCGTAATAGTTGTTCGGGACGTCTAGCAGGGGGGCGCCGGCCGCACGGGCGGCGCGAGCCGTCGCGAGTAGGTCGTCGGTGGCGAACGCCACGTGTTGGGGATCGGTCACCCTAGGTTGCCACTCGGTACCGCGCCGTAGCACCGACACACTGAGGCAGATTCGCACGCCCCGAGCTTGGTCGGCGACAGCGAGGTTGCGCACCAGGCCGAAGGGGGCGGCCACCTCGGAGCTGTGCTGGTTCCGCAGCCCGAGGACGCAGCGGTAGAAGAGCGCGGCCTCGTCGAAGTGGTCGAACGGCTGGGTGAGGGCGACGTGGTCGATTCCGGTGATCCCGGCCCCCGAGCCCTCGGCAGGTGTGGGCGTGAAGTCGGACAGCCAGCCCGAGGATTCGGCCGACGGCTGGCAGAAGAACACCGAGGTCCCGTCGGGGGCGGCGACCGCGGCGAGCTCCGCCTCGGCCGGTCCTCGAATGCGGGGCAGGACCGGGGCGAGCAACGCCTGCGCGCGCCGAGCCGAGGCGGCCGGATCGGCGGTTTCGACGCCCAGCGCCGCGATCGACGCTTCGTTCTGTCCGGGTGCCCCGTTGAGCAGCACTCGCGCGGCACCTTGCCGCCAGATCTGCACCGGCTTCGAGCGGTGCGTCCCAGGGCCGTCGAACCCGAGCGCCCGCAGCGCGTCGACGATCCGGGCGGCGGAATCGTCGTCAACTCCCAGCTCGACGAAGGCGTGCCCGGCGAGCGGCGGCGCGGCCGGTAGGTCGGGCAGCCCGACCCGGGCGCGCGCGACCGGAAGTTCTCGCGCGGTGGCCTCGCGGAGTGCGAGCAGCGAGCGCAGCGCGTCGACAGCGGCCCGGGCGGGGTCGGACTGGCGGAACACGTCGTTGAAAACCTCGAGCGACAGCGGCCCGGTGTACCCAGCGGTCAGTACGTGGCCGAGGAACGCCGGGAGGTCCCATGCGCCCTGACCGGGGAACAGCCGATGATGGCGACTCCACTGGAGCACGTCCATCTCCAACCGGGGCGCGTCGGCGAGCTGGAGGAAGAAGATCTTCTGTCCGGGGATGCTCGCGATTCCCGCCGGGTCGGAGCGTCGGGAGAGGATGTGGAAGCTGTCCAGGCAGAGCCCGAGCGCGGGATGGTCGGCTCGCCGCACGATCTCCCACGAGCGCTCATAGGTGTTGACGTGCCGTCCCCAGGCCAGCGCCTCGTAGCACACCCGTAGGCCACGCTCCCCGGCCCGGGACCCCAGCTGGTGCAGCTGCTCGGCGATGCGGTCGATCTCGTGCACGGCGTGCGGCGCGACCGAGGAGCAGACCAGCAACAGGGGGGCGCCAAGCTGCTCCATGACGTCGAACTTCCGGTCTGCTCGCCGCAGATTCGCCTCCAGCACCTCTTGCCGAGTCGAGTCGAAATCCCGAAAGGGCTGGTAGAGGTCGATCGACAGGTCGAGGTCGGCGCAGCGCTCGCGCACCTCGCCCGGCGCCCAGGGCGAGGAAACAAGGTCAGGTTCGAAGATCTCCACCCCGCCGAACCCGGCGACGGCCGCGGCGGGCAGTTTGTCCTCGAGCGTGCCGGACAGACAGACGGTGGCGATGCTGTTGCGGGGGCCGGCGACCCGGCGGCGGCCGTCCGGGACCGCGCCGGCTTGTTCAGTCCACACCGTCATGATGGGCCCCCGGGGTTCGTGGTCCGAACAGCATCCCGTGCCGCGGCGCCGCACTGTAGGCGTCCGAGGTCGGTTTCCGGCCAGTGAATGGCGCAGGGCCGGCTACCACCACCCCTTGCGACGGGACCAGATCAGCAGGGTCACCGACATGGCCATCATGACCACGAGCAACGCGACCAGCGCGCCGATCTGCGTGCCGTCGTTGACAATGACGTTCATGCCCACGATCGAGGACAGCGCGGTTACCGGGAGCGTCACCGCCGCGATGACGGCCAGCCGCTCGGCGGCGATCGTCATCTTCGTGTTCGTGCGGGTCTGGTAGAACTCGATCACACCCTGTAGGTACTCGCGCTGCCCGTCGGCCAACTTCCCGATGCGCCCGAACTGGTCCTCCAGGTCGAGCAGGAGGGCGTGGCCCTCGCCGGGCCCGAAAGCGGCCAGGGTCACCATCCGCCCGTACACCTCCCGGCTGAGCGAAGCCATCGTGCGGATGGCCAGCAGGCCGTGCCGCACAGTGAAGAGCTCCTCGAGGAACCGCTCGGGGTCGGCGCTCTGCCCCCCCGTGACGCGTTGCTCGAGCTTCCAGACCTCCTCGGTGAGGGCCGTGAGGTAGTCGCGCAGGCGCCGGACCAGCGTCGTCACGACAGCGAACGACAGCTCGTAGGACGACGCCGGCCGCAGCCGGTCGGTCTCCACCCGGCGAGCGACGGCGCGCGTCTCGACGAGCGGGGCCTCCGGGGTCACCAGCGGGTTCACCGGGCCATGCACAGTGATCAGCCAGTTCGGCCCGATGAACTGGTCGAGCTCGAGGTAGTGCACGTGGCCACGGGCACCGCGCTCGGGTGCGTGCAGCACCACGAAAACGTGGCTCGGGTACACGTGCACTTTGGGCACCGGGTTGCGCCGCGCGCAGTCGGCCGCCGCGCGAGGGTGGATGCCGAACCGCTTGGTCAGCGCATCGTCCGCGTCATCGTCCCAGTGCGGTACGTCGACCCACAGCACGTCCTCGCCCGCGAGCAGTTCGTCCAGCTCGTCCACCCGGTGTCGCTCGGCGCCGGCGCTGGACACCCGCAGAATCTCCACCACTGCATATTGGGGCTGCAGGCATGGGCCCGCGCCGGGTTTCCGACCAGCGGGAGGAGCGCGGTACCGACCCGACATGGCGTGAGGATGACGCTATGGCTAAGGGACTGCCTGAGACACCGTGGGAGGTCGCCGAGCACGCCGCGAGCGTGCTGGGCCCCGAGTCGGACCTGTTCGAGGACCTGGACGCGGCCGGGTTCGGGGAGGCGCTGACCCGGGCGATCTGGTCGAGCCTCACCAACCCGGCCGAGCCGGTTCGGGCGAGCATGCGCCTGGTGGCCGACCTTGCGCACATCCCTTCCGTCGCCGGCATCCGCTGGCTCGGCCGCGACATCGAGCCGCCCGTGCCGATGGACCCGAAGGACCGCCGGTTCGCTGACCCCGCGTGGCAGGACAACCCGTTCTTCTACTCAACGCGGTTGGCCTACCTCGCGGCATGCCGCTTCGCCCGCTCGGTCGCCGGGTCCACCACCTTGGAGGCCGATACCGCGGGAAAGGCCGCGCTTGCGTTGGATCTGGTGCTCGACGCACTGTCCCCGACGAACTTCCTGGTGACCAACCCGGCCGCGCTGAAACGGGCGTTCGACACCGGCGGCGTGAGCCTCGCCCGTGGCGCGCGGCACCTCATCGATGATCTGTTGCACAACCAAGGCCGGCCGCGCCAGGTCGACACCAGCGGGTTCGAGGTGGGCCGCAACCTGGCGGCGACCCCGTCGAAGGTCGTCTACCGCAACGACCTCATGGAACTGCTGCAATACGAGCCGCGGACCGAGCAGGTGCACGCCCGCCCGCTGCTGTGCAGCCCGCCGTGGATCAACAAGTACTACGTCATGGACCTGGCTCCGGGTCGCAGCTTCATCGAGTGGGCGGTTCGGCACGGCCGCACCGTGTTCGCGATCAGCTATCGCAACCCGTCCAAGGACATGTCCGGCACCACCATGGACGACTACCTTGTGCACGGCCCCAGAACCGCGCTAGACGTCATATCCGAGATCACCGCCGCTGAGACGATCGACATCGTCGGGTTGTGCCTGGGCGGTGCGCTGACCGCGATCACGGCCGCCTACCTCGCGCAGGCCGGCGACACCCGGGTCGGGACTCTCACGTTACTGAACACCATGCTCGACTACAGCGAGCCCGGGGTGCTTGGGAACTTCACCGACCGGCGCACAGTCGATCGGCTGGAGCGGAAGATGCAGCGAGAGGGAACTCTGGAGGCCAGGTCGATGGCGGGCACCTTCGACGTGCTGCGTGCCAACGACCTGATCTTCAACTACGTGGTGTCGAACTGGTTGATGGGCCAGGACCCGCCCGCGTTCGACATTCTGGCCTGGAATGCCGACAGCACACGCATGCCGGCCGCGATGCACGCCTTCTACCTGCGGCACTTCTACCTGGAGAATCGGCTCGCATCGGGCACGCTGGAGATTTCTGGCCGAAGTATCGACCTGAGCGCGATCAAGGCGCCGAGCTACGTGGTGAGCGCGATCAACGACCACATCGTGCCATGGGAGTCGGCGTACCGGACCGTGCGTCTGGTCAGCGGCCCGGTCCGGTTCGTGCTCTGCAGCGGAGGCCACATCGCCGGCATCGTCAGCCCGCCCTCACCGAAGGCCTGGCACATGGTCACCGAGACCGAGTCGGCCTTGCCGTCGACAG
>DATHIT010001084.1:0-5481 GCA_035489915.1 Pseudonocardia sp. | reverse complement strand
CTTCCCGCTGTTCGGCATCGCCAACCAGCTGCTGGCGGCCGTCGCGTTGACCGTGTGCACCACCCTGCTGATCAAGAGCGGTCGACTCAAGTGGGCCTGGGTGACCGGGATCCCGCTGGCCTGGGACGCCGCGGTGACGCTCACCGCGAGCTACCAGAAGATCTTCTCCGCGGATCCCAGGCTGGGTTTCTTCTCCCAGGCGTCCCGGTTCTCTGCCGCGCTCGAGCAGGGCACCGTGCTCGCTCCGGCGAAGAACCTGGCGCAGATGAGCACCGTGGTGACCAACTCGCTGGTGGACGGGGTGCTCTCGGTGCTGTTCGCGGCACTGATCATCATCGTGATCGCGGACGCCGCCCGGGTCTGCTACCGGGCCTACCGCTCGCCCACCCCGCTGCCGAACACCGAGGCGCCGTTCGAGGAGTCGCGCATCCTGGCTCCGGCGGGGCTCATGTCCGGCGGCGGCGATCGGCACGAGCCCGCCGGTGCCCCGTCCCGAACAGAGGGGCCGCCGACGTGAACCTCGGCGAGGTCGTGCGCACCGCTAGGTGGTACCTGCGGGAGATCAGCGGCGAGTCGCTCTACGACCGCTACCTACAGCACCACGCGGCGCAGCACACCGGCCAACCCGCGATGACCCGCGCCGAGTTCGAGCGCTGGCGGGTAGACCGAGCGGACACCGCCCCCAACCCCCGCTGCTGCTGATCGCGCCCCGGCTGGCCGGAAGCTTCGCCGACATCGACAGGAGGGCTGTTTCTAGCGTCCGGACAGAGCCCTCCTGTCGATGTCGATGTCCCGATATCGGGCTGGTGCTCGGAGCGCGAGTAGGGCGGCGATGCGGGTCACAGCACGCAGGAGTAGGCCGTGTACGTCCTCGGCGACGAGCCGCATGGTTTCCCATCCGTGACCGGCCAGCTCGATGTCGCGGAAACGGTCCCGGTCCAATCGGTCTCTGTCGAGGTGCCCCGCGCCGTCGTACTCGATCGCCAGCCGGGCATCGGGGTAGGCCAGGTCGGCTCGGGCCAGGACAAACCCGTACTCGTCGAGGATCTCGTGCTGGACGGCGGGCCCGGGCAGGCCGGCTCGGACCAGGGCGACCCGCAGCCGCGTCTCCGGCGGTGATTCGGCCCTCGGGTCAGCGAGCAACACGACCTCGTCCAGTTGCCGACAGCCGCGCGCGCCGGGCTCCCGGACCCGGCGTTCCAACAGCCGCGAGGGCACGAAGCCGCCTCGCCGGGCCAGGGAATCGACCGCGACGACCGCCTCGACCAGCGGTAGCCACCGGGCCAGGTCCCATGCGGTTCGGACCGCGGTGGTTACCCGACAGCGGGCGGCGAAGGTGAGGTCGGCCTCGGGCACCACACCGCGTCGAACCCGGAGCCCTGGATGCGCCCGTGCATCACCGGGAACCAGCACTTCCGCCGCCGCCCGGGCGGGCGCGCAGTCGGCGCCCAGCAGCGTGGCGGCCGAGTACCCGGCCAGTACCCCGCCCTGGTCGCGGACCAGCAGATACGCCGCGCGGGAGCGGGTGGCCAGGTCGTCCGGCGCGTCAGCCGGCAGGTAGATGTCGGGAAACACCCGCCGGTACCGGCAACCGCGCAACCGCCCCCTGCTCAGCACACCGCCGGCAAGCGCCTCACTACCCCGAAACGGCATCCCAGACACGCCCACCAGCGTGACCGAACCCCCGTACCCACCGAGGCCGTTTCGGCGAGATCGACACCATGGCTGTCCCAGGCCGCAGCGAAGAGCCCTCCTGTCCACCTCGGCGAAGCCCCGCGTCGGAACCGGAGCCCGCCGAGCCCCGGGCCTGGCCCGGAACCAGAGCGCGCCGGCCCCCGGGCCGGGCCCGGGCCCGGGCTAGCGAGACTTGGGGAGGCCCAGCGGGAGCACGGGCTTGCGGGCGGGCGGCGGTGCCGGGTCGTCCGGGGTGTCGTCGTCCTGTTCCTGATCAATGGGGGGCGGCGTGGTGGCGCGGACGTCTACCTCGTCGCCGATCTTCAGGGTGTCGTAGAACGCGAGGGCGTCGGCGTCGTCGAGGTGCACGCAGCCGGCTGAGGCCTTGCGCAGGTTGCCGCCGTGAAACGCCACTCCACCGGGTGCGAAGAACACCGAGTTCGGCATCGGCGTACCACGCTGCTCCGAGGACACGTGGTTCTTGTCCTTGACCAGTACGTGGAAGGTCCCGGTCGGAGTCTCTTGGCCTGGGCCACCCGAGCTGACCATCACCGGGCCACGGGTGACCACCCCGTTGTTGATCAACCAGGCCTGCTGGGTGGTCAGGTCCAGGCACGCCTTTGCGCTGGTCGGACAGGGGGTGCCGGCTACCGTGGCGGGCGCGGCGGCGGCGGGGCTCGCGGTCGCCACTAACGCCACCAGAGCCGTCGCCACGCAGGCCGCGAACGCGGCAACGGTCACGGCGGCACGGGCCGGGCCGGCTTCCTGCGCAGGCAATGCAGTCTCCTTCGAGGGTGTCTCCCTGGTTCAACGAGACATCCCTATCAGAGTGACTGGCGGGTCAGTTGATCTGGGTGGCCTCTCTCAGCTTCGCTGTCGCGCGGCCCGGAAGCGTCGAAAGCGGGAGGTCAGTGACGGCCCGTCGCCTGGGCGACCAGGGTCTGGAAGCGTGCGGTGATCTGGTCCCAGTGTGAGACGAGGTGGCCCCGGTCGGCGGAGGGCGAGCTCCGGCCGCGTTGCAGCTGCGCCAGGATCGGCACGTCCTGGTCGTTGACCCCGAACAGCACCCGGCAGGCCGATTCGCGCGCCTCGGCGTACCGCTCGGTGGCACCCTCCGCCGCGACGAACACCGCCATGTACTCGACGGTGCGCCCCGGCGCTACCGGCTGGCAGGCGATCACCTGGAAGAAGTCGGGCTCCAGGAAGACGAGCGCGTTGGGGAACACGCAGAAGATGTCCTGCCTGGTCCGGTTCTCCTCGGGGATGTCGCCGAGCAGCGGAAGCGCGCTGCCAGCCTTGCCGGACGCCTTGGTGGTGACGCCGCGCGGATAGCAGGCGCCGATGATGTCCGGGGACAGCATCTCGTCCTCCACATCCAGCACCGCCGAGGCCGAGCCGACCTGAGGGTGCACGAACGGCAGGTGGTAGAAGTCCAGGAAGTTCTCCACCACCAGCTTCCAGTTCGCGTCGATGTCATACTGGCGCTCCTCGGCCAGCCGCGCGGAGCCCAGGTTGTAGGGGGCCCAACGCTCGGTCAGCGGCGCCAGCAGATCCTCGGCCGGCTCAGCCGGCGCGCCCAGGTGGACGAAGATCATTCCAGCCCAGACGGTGTGTCGCACCGGCAGCAGCCCGAGCTGGGCACGGGTCTGCTCATCCGGCCCTGAGTTCTTCGTCCGGTCCCAGTACGGGGTGCCGCACAGCGAGCCATCCAGGTTGAAGGTCCAGTAGTGGTACGGGCAGCGCAGTCGCCTCCGGGTGCTGGGCTCCTCGGACAGCACGATGCCCCGGTGCCGGCAGATGTTGTGGAACACCCGCAATGTGGCGTCGGAGTCCCTGGCCAGCAGCAGCGGCTGGCCGGCCACGGTGATCGGCCGGGAGCTGCCCGGGGTGGCCACCCAGTGCTCGAAACCGGCCCACACCCAGCGGCTCTGGAAGATGTCGCGGAGCTCGGCGTCGAACGCGTCCTGCTCGGTGTAGGCGGAGGCGGGCAGGATGCTCCGGCCGACCTCGAGGTGGTCCAGCGGCCCGGATGCGGTGCGGGGGGTCTGCGTGATCATGATGCCTCCGCCGCGACGAACAGCTCCTCGGCCCATGACTTGAGCAGCAGCGCCTCCCGCCAGCGGTCGGACAGCTCCTGGCCGTCCGGGCCGGTGATCGGGTAGGGCGCGGGCCCGAGCTCGCACAGGAAGACGCAGTCGGCGTCGTTGGCCGCGCGTTCCCGCCAGGACCGGAACGCCGCCGACCACCAGCGCCGGAACCGCTGCACGGCCGGGCGGTGCTGGGCGAACTCCAGGGGCACCTGGACCTGTTCCCGGGTGGCGACCCGGCCCTGCAGCGAGGCGCCGTGCCACAGCAGCGTCTCGATCAACCCTTCGACCCGCGCGTCGTCGGAGTCGGGCAGCTCGTTGCCGACCACGTAGTGCGACAGATCCAGGGCCAGCTCCAACTCGGGCACCTCGCGGACCAGGCGCGCGGTGAAGCCGAGATCGTTGGTGAGGGTGTACCGGTGCGTCTCCAGGTGCATCGGCATACCCGCCTCGGCGGACTCCTTCAGCCAGGACCGGACCAGCCTGGCCGCGTCGCCCACCTCGTCGGGAAAGACCTGCCCGCAGACCACCACCAGCTCCGCGCCGACCTCCTGGGCGTAGGCCAGCCCGTCGGCGAGCGGCCTGCTCTCGGTGACGAACACGGTCACCGAGACACGCAGCCCGGCGGCGCGCAGCGCGGGGGCGATCTGGGCGGCGGGCGGGATGTCGTCGCCGGAGTAGGTGTCGATCGCGACGCCGGCGAAACCGGCCGCGGCGGCCCGCTGGATGCGCTCCTCCAGCGACCACGGGGTCGGCGCGCGCCACGGCAGGTCCTCCATCGCCCACAGCGACTGGAACACCGAGAGGGTCTGGGTCATGGCGCTCCGAACGAAGGTTGCGGGACGGCGTCGTCAGGCTCGGATTGTGGATCGGCGCCGGCCAGCTCGTCGGCCACTGCGGTGACCGCCTCCCGCAGGGTGCGCGGCACGCCTCCCCGATGCCGCAGGCCGATCCGGTCGCCGGGGCTCGGGGTTTCCGGCAGCTCGCCCGGCACGGTGCTGACCAGCAGCGGACGCTCGTGACCGGCCACCGAGGCGCTCAGCCGCAGCCGGGAACCCTGGTAGAGGACCGAGGTGACGGTGGCCTGGACGGCGGCGCCTGGCGAGCCGCGATCGGTGAGTACCAGGTCCTCCGGCCGGATCACCGTGGTGCCGTCGGCGGCGCCCTGCACCGGCAGGCCGAACAACTCGACCCGGCCGGACCGCACCGCCAACAGGTTGGCGTCGCCCAGGAACTCGGCGACGAAGCGGGTGGCCGGGCGCCGGTAGACCTCTTCCGGCGTGCCCACCTGTTCGATCCGCCCGTGGTTCATGATGGCCACCAGATCCGACATGGACAGCGCCTCGCCCTGGTCGTGGGTGACCGCGATCGTGGTGGTTCCGGTTTCCCGCTGGATGCGCTTCAGCTCGATCTGCATGGTTTCCCGCAGCTGTTTGTCCAGCGCGGCGAGCGGCTCGTCGAGCAGTAGCAGGGATGGCCCGAAGACCAGTGCCCTGGCCAGCGCGATGCGCTGCTGCTGGCCGCCGCTGAGCGAGCCGACCGGCCGGGCGCCCAGCCCGGGAAGCCGGACCAGCTCCAGCGCGCCGGCCACCAGCTCCCGGCGCCTGGCCCGGGGAACCTTGCGGGCCAGCAGCGCGAACTCGACGTTCTGTTCCACCGTGAGGTGCGGGAACAGCGCGTAGCTCTGGAACACGAAGCCGATGTCGCGGCGGTGGGCGGG
>DATHIT010001083.1:0-2354 GCA_035489915.1 Pseudonocardia sp. | reverse complement strand
GCGCGCCAGGTGGCCTGAGACGTCCCCGAGCACCGCCAGCCGCATCCGGTACGTGGCGAACTTGCCCGCTACCGCCCCGGCCACCCCGGTGCGCAGCTGGAAGAACTCCGGGGCCAGCCGCTGCGCGTTCGCCGGCTGGTCAGCCAGAGGGTCGGATAGGGCCGGGTTCGCTCGCCGAGTTCATGGTGGTTTGGGTGAAACCCGTGATCAAAAACGAACCAGGGCCTGCCGATAAATAAGGCGTCGTTTCGGGGTTTATCGCTCGTTGATGTGATATGGCAGCGAGCGTGGATGTTGACGAGGCTGGGCTGGCGGCGTTGTTCGAGGTACTGGGCCCGCATCTGGACGAGCGGCAGCGCCGGCTGCTGGCCGGGGCCGAGGCTCGAAGGATCGGCCGCGGCGGTACCCGGCTGGTGGCCAGGGCGGCAGGAATGCGGGAAGCGACGGTCTCCCATGGGGCCGCTGAGCTCGACGCCGGTGGCGAGCCACTGGGCCGGGCCCGGGCCGTGGGCGGGGGCCGGAAACGGTTGGCCGACCTGGATCCGGGACTGCGCCCAGCGTTGCTGGCGCTGATTGAGCCGGACGAGCGGGGCGATCCGATGTCGCCGCTGCGGTGGACGACGAAGTCGACCCGGGTGCTGGCCGCTGAGCTGACCCGCCAGCGACACCGGGCGGGCCCGGACACCGTCGCTGCGCTGCTGCGCGAGGAGGGCTTCAGCCTGCAGGGCAACGCCAAGACCATCGAGGGCAAGCAGAGCCCGGACCGTGACGCGCAGTTCCGCTACCTCAACGACGAGGTCACCCGCCATCAGGATGCCGGCGAGCCGGTGGTCAGTGTGGACACCAAGAAGAAAGAACAAGTCGGCGAGTTCACCAACCCAGGCCGCCAGTGGCGACCGGCGGGTCACCCGGTGCGGGTCCGTGACCACGACTTCATCGACCTGACGCTGGGCAAGGTCGCCCCGTACGGGATCTACGACCTGACCGCGAACACCGGCTGGGTCAACGTCGGCACCGACCACGACACCGCCGTGTTCGCGGTGGAATCGCTGCGCCGCTGGTGGCGCGCCCAGGGCCACGGCGCCTACCCGGACGCGACCCGGTTGCTGATCACCGCTGATGCCGGTGGCTCCAACAGCCACCGCTCGCGGGTATGGAAGGCCGGGCTGGCCGACGTGGCTCGGGAGACCGGGCTGGCGATCACCGTCTGCCACTTCCCGCCCGGCACCTCGAAATGGAACAAGATCGAGCACCGACTGTTCAGCCACATCACCAGCAACTGGCGCGGCAGGCCACTGACCAGCCACGAAGTCATCATCAATAGCATCACCGCCACCACGACCCGTACCGGCCTGAGCGTGCACGCCGAACTCGATGACGGCCTCTACCCCCTCGGGGTGAAGATCAGCGACGAACAGATGGCCATGCTGCCGATCAACTTCCACGACTGGCACGGCGACTGGAACTACACCCTCGAGCCCCACCGGCTCCGCCCCGCCCATGACCCGCACACCGCAACCATCCACGACGCACGACGCCCGCGCCGCGACTCCACCAGCTGGACCCATCCCGCGCTCACCGGCATGTCCTCCCACGACTGGGACCAACTGACCGACGCTCTGATCCTCTCCCACCGCGCCTACCGTGAAGCGGCACTGCACGTGCAACGAGGCGGACCCTCCTGGCGCAAACCCGCCGGCGGACACCCACCCGCACTCAACGTGTCCGAGATGCTCCTCGTCGCCACCCTCCGCACACGCTTCCAGCTGCCCCGGCGCGTCCTCGCCGAGCTGTTCGCCACCAGCACCGGCACCCTCACCAAGGCAGAGCAGCAGATCAAACCACTCCTCGACCAGCGCAAACACATCATCGAACCCGCCGAGACGACCTTCACGACACTCGCCGAACTCACCGCATTCGCCGCAGCAAACGGTGTCACCCTCACCCCAGGCATCAAACCCGCGCGTTAATCATCGGCAGGCCCCCACGATGAGTTGATCACTCGGGACCATCTTGTTCACCGCCTAGCTGTCCGGCGAGTTGAATACTGGCCGTGGTTGACCTGCTTGGTGTCGCACGCGCGCTCTGGTGCGAGTTGGCGGGATCAGAGATCGAGTTCCCCGCTGCTCCGCGCGCCGCTGTGCGCGTGTCTGGATCCTCCGGGCTGGCGCCGGCGGGTTGGACCGGGATAGTCGCCCTGGCGGGCTCAGCGATCGTTACAACACCAGATCAATCACTGGCCGAGTGGCTCGCCGGGGTCGACGTCGAGGACGCGCTGGAGAGCGACTTGGCTGCGATGACCTCGCCGGTGTTCCTCATCCAGGACGGCGGAACGACAATCGCGGCGTCGGCCT
>DATHIT010001082.1:0-4661 GCA_035489915.1 Pseudonocardia sp. | reverse complement strand
CGAGCACGACGTGTATGACGAAAGTGGCGTCGAGCTGGGTTACTTCCGGAAGGCGTTCGGCGCGAGCCTGCTTCGATCCACCTGGCAGCTGACCGCCGGGGGCATTAACGCCGTCGGCCAGGAGCGGCGTCTTTCCATCGCCATCCTGCGCCGCGTCTGGAACCTGATCCCCTACATCGGCGACATCTGGGTGCCGTTCGTCTTCCACTTCGACTTCACCGACACGATGACCGGGCAGCCCGTGCTGGTCAGCGAGCGGCGCAAGTCGATCCGGGACCAGTACTCGGTGACCGTGCCGGACCCGAGGCTGGACTTCCGGGTGGCCGCGTCGATGGCGGTCGCGCTGGACGCGCTGCAGTCCCGCTAGGTGGTCCCGGTGTGTGCTGAAATCCCCGACTCAGTGTGCTGAGAGCCCCGACTCGCGGAAACGGTGGGGTGGGGTTAGGCGGATTTGGCGTTGACTATGCGTAGGGCGAAGCGGGTGTATTGCTCGGCTACGGCGGGGGCGGTGAACTCGCCGTCCGGGCGGAACCAGCGGGCGATGCTCACACACATCTCCCGGATAGCGAAGGAGGCCAGGGCCGGCGAGTCCACGGTGAACACGCCGGCCGCCACGCCGTCGGCGATCAGTCCGCGCATCGCGTACCCGTGTTCCCGGCGGCGCTGCTGCATCTGATCGCGGTGCGGCTGGACCAGGCTGGCGGTATCCCGGTTGACCACCAGGGCCTCGCGGGTGTGGGTGGCGTGCCGGCGGGCGTACACCAGGGTCGCCTGGTAGAGCCGCTGTTCCGGGTCGGTGGTGCCGGCGATGGCCTGATGGAAGTCGGCCAGCACGCCGGCGGTCGTCTCATCCACGATGGTGAGCAGCAGCTCGTGTTTGGAGCGCATGTGGTTGTACAGGCTCGGGGTGCGGATGCCCAGCACCTCGGCGATCTGGCTCAGCGCGGTGCCGTGGTAGCCGCGCTGGGCGAACAGGGTCAGTGCGGCGTCCAGCACCGCATCGCTGGTGACCGTGACGCGCGTGTCTGTGCTCACTCCGCCCCCTCCCCGGTAGCCCCCTCCGCGGTAGCCCCCACCTTAGCGGGCTATCTTGCGTACCTAACGGCCGTTAGTTAGCTTATTTCTGACTCGACGCTGAGGAGGTGCACCGTGATCCGGACCGAACTGATCCGGCCGGTGGCCGAACTGCTCGTCGAGCATGCCGCACACCGGCCGGAAAAGATCGCCTTCCTCGACGAACGGCGCGAGGTCAGCTACCGCGAGCTGGCGGCCAACACCGCGCGGCTGGCCGGGCACCTGGCCGACCTGGGCGTGGCCCGGGGTGACCGGGTGCTGCTGTTGCTGGACAACGGCGTGCAGACGGTCGAGGCGTACCTGGCCGTGCCCAGGGCCGGCGGGATCGCGGTGTGCGCCAACTCGCGCTCCGCCCCGGCCGAGGTGGCCCACATCCTGGACGACAGCGGCGCCACGCTCGTGATCACCGACACCGGGCACCTGGGTACAGCTCGCGCGCTGGCCGCAGACCGCCCCGGGCTGACCATCATCGGCCCCGACGACTACCCCGGCCTGCTTACCGTCCCCTCGACGTCCGCTCCCCGCGACTGTCTCGGCCTGGATGACGTGGCCTGGATGCTCTACACATCCGGTACCACCGGCCGGCCGAAGGGCGTGTATCTCACCCAGCGCGGTTGCCTGTGGGTGGTGGCCGCGTGCTGGGCGCCGATCGTCGGCCTCGGCCCGGACGACGTGGTGCTCTCCCCGCTGCCGCTGTTCCACTCCTACGCGCTGGTGCTGTGCGTGCTCGGGGTGCTCGCGGTCGGCGCCACCGAACGGCTGCTGTCCCGGTTCTCTGTGGACGAGGTGCTCGAGCAGCTGCGCTGTGGCGTCGACGGGGAGCCGATCACCGTGCTGCCCGGGGTGCCCACGATGTTCCACTACCTGCTGCAGCGCGCGGAGAAGTTGGACGCGCCGGGCCTGCGGCTGTGCATCTCGGCCGGGGCGATCCTGCCCGCCGCACTGAACGCCGAGTTCGAGCGCGAGTTCGGCGTGATGCTGCTGGACGGGTACGGCATCACCGAGACGTCCACCATGGTCACCATGAACTGGCCGACCGGCACCAGGGTGATGGGTTCCTGCGGGCTGCCGCTGCCCGGGCTGACCGTGCGGCTGGTGGACCCGGCCACCGGCACCGACGCGGCGCCCCGCGCGGAGGGCGAGATCTGGGTGCGCGGCCCGAATGTCACGCCGGGCTACCATAATCTGCCGGAGGCGACCGCCGCCGTGCTCACCGACGGCTGGTACCGCACCGGTGACCTGGCCCGCCGCGACGAGCACGGCTACCTGCGGATCAGCGGCCGGACCAAGGAACTGATCATCCGGGGCGGCGAGAACATCTATCCGGCCGAGGTGGAGGACGCCCTGTTGGCCTGTGACGGGGTGGGCGACGCGGCGGTGGTCGGGGTGCCGCACGACGGGCTGGGCGAGGTGCCGGTGGCGTTTGTGGTGCGCAGCGGTGACCTGGACGCCACCAGAGTGCTGGCCCGGTGCGCCGAGCTGCTCAGCGACTTCAAGGTGCCCACCCGGCTGATCGAGATCGACGAGATACCGCGCACCGGGTCTGGGAAGATCCTGCGCTTCCGGCTGCGGGAGAGTCTCCGGGAGGGATTGACCAGTGAAGGTCGGTGACATCGAGATCCTCCCGGTGTTCGACGGGACGGGCCGGGAGGTGGCGGCCGAGATGCTGACCCGCCCCGGCGTGGCCGACCCGTGGGCCTGTCATCCCGGCTGCGTCGACGCCGACGGAGTGCTGCGGCTGCCGCTGGGTGGGTTCCTGGTACGCACCGGGCAGCGGGTGGTGCTGGTGGACGCCGGGGTCGGCGGGATCAACAACGACAAGTACACCGGCGGCGGCTTCCTGGACTCGCTGCGCTCGTACGGGGTGAGCCCCGAGGACGTCACCGACGTGCTGTTCACCCACCTGCACTTCGACCACGTGGGTTGGGCCTCCCGGCGCGGCGCGGTGGTGTTCCCGAACGCCACCTACCGCGCGCACGCCGACGACTGGGCGCACTTCGTCACCGCGACGGACGCGGAGGCCGGCGCGGTGCGCAAGCTGTCCCCGCTGGAGCCCCAGCTGGAGCTGTTCACCGCCGACGGCACGCTGGCCCCGGGGGTGGACGCCCGGCACACCCCTGGGCACACCCCGGGCTCCACCGTGTACGTCGTGTCGGACCAGGGCGAGCGGGCGCTGCTGCTCGGCGACGTGGTGCACTCGGTGGTCGAGCTGGCCGAGCCGGACTGGCGGGCGGTGTTCGACGTCGACCCGGTGGCCGCGTCCGCCGTGCGCAACCAGCTGGCCGACGAGGTGGCCGACACGCCGGATCTGGTGGTCGGCGCGCACTTCCCGGAGCTGCGGTTCGGCCGGGTGATCCGCGCCGGCGGCCAGCGCCGGTTCCAGGCGATCTGAGGGGGCAACAACATGGATCTGCGGCTGGCTGGGGAAAATGTGCTGGTCACCGGCGCCGGGCAAGGGCTGGGCCGGGCGCTCGGGCTGAGCTTCGCCGCCGAGGGCGCGAACGTCGCGTTCCACTACCACTCCTCGGCAAAAGGAGCGGCGGAAGCGGCGGCGGAGGCGGCGGAACTGGGCGTCAAGTCCATCGCGCTGGGCGGCGACCTGCGCTCCGCCGACGAGGTAGCCGCGCTGGTGGAGCAGACCGAATCGGCGCTCGGCCCGATCGGGGTGCTGGTCAACAACGCGGCGGCGACCAAGGTGCAACGGTTCCTGGATTCCACGCCGGAGGACTGGGCGCCGCAGATCGACGTTACGGTGACCGGCACGCTGCAAATCACCCACGCGGTGGCGCGTCGCATGGCGGAACGCAGGGCGGGGGCGATCGTGAACCTGATGGGCGACTCCGGGCGGGTCGGCGAATCGGGGCTCCTGGTCACCGCGACCGCCCGGTCCACCACCGTCGGGCTGACCCGGTCGCTGGCCAAGGAGCTGGCCCGGTTCGGCGTCCGCAGCAACGCCGTCTCGCTGGCGCTGGTCCGTACCGACAACTTCGCCGAGCACGCCGGCGGCGACTCCGCCGGAGCCGACGACGAGCGGATGTCCAAGATCCTCGCCCAGTACCCGCTGCGCCGGCTCGGCGTGCCCGACGACATCGCCCCGATGGTCCTGCTGCTGGCCTCCCCGCTGTCGTCCTGGACCACCGGCCAGGTCGTCTCGGTCAACGGCGGCTACGCCATGCCATGACCGGCGACGCGGTGCAAAACCCCAGCTCAGAGCCCGTGAGTGGTATTGGTCGTGATAGCGACCAATACCACTCACGGGTCCTGGGCACCTCCCCCCGGCGGAAGGAGGATCGGCGGCTGGTTACCGGGCAGGGGCGGTTCGTGGGCGACCTGGAGCTGCCCCGGATGCGGCAGGTGGCATTCGTGCGCAGCCCGGTGGCCCATGCGCTGATCACCTCGGTGGACACTTCCGCCGCGGTCGACGCCGGGTACCGGGTGTTCACCGGGGCCGACTTCGCCGCCGTGGCACTGCGCGCCCAGTCCGCGCTGCCGTCCTACGTGGAGACCGCGCAGCCGGTGCTGGCGCACACCAAGGTCCGGTTCGCCGGGGAGGCGGTGGCCGCCGTGGTCGCCGCCGACCGGTACCG
>DATHIT010001081.1:0-5178 GCA_035489915.1 Pseudonocardia sp. | reverse complement strand
AGGCGCAGCGGGCCGAGCTGCTGGCCGAACAGCTCACCGAGTACGCCGACGCAACCGAAGTGGCGGCCGCCGAGGCCGCCGAGCGGGAGACCGCGCTGGCCGCTCTGGTGGACCGGGTGCATCGGGCGCTGCCCACGCTGGCCGCCGCCGAGGCCGACGTGGTCGAGGCCGAGCAGCTGGCCGGGCGGCTGCGCGCCGAGCGCGGCCAGCTGGCCGCGCTGCGGGCCCCGGACGGGCTGGACGAGCTGGCCGACCGGGCCCGCCGCGCCGAGTCGGCGGTGGCCGAGGCGCGGCGGCGGTGCGAGGCAGCCGAGCGCCAGGACACCGAGGCGCGGGAGCGGGCCGCCGCCGCGCCGCCCGCCGAGCCACTGCGCCAGCTGCGCCGTGAGCACGCCGAGCTGGCCGCGCTGCACGGCGGGATGCCCGAGTTGGCCGAGCGGGTCGAGCGGGCCAGCCGGCGCACCGCGACGGTCAACACCGCCTACGCCGACGCCCTGGAAGCGCTGGAGCGGGCCAGGGCGAGCAGGGACCGGGCCGCCGCGCGCACCGAGGCGGCCCACGCCGAGGTCGCCCGGTGCGCCGAGCAGCACGCCCAGCTGACCGGGTTGCGCGCTCCGGCCGGGGTCGCCGCGCTGGCCGCCGACCGCCGGTCCGCCGCCGTCTCGCTGGCCGCCGCGCGCCGCGAGCTGGCCGCCGCCGAGACGGCCGACGCTGAGGCCAGGGACGCGCGGGGGGCCGCCCCGGAGCGGAGCGTGCTGGCCGGGGCCCGCCGGGATCACGCCGCGCTGGCCGACGCCGAACAAGCCCGCCGCGCCGCCGCCGCCCAGCACCAGGACGCCGCCGAGCTGGCCGCCGGCGCCGAACGCGACCTGGCCGCCGCCGACGCGGCACTGGCCCAGGTCCGGTCCGACCGGGAGGCCAGGGCACGCACCGATCTGGTGGCCGCGCTGCGCCCCGGGCTGACCCTGCACGAGCCCTGCCCGGTGTGCGCCCAGTCAGTGGAACACCTGCCGCCACCGGCCGAGGCCACCGGGCTGGCGGAGGCGGACCAGGCGGTGGCGCACGCCGCGGGGCACCGGGAGCGGGCCGAAGCCGCCCGGCGGGCCGCCGCCGAGGCCGAACGGCGCGCCGCAACCGAACTGGACGCGGCAGACCGGCGGATCGGGCAGCTGCACGCCGCCCTGGCCGAAGCGAGCGCCGTGCTGACCAGCGTCGATATGGCCTCAGCGAGCGCGGCCGGGCTGGCTGAGGCCGGGCCGCCCGGCGGTGAGCAGCTGACCCTCGCCGGGTTGGCCCAAGCCGGCGCGGACGTGCTGGTCAGCGCCGAGGAGGTGGACCGGCTGTTGGCCGAGGTGGACAGGCTGGCCGACGCCGCCAGGGAGGCCGACGAGCGGTCCCGCCGGGCCCGCCGCGGCCGGGAGCTGGCCGAGACAGAAGACGCGGCGTCGGCTGCCCGGTTGGCCGAGGCGGCCGAGGGGCTGCGCACCGCGCGGGACCCGCTGGTCGCACTCGGCGCGCCGGCGGTGGACCAGGACGACCTGCTGGCCTCCTGGCGGGCGCTCACCGAATGGGCCGGCCGGCTGGCCGCCGAACGCGCCGAGGAGCTGGCCGCCGCCCGCCGCGAGGTGGCCGACGCGGAACGGGGGCTGGGCGAGGCGGAGCAGGCGTTGCGGGCCGCCGCCGACTACGCCGAGCGGGGTCGGCGCGCGGAGACCGACTCGGTGCGCGCCGAGCAGGACGCCCAGGGCGAGCTGGCCCGCGCCCGGCGCCGCGCCGACGAGCTGGCCGCCGCGTTGGCCGACGCCCCGGCCGACGACGAGCTGGCCCGCCGATTGGCTGAGCTCGCCGAGTTGGCCGAGCAGGTCAGTGCGGCCGACGCGGCGTTGCGCTCGGCCCGGGGCGCGCTGAGCGCCGCCGGCGACGCGGCCGAACAGCTGGCCGCCCAGCTGGACCGGGGTTGGCGGGAGCTGGCCGCCGCGCGGGATCCGCTCGTCGGCCTGGGTGCGCCCGCACTGTCCGGCTCGCCCCCGGCCCGTGGCTCGGCCGCGGCGGGCGCCTCCGGCGGGGACGGGCTGCTCGCCGGGTGGGCCGAGCTGACCGACTGGGCCGCCACGGCCGCCGCCGAGCGGAACGGGCGGCTGCCGGACGCCGACCAGGCGGTCGCCGCGGCCCGGTCCCGCCACGATGCCGCCCACCACACCTTGGCCGAGGACCTGACCGAACACGGGGTCGCGGTGCCGCCCGAGCGGCCGCTCGGTGCCGCTGCCGCGCCGGCCGCGTCCGCCGCACTGGAGCGGGCCAGGGCGGCGGTCGCCCGGGTCGCCGAGCGCCGCTCGATAGCCGCCCGGCTGGAGTCCGACCGCGCCCAGGCCGAGCAGGCCGGGCAGGTGGCCCGGATGCTGGCCACCCTGCTGCGCTCGGATGCCTTCCCGCGCTGGTTGGTGGCCTCCGCGTTGGACGCGCTGGTGGCCGATGCGTCCGCCAGCCTGGCCGAGCTGTCCGGCGGGCAGTTCGAGCTGGCCCACTCCGACGGCGAGTTCCTGGTGGTGGACCACGCCGACGCGGACTCCCAGCGGCCGGTGAAGACGCTGTCCGGCGGGGAGACGTTCCAGGCC
Organism: Pseudonocardia sp.; assembly: GCA_035489915.1. Classification (GTDB taxonomy): domain Bacteria; phylum Actinomycetota; class Actinomycetes; order Mycobacteriales; family Pseudonocardiaceae; genus Pseudonocardia. Next base: position 2,563 of record DATHIT010001081.1, on the reverse strand, counting down.
AGCCTGGCGCTGGCGCTCGCGCTGTCCGAGCAGCTGTCCACGCTGGCCGCGGCCGGCGCGGTGCGGCTCGACTCGATCTTCCTCGACGAGGGGTTCGGCACTCTGGACGAGGCCAACCTGGAGATCGTGGCCGGCACCTTGGAGAACCTGGCCGCGCTGGGCGACCGGATGGTCGGAGTGATCACCCACGTGCCCGCGCTGGCCGAGCGGGTACCGGTCCGGTTCACCGTGAGCAGGGACCAGCGCACCTCCTCGATCATCCGGGAGGGCGGATGAGCACGCGCCGGGGAGTGGCCGGATGAGCGCGCCGACCGGCATGCGCTGGCGGGTGGAGAGCTGGGACCCGGGCTACGGGGCGAGCAGCGAGGACCCGGCCGAGCTGAGCCGGTCCACCGCACAGGTGGACCTGGACGTGGAGATCGCCGCCTCGAGCTGGCGGCCGATCGGCCCCCGGCCGGCCGAGACCGACAGCTGGCCGGCGGTGTTGTTCGTGGACGGGGTCCGCCGGATCGACGCGATGGCCTGGATCTCCGACGAGGACCAGGGCCAGGACGGCGGGACCGCGTCCATGGCGCTGTGCGCGTCCTACGCCGCCGGCGTGGTGCGCTGCCAACCGGGAGGGGCCCAGCTGGTCGCCGCCGAGGTCCGGCGCGGACTGTTCAGCACCGCCAGCCACGCCACCGACGTGCTCACCTCGGCCGGGAGCTACCAACGGGTGCAGCTCACCGGGCGCGGCGAGCCGGCGGCCGACCTGAGCCTGGCGGTGCAGCGTGCCCTCGGCGACGTGGAGGCCGAGGTGGCAGCCGCTGCCCGGAGCGGCGAGGAGACCGATCGAGACCTGCTGGTGGTGGACGGGCCGCTGCGCGGGCGCCAGCACCTGCCCCGGGTGCTCGGCTTCATCAAGACCCACCGCAGCGAGTACCTGCCGCCCGCGCTGCACCGGATGGTCGGCGGGCTCACGGCCGGGCAGCGCACCCCGGTGTTCGGCCTGGGCACCAGCTGGCAGCGCTACTCCTGGTACCTGAAGTTGCCTGGTGGGGAGGGCGCGCCGTGGGCCGGGGTGGCCAGGGTGGAGTGCCCGGCCGACCTGCCGGTGGCCCAGGCGGTCGAGCTGGCTGAGCGCTCCGCGCCGGAGCTGTGCCGGTATGCCTCCACCGAGTACAAGGACGCCCGCGCGCCGCAGAACCTGTACCCGATCGCCGGGCTGGAGCGGGAGCTGCGCCGCCGCCTCGGTGACCAGGCATTGCTCTATCGGGCGATCCGCCGCGCTTCCGACAAAAGTTGAATTCATATTAAGGTGGCCCGGTGACTGACATCAGCTTCCTGGACCGGGTGGCCATCGTGACCGGCGCGGGCGGTGGCCTGGGCCGCACCTACGCACTCGAGCTCGCCACCCGAGGCGCGGCCGTGGTGGTCAACGACCTCGGCGGGTCGGCCGCCGGCGTGGGCAGCGACGCCTCCGCCGCGCAGAAGGTGGTCGACGAGATCACCGCCAAGGGCGGCAGCGCGGTCGCCTCGCACGACTCGGTCTCCACGCCGGAGGGCGGGCAGGCCATCGTGCAGACCGCGCTGGACAACTTCGGCAAGGTCGACATCGTGATCAACAACGCGGGCATCCTGCGCGACAAGACGTTCGTCAAGCTGGAGCACCAGGACCTGGACGCGGTGCTGGACGTGCACCTCAAGGGCGCGTTCCACGTCAGCCAGCCGGCGTTCCGGGTGATGAAGGAAAACGGCTACGGCCGGTTCGTGTTCACCGCCTCCAACGCCGGGGTGTTCGGCAACTTCGGCCAGACCAACTACGGCGCGGCGAAAATGGGCCTTGTCGGGCTCTCCAACGTGCTCTCCCTGGAGGGCGCCAAGGCCAACATCAAGAGCAACGTGATCTGCCCGATCGCCCGCACCCGGATGACCGAGGAACTCCTCGGCCCACTCGCCGCGTCGGTCGAGCCGGAGCTGGTCACCCCGATGGTGGTGTACCTGGCCAGCGAGGCGTGCGGGTACACCCACGAGGTCTTCTCCGCCGGCGGCGGCCGGTACGCCAGGGTGTTCGTCGGGCTGGCCCCCGGCTGGTTCGCCGGCAAGGGCGTCGAGGTGTCCGCCGAGGACGTCGCCGCGCACATCGACGACATCCGCAACCAGGACGGCTACATCGTCCCCGGCTCAGTCACCGACGAACTCACCAGCCTGCTCCCGCTACTCCAGGGGTAAGCGTTGTGACGCGGCACGACTCAGCTCAGGCTCAACCGCTCGCCGAGCTCATCGCCTCGGGCAAACTCCGGCCGGCCACGGCCACCGGGCCGGTGCCTCGCCCGTCCGGGTCGGAGCGGACCGACCGGGAGGCTGGCGAGCTGCTCCGGGAGCTGAGCGAGGACGAGCGGTACTGACCCGCCCTGGCTAGTTTTTCCACAACAGGGTCGTTGAGTGTCGAGTCGGACAACAGTGTGGTGGAAATACTGGGTCAGCGGTTCAGCAAGCGTGGCTCACGAGCGGTCTGGTCACGGCTGGCCACCCGTCCAAGCACTGGCAACCCCGCGGGCCGACGCACTGCGCAGAGCAAAGG
>DATHIT010001080.1:0-7923 GCA_035489915.1 Pseudonocardia sp. | reverse complement strand
CCGTCGCCCGGGGTGCGCAACGCCGGGAGATCCGCGAAACGCGCCGCGGAGATCTGGAACGCCTCGCACAACGTCCCGCCGTCCAGCCCGGGCGCACGCTCCAACGCCGCCTGTTCCCGCAGGTCCATGACGCCTCCGCGCAGAGTCCCCTCGCGGGCGGATCGTCGCAGCGCCCACGACGGTGGTCAACAGAAAACCAGTGGCTGGCCCCGAGGTCCCGGGACTTGACCTTGCCCCTTGGTGAACCCTGATCGTGGGTGCTGCCGAGCGCACCGCTCGGCGACGAGGGGATCGGCCATGAGGTTGCTGACGATCGGCGCGTTCGCGCGACAGTGCCGCTTGTCGCCGAAGGCGTTGCGGCTCTACGACGAGCTGGGCCTGTTGCGCCCGGTGCAGACCGACCCGCACACCGGCTACCGGTGGTACGCGCCGGAGCAGCTCGAGCGGGCCCGCCTGGTGGCCTGGCTACGCCGGATCGGCATGCCGCTCGCGCGGATTGCCGCGGTGTGCCACTTGCCGGCCGCGGATGTGGCGGCGGCGGTGACGGAGTACTGGCACCACGTCGACGCCGAGCACGCCGGGCGCGCCGAACTGGTCTCGTCCCTCGTCCGACACCTGCAACGAGGAGACACCGACATGACTGGAATCCACACTCCGTTGCGACTGCGCTGGGCCACCTACTGCGATCAAGGCCAGGCCCGCGAGTACAACCAGGACTCGGTCTGGGCCAGCGAGGGCCTGCTCGGGGTAGCCGACGGATTCGGGCCTTCCGCCGGTGCCGCACTGCCGAGCGCGGTGGCCCTGCAGACCCTGGCCGACGCTGGGTCCACCGGCACGTCCGCCGGGGCGTTGCTGGACACGCTGCACACCGCCGGTGAGCAGGCAGCGGCCGCGGTGAACGCGATGACCACGGCGGGGTCAGCTCTGGAGGGCGCCGGAACGACCCTGACCGCGCTGGTCTGGGCCGGCTCTGACCTGGCCTTGGTACACGTCGGGGACTCGCGCGCCTACGTGCTGCGCGAGGGCGAACTGCTGCAGCTCACCCACGACGACACCCAGGTACAAAGGCTCATCGAGAAGGGGCAACTGACCGTTGCGGAGGCCGAGTCGCACCCGCAACGCTCGATCCTGGTCAAGGCGCTACATGCCGACTCCGGCGCGCTACCCGACGTACGCGCTCACAGCGCCCAGGTCGGCGACCGCTACCTGTTGTGCACCGACGGCCTGTACCTACCCGTTGCGCTGGACGCGATCGAGCGCGTGCTGACCGAGCACGCCGAGCCGGACGCCGCCGTCGCGGCACTGGCGGAGCTGGTGCACTCCGCCGGGGCGCCGGACAACGTGGTGTGCGTCGTGGCGGATGTTCTCCCGGCGTAGCTGAGGCGACCGGTCTGACCGCAGCGTGGCATCTGTTCGGTGGGTGACGAGCTTGCGGAACGGCCCCAGAATGAAGCGCCGCGCTTGATAAACGGCAGAGGAGATCGCGATGTGGCGAGCCGACGGCTGGGACGTGAAGTGGAGAGTCGGCGTGCTCGTACCGCACGCGGATGTCTGTCCGGAGTCGGAGCTCAGGGCCGCCGCGCCGCCAGAGGTAGGTATCCACGCCGCTCGGGCGCCGTTCGGCGCGATTAGAGCGGGAGGAAAAATGGATGCGACTATCCCGCTAGCGCCGGTACGCGCCTTCGCTGAGCCGCCGGGCGTGGACGACGCTGTGGGGCTGCTGGCCGCGGCCCCTGTCCAGGCCATCGGCTTCGGCTTCACCAGCTCCGCGTACGTCATCGGAGCCGCCGGCGAGGAGGCGATGCTGGTGCGTCTCAGTGAGCGGGCGGGCGGTCTACCAGTTGTCTCGCCATGCGCTGCCGCGGCCGTGGCATTGCGTGGGTTCGGCTCGGAACGGGTGGCGGTGATCAGCCCACCATGGTTCGACTCCGAGCTGACCGAACTCGGCGCCGGGTACTACCGGGCAGCTGGCTTCGACGTCGTGTTCAGCGCTCCCGCCGATCTCCCCAGTGATCAGCACATGATCAAGCCCGCCGACCTGTACACCTGGGTCGTCCATAACGTCCCGGACCACGCTGACGCCGTCACGATAGGCGGGAACGGCTTCCGAGCCATCGGCGTCATCGAAGCACTCGAGACCGAGCTGGGTCGCCCAGTTCTGACCGCCAACCAGGTGCTGCTGTGGGCCCTCATGTCAGCGGCCGGAGCGGAGCCAAAGACAGTCACGGGCTACGGACGGGTCTTCGAACTGCCTCATCCAGGTTGATCGTCGGATGGAAGGGCGCGGCACTTCCCCGACGTCGAGGCGATCCTGCGTGCCACGACTTCGGAGTCGGATTCCTCGCCGACGTCTGCGTCGCGCTTGCAGCTCAGAAGTTAGTGACCATGGCATAGATGCCGAACAGGGCCACCGCCGCGAGCAGCGCGACGAGTCCGACTCGAATGGTGAGCCGGGTGAGCTCGTGTCGCCCGTACATCAGCCGACGATGAGGGCCGCGCGCTCCGAGCACAAGACCCGCCAGGGCGAGCGGTCACGATTTTTTTACCGTCCGCTGACCTCCTACGGCTCGGCTGCTTGCTGGCCCAGGTCTACGGTCAGGCGGGTGAGCCGCCAGCGAGGCACCCTCCGGGATGTCCAGGCGATGCTGCGTGACACCGCGGTCGGCGTCTCCGCGCTGTCGTTCGGGGTGCTGGGCTGGCTACTGGCACATGGAGTGATCGAGCGGGCACTGCCCCCGCTCGCGGGCGTCCACGGGGTCGAACACGCCGGCGCGGTCGCGGTCGCCGCGGGGTGCATGGCAGCGGGGTCATTGGCCGCCATGGCGGCCGCCTCCAGCCGAATCCGAGCCAGCGACGCATCGAAAGCCTTTCAACCCGGGTCTCGCGCGACCTGCTGGTTCGGTCTGGTTCCACCCGCCGCCTTCGTGGTGTTCGCGTTCATCGAGCACCCCGACTCCGGGTACCACGGTCTTCCACCGCTGATGTTGCTGGCCCTCGGCGCCTTGGTTCAAGCCGCGGTCGGTGTCGGTACGTCCCTGATCTGGCGATTGTTCCTGGCCGCGGTTCAGCATCCGGTGCCCTTCCTGCCCCCACCGCCCGCGCCCGACAGCGTCATGCTGGTGGCGCGGGAACGGTGCGCCGCCCCGAGGGCGCCGTTGTGGCTATCGCTGCGCCCTGGGCGAGCACCCCCGAGCATGGCCTAGCTCCCAACCACCCCGAGGGTCGCCATCTGAGGCGCCCGAGCCTGGCCGATGCCGCCGCGCCGCTTCATGTGCGCAGGCAAGGAGTTGCTCCCATGCCATTCGATCTTCTTTCGGTACGGCGGGCCGACCCCGCCGCCCTGGCTACCTCCCAGCTCAGCTCCCCGGTCGCCCGGAACGATCAGTGAACTCGGCGAGTATCAGCGCGGGGTCGTCCTCGACCGCGCGGAACTCGGTGACCGTCGCCGGCTGGACCATCCTGAGCCGGGTCGTTGGGCTGCTGCGGGTGCTGGTGATCGGCGCGGTCATGGGTCCGACCTACCTCGCCAACATCTTCCAGGCCGGCTACGTGCTCCCGGGCAACGTGTTCACCGTCATGGCCGGGCCAGTGCTGGCGATGGTCGTGGTGCCGGCCGTCGTCGGTACCGCTGCCGCCGGCGGTGCGACCCGGGCCGGCGAGCTGCTCAGTCATATCGGGGGCCGGTTGCTGGCGGTTGCCGGCGTCGGCACCGCCGCGCTGGCGCTGCTGTCTCCATTGCTGGCCTGGACCCTGGTGTTCGGCGTCCCCGAACCCGACCGCGGCCGCGCGTGGCTACTCACCCTGGTGCTTGTCCTGTTCGTGGCGCCCCAGGTGGTGCTCTGCGCGATCGCCGCGTTGGGAGTCGCCGCCCAGCAAAGCCGCGGCCGGTTCGCGCTGGCCGCCGCGGCGCCGGCGGTGGAGAGCCTCGGAACGATCGGCACAGTGGTGCTCACCGGGTGGATGTTCGGTGCCGGCCTGGACATCGCCCAGTCCCCGATGACGATGATGATCCTGCTCGGCGCGGGGACCACCGCTTCGGTCGCTCTGCACGCCGCGCTGCAGACGTACGGGGCCTGGCGGGCCGGCGTACTCGTGCCGCCGCGTCGGGGTTGGCGCCAGGACCGCGAGGCGTACGACGCCATGCGGCGCATCGTCCGCTCGGTGCCGGTCGCGGCCTGTCCGGCCATCACCGCCTACGTGCTCACCGTGGCCGCGGGCACCGTGCCCGGCGGGGTGCTTGTGGTCCAGTTGTCCTTCCAGGTGTTCTATGCGCTCTCCTTCGTGGGCGCCCGCGCCGTGTCGATGGCCGCGCTACCCAAGCTCGCCGAAGCCGCCGCCGCGCAAGACGGCCCCCGCTTCGCCGCCGCGTGGCGCCAAGGGCTGCACTACGCGGTGCTCGTGAGCCTGCCGCCGCTGTGCCTGTTGGCCACCTTCGCCGCGCCGACAGCAGATCTGCTCGCGAACGGCGAGCTGCGCCAGAGCAGCCTCATCGCCGAATTGGCCGGGTGCCTCGCGGTGATCGCCTTTGCGCAACTGGCCGGCGGAATCCACGACCTGGGTCGACAAGCGCTGTTCTCCCGACTCGACGACGCAGGCCCCCGGCTCGCCAGCTTCGTCGCCGTCGGGGTCAGCACCACCGTGGCCCTGAGCACCCTGCTGCTGCCCGCGGACAGCAGTCGGTTGACGGGCTTAACGGTCGCCATTCTCGCCGCCGAAATCGCCGCGGCGGCCATAGTCCTGCGCCGGTTACGCGACGCCATCCGACCTCACAGGCTGCTGGACGGACAGCGCGCGATTGCCGCGGGGTTGGCCACGCTGGCGACGCTGCCGGTGATTGTCGCCGGCTCGTGGCTGCTCGACGTCCTGGGCGACGGGCGGATCGTCGAACTCCTCCTGCTGCTCGCCACCGGGGCGCTCTCACTCGCCGCGTTCGCCCTCGCCCTACGAGTGGTCAGTCCCAGGCTCCGACCCGAATCTTGACCGCGACGGCACTCCGCCAGCTGTCCATCGAGTGATTGATCTAGGCCAATTGCTGATAACGCCTCATTGCCCGCATACCCCCCTCCGGTGTATGAAGATACCTGTAGGGGGTACCAGCAAGAGAGGAAAGTCGATGACGCACCCGCACCAGCACGCCGACCCGGAACCGGCTGGCGTCTCGTCGGTTAGTTGGTCCACCGCCGCGTCGGCGACGCTGCACTGCCTCACCGGCTGTGCGATCGGCGAGGTGCTCGGCATGGTCATCGGCACCTCCCTCGGCCTGCACAACGCCGCCACCGTGATCCTCTCGGTGGCCCTCGCATTCGTGTTCGGCTACGCGCTGACCATGCGCGGCGTACTCCGGGCGGGCATCGGCATTACCTCGGCGCTCAAGGTCGCCCTGGCGGCGGACACCGTCTCCATCCTGATCATGGAGATCCTGGACAACGCGGTCATGGTCCTCGTCCCGGGAGCTATGGACGCTGGCATCAGCAGCCTGTTGTTCTGGGGCGCGCTGGCGTTCTCGTTGCTGGTGGCGTTCCTGCTCACCACCCCGGTCAACCGCTGGATGATCAGTCGGGGCAAGGGTCACGCCGTGGTCCACGCCTACCACCACTAGACCTGTAACTGATCGGAGGTGCGGAATGGGTGCGATCGAGCACGCGCTCGCTTTGGCCGGGTCGATGACCTGGGAAATCCTCTGGGCGCTCATCCTCGGATTCGCCCTGTCGGCGGTGGTGCAGGCGGTGGTGCGCAAGTCGACGGTGGTGCGGCTGCTCGGTGATGACCGGCCCGGCACGCTCACGGTGGCGGCGTTGTTGGGTGCGGCGTCCTCGTCATGCTCCTACGCGGCGGTGGCGTTGGCCCGGTCGCTGTTCCGCAAGGGCGCGAACTTCACCGCCGCGATGGCCTTCGAAATCGGTTCCACAAATCTGGTCGTCGAGTTGGGCATCATCCTGGCCCTGTTGATGGGCTGGCAGTTCACCGCCGCGGAGTTCGTCGGCGGCCCGATCATGATCGTGCTGCTCGCCGTGCTTTTCCGCCTGTTCGTCCGGCAGCGCCTGATCGACGAGGCGCGCAAACAAGCGGAAAAGGGGCTGGCCGGATCGATGGAAGGCCACGCCGCGATGGACATGTCCGTTCAACGCGAGGGCTCGTTCTGGCGGCGGCTGTGCTCCGGCGAGGGCTTCACCGCCGTGGCCCACGTGTTCGTCATGGAGTGGGCGGCGATCCTGCGCGACCTGCTGATCGGCCTGCTGATCGCCGGGGCAATCGGCGCCTGGGTGCCCGAGTCGTTCTGGCGAATGTTCTTCTTCGCCGACCACCCGCTGACCTCAGCGCTCTGGGGGCCGATCGTGGGGCCGCTGGTGGCGATCTTGTCGTTCGTCTGCTCGATCGGCAATGTGCCGCTGGCGGCGGTGTTGTGGAACGGCGGGATCAGCTTCGGCGGCGTGGTTGCGTTCATCTTCGCCGACCTGATCATCCTGCCGATCCTGAACATCTACCGCCGCTACTACGGCACCCGGATGGCACTGGTGCTGCTGGGCGCCTTCTACGCGGCAATGGTCGGCGCCGGCTACCTCGTCGAGCTGCTGTTCGGTGTGGCAGGCCTGATCCCCACCCAACGCTCCGCGATGGTGATGAAGGAAGGCATCTCGTGGAACTACACCACCTGGCTCAACATCGCCTTCCTGCTGCTGGCCGCGGTACTCATCGTCCGTTTCGTGCGCACCGGCGGCGTCCCCATGTTGCGCATGATGAACGGCGCCCCTGAGGCACCCAGCCAGCCCAACCACCACGGGCACGAGCACTGAGCGCATGTCTACAGTCGAAAGCATGCCGATGGCGGTGAGCGCACGTCTGCACCGGTGGCTGGTGATCGTCGCGCTCGCGGCTGGGCTGATCGGCATGCATCACCTCATCGCTGGCCCCACCGCCGGTCCGGGTGGCGCGCATCAGCACACCATGTCCGCCACCGCGGCCCCGCCTCACCCGGCAACGCCGCACACCCAAGCCACCACCGGGAACGAGGCGCCGGCCGCCACAGGTGAATCCGTCGGCCCCGAGGGCAGCTGCCCTGGGATGGGCGGCATGATGGGGCACCCGTGTTTGGCCGTCCTGACCACCGCCGACACGCTGATTCCCACGATGGCGATCCTCCCGGTCGCCACCGCGCCGGGAGATCCACCGCCCCCGCTGAACCGCGAGTTCAACCCAATCCTCGCGCGGGCGCCACCTACCTCCGCTGAGCGACTCGCACAGCTCGGCGTCTGGCGGCGCTGATCGGTCACCGCACTTCGGTGACCGATCAGTAGCCACAACCACAGACGCAGAGGAACACCAACCATGACCAGTCACACCATCGCGACCAGGATCGCCGCCGGAATCGCCACTCTCACCGTCGGCGCGGTCCTAGCCGGATGCGGTTCCGGCTCCAACGCTGCCCCAGCCGCCACCGCGCCCTCGGCAACCAGCAGCTCCGCCTCGGCCAGCCAAGCCCACAACCAGGCGGACATCACCTTCCTGCGGGCCATGATCCCGCACCACACCCAGGCCGTTGAAATGTCCAAGCTCGCCGCGCAACGCGCCAGCTCAGCGCAGGTCAAGGACCTCGCGGCCCGCATCGAAGCGGCCCAACAGCCCGAAATCGACCAGATGAACGGCATGCTCGAAGCCTGGAATGCCTCCACGCCGGCGACAAACGGTCCCTCCATGAGCGGGATGAACCACGGAACCATGGGCGGGACCTCGATGCCCGGCATGATGTCTAACCAGCAGATGCAACAGCTCAACCAGGTCAGCGGCCCGGCGTTCGACCGGATATTCCTGCAGATGATGATCCAGCACCACGAGGGCGCGGTCACCATGTCCAAGACCGAACTGACCGACGGGCAGAACCCTGAGGCCAAGGCCCTGGCGCAGAGCATCATCGCCGCTCAACAG
>DATHIT010001079.1:0-22076 GCA_035489915.1 Pseudonocardia sp. | reverse complement strand
CCCGGCTGTAAGGTTCAACACTTCACAGACCAGCGGGTTCTTGCTAAACAGTAGCCCGGCAAGTACGAATAATTCCGGAGCCCAACAATAGCTCGTCAGTATTTACGAGGCGCCGCAACTACTTGTTGTGCCATTCTTGGCATTATTCGACTGGTCCGACTCCGCCGCCCGCCGGCGGTTGACCACAGCGCCGCGCGACAAGCCCGCGAGTCGGGCGTCTCAGCACACCGTGTCGCGCGTTTCAGCACACCGGGGTGAGCGAGCCGGGTGTGCTGAGAGTCCCGACTCGGTGTGCTGAGAGCCCCGACTCGCGGGAAGTTTTCGGCGGGCGAGCACCCCCGGCAGTCGATGGGCCCGGGCGGTCGGCCACACTCACCGTGACACCAACTCCGGCCGCGCCCTCACGAAGATCATCTTGACGGAGTGAGACACTGTCGGCCAGCGAGTTGGTCAGCACCCCCACCATGTGCTGGGAATACCGGTCAGGAGCTCCTGAGTTGACGCCACACGACAACAGGCGACGCGGCTCGGGCTGGCCAAGATCGACTTCGGTAGCGGCGCGCCGGCCAGGGCCCGCGCCGGAAATCCGCGGGCAAATCGAGGGAGAACTGTGAAGGTCAGCGTTTTCGGTCTCGGCTACGTCGGCTGCGTCTCGGCGGCCTGCCTCGCCGCGCAGGGCCACGAGGTGGTCGGGGTGGACGTCAACCCGACGAAGGTCGATCTGGTCAACCGGGGCCAGTCCACCGTCGTCGAGGAACGCATCCGCGAGATCACCGAGCAGGTCGTGCGGGATGGCGCGCTGCGGGCCACCACGGACGTCACCGAGGCGATCAACGCCACCGACATCTCGCTCATCTGCGTGGGCACGCCGTCTGCCTCGAACGGCAGCCTGTCCACGGAGTACCTGGAGCGGGTGGCCGAGGAGATCGGCGCCGCCCTCGCCGCGAAGGACAGCCGCCACACCGTGGTGTTCCGCAGCACGATGCTGCCCGGCACCTGCGAGAAGCTGCTCATCCCGCTGCTGGAGAAGTCTTCCGACAAGGTGGCCGGCGCTGATTTCGGCGTGGTGGTGAACCCGGAGTTCCTGCGCGAGGGCACCAGCGTGCGGGACTACTACGACCCGCCCAAGACGGTGATCGGCCAGCTCGACGAGGCCAGCGGCGACCCGGTCGCCGAGCTGTACGAGGACCTGCCCGGCCCGGTGTTCCGGGTGCCCATCGCGGTGGCCGAGATGACCAAGTACGTGGACAACTGCTTCCACGGCCTGAAGGTCGGCTTCGGGAACGAGATCGGCGCCATCTGCCACGCGCTCGGGCTGGACTCGCACAAGGTTATGGACATCTTCCTGGCCGACACGAAGCTGAACATCAGCCCCGCCTATCTGCGCCCCGGGTTCGCCTTCGGCGGCTCCTGCCTGCCCAAGGACCTGCGTGGATTGGTGCACGCCGCCCGCCGCGCCGATGTCTCGGTGCCGATCCTGGAGCACGTGCTGCCCTCCAACGTCGAGCACCTGCGACGGGCGTTCGAGCTGGTCGTGGCCACCGGGAAGCGCAAGATCGGGCTCCTCGGGCTGTCGTTCAAGCCGGGCACCGACGACCTGCGGGAAAGCCCGATCGTGGAGCTGGCCGAGCAACTGCTGGGCAAGGGCTACGACGTGCGCATCTACGACGCCAACGTGACGCTGTCCCGGCTGATCGGGGCGAACCGGGACTACATCGACGCCCGGGTGCCGCACCTGAGCCAACTGCTCGGCGACGACATCGATGCGGTCAAGGACCACGCCGAGGTGCTCATCGTGGGCAACAAGGACGAGGCCGTCCTCGCCGCCGTGAAGGACCCGGGCGACCGCATTGTGATCGACCTGGTCCGGCTGCCCGACGCCGAGCAGCGCCGGGGCAAGCCGGGGTACGTGGGCCTGGGCTGGTAGGGGTCAGGGGCGCGTGGTGGGCCCGTGCCGCAACAGCGCCACCGCTTCGAGCTGGGAGTTCACCTCCAGCTTGGTCAGGATCGCCCTGATCTGAGTGCGGACTGTCGTCATCGAGACGACAAACTTCTCCGCGATGGTGCCGGCTCGGTGTCCCTCGGCGAGCAGTTCGAGGACCTCGCGCTCCCGGGCGCTGAGCCGGCCCAGTCGGCGGGCCAACGCGCGTTCCGCGGCCTGAAACTTTCGGTGCTGGGTGAGCCACAAGTGGCGTTCCACCTCGCCCATCACGGATTCGCCGGAGACCGCTGCCACCACGGTCTTCAGCAGGGATTCGAACGAGCTCGATTTGGGCACGGATCCGATGGCGCCCGCCGCGATCGCCGCCGCCACCGCGGCCTTGTCGATGCTGCCACTTACGACCAGCACCTTCCAGCCGCTTCGCTTCAGCGCCCCGACCAGGTCGACGCCATTGACCCATCTGCCCTCGGCGTCCGTACCGAGGTCCAGGTCGAGCACCACCAAGCCGCTGGTCAGCTCGCTAGCGCGCTCGAGCACGTCGTTCACTCCGGTCACGGACACCTGGTGTGCGTCCAGGCCGTGACCGCGCAGCGCCATCCGCAGCGAGGTGCTGAACAGCTCGTGGTCATCGATGATGAGTACGGAAAAACCTGCCACTCCCGCCACCGCATCAGCCGATCCGCTGAGTGTGCTCATCCGGAGGTGTCCGCGAGCGCTGCAGGTTCGAGGTGAGCTCGGTGCGCCGCGGCGGCGGGTAGCTCCATGAACACCGTGCACCCCGGTTCGTTCGGCCGCCGGGGACGGATGAAGATGCGCCCGCCGTCCGACTGGAGCAACCTTTGACAAATATGTAGTCCCAACCCGTCACCCGTCGAATGCGCACCGCGCACGCCCATCCCCAGCACGGTCTGCTCGGCGCCCGGCTCGATCCCCGCGCCGAAATCCGAAACCCGGATCCGGATCGTGTCCCCGGCCCGGCCGGCCTGAATCCGCACCGGGCTGCCAGGCGCATGTTTCGTGCAGTTGGTCAGTAGGTTGGTGAGCACCTGAGCGAGGGACGACGGCGAGCCGTGGGCGAACAACCCGAGCTCGGCATCCAGCCGGATGTCCATCCCGCCCGATCGCCGCAGCACCACGTGCTGGCGCAGCACCGGCAGCACCGCATAGGCGCCGTAATCGGTCGTCGCGCAAGCGGTCGAGCCGGCGAGCAACACGTTCAGCCGGTCCAGCTCGGCCGCTACGGCGGTGCTCAACACCCGGGTGTCCGCGCCGAGCGGCCGGGTCTTGAACACGTTGGCGGCTCCGGCCAGCCCGGCCAGGCCGTTGCGCAGTTCGTGATCCCGTTCCGCCGCGTGGGACAGACCGAGCTTGGCGAGCCGGAGCTCCTCCTCCTGTTCGGCCTGGGACGAGTCGACCACTCCCAGCACCCGCCGCACCGTCTGGAACAGCGTGGTCAGCACAATCAGGATGCCGAAGAGGTGCGCGGAGGACTGGGTCAGCCCCACCTCCGCGATCGGTCCGTCCGGCGAGCCTTCGCCGCGGAGTGGGACCAGCAGCAGCACCGTGGCGCCCAAGCCGACCCTGGACAGCATGGACGACCGCTGCACCCAGCCCACCAGCGTGATCACGATCCCGACCACCGGTCCCGCGATCGCCAGCGCGATCTGCGGAAACTCGAAGGAGACCACCCGCTGAGCGACAGCGGGGAACACAGAGGCGAGCGCGGCGATGCCAATGGTGAGCAACAGCCCCGTCGCCGATAGCCACCAGCCACGCAGCCGGGCAGGCATGCTGGGACCCCAGACCACCAGCACAAGCAGCCCGACCACCATTGTCTGGGCGAACAGGCGCGCCACACCGATCGCCGACTCCGCGCTGCCGAAGCGCGCATCGATGGTGGCCGCCGGTATCACTGCCAGGCTATAGAGCACCAACGCGACACTCAGCCACGATGCCCGCCGATCCGCCAGCAGCCGGCCGGCGACGTGCGCAAGGATGGCCGCCATTCCACCGGCGGTAACTGTCAGTAGGGCCATGACAACGGTCGCATGGCCGAGCGAAATAGCTTCTCGTACCTGTGCTGAGCGGGTGAGTGCGATCAGCAGCGCCAGGGATAACCCCACCGCCACGGCATCACACGCACCTCCTCCGCACAGCACGCACCAACCCAGGATCCGTCGCACCCCGCGACCCCCGTGTCTCCATCGTGCGTGAGGTCGCCCCGACAACTCACTCACGCGGCCTTGGCCGCTCCCCGTCCAGCCGTACCGTGCACCACCTGATTGAGTGGTTATAACGGCACGAGGTTACCCAGAATCCCGTCGCGCTCACAACGGATTGATAATTAAGGATCGGTAACTCCTCTAATGGACTAACCGCTACTACACATGGGCGGCCGCCCACTACAGAATGTGGTTAGGCTACGCAGAGTGTGGGCAGGCTACGCTGCGGTAGCGAGCCAAGGTTCCCAGGTCGGATGGGGTTCGACGCTCAAGACGAGGACTCCCCCGTGCCCACGCCGCGGCGGGCCCGGCTTCACTCGAAGAGCCCAACCCAGCTCGGTGAGCAACCGATCCGCTTTACGCGAATTGCACTGACGGCACGCTGCAACACAATTATCCCAGGTGTGCATGCCACCTCGGCTGCGCGGCACCACGTGATCGATGGTGTCCGCCCGTTTCGCGCAGTACGCGCAGACCCGGCCGTCCCGGCGGAGCACGCCTGCGCGGGTCATCGGCACGGTGGACCGGTACGGCACCCGCACATAGCGGGACAGCCGCATGACCGACGGCATGGCGACCGAGAGGCTTTCGGAACGGAAGGCACCGCCCTCGAGGGCGGCCTGTACGAGCTCGGCCTTGCCGCTGAGCATCAGCAACACGGCGCGTTTCGCGGTGACGACCGCGAGCGGCTCAAATGTCGCATTGAGCAAGAGCACCCGGGACGTCACCTCGCCACCCCCTACCGGCCAGCGCCAACAGGCGCTAAGAACCGGAGCGCCGCCCCGGGGGACGGGACGGCACCGAAGGGGTCAGGTTGTCGCTCGGGCACGTGACCACCTCCATAAGGTTGCTTGCGCTCCGTCGTTTCTTGCTTGCGCATAGTCGACCACACTCCGCCCCCAAACGCACCTGTGAGGCTCGTCGTGTCGTGCCATCGGCCCCGTGAGTCTCAGCCGACCGACTCGCCCGTAGCCTCGGCGGGCGTGGCCGACCCGCGCACCGTCTTTGACTACCCGCCAGCTCGACGTGAGGACGTGGTGGAGCTCCGGCACGGACAGCACATCAGCGACCCGTACCGCTGGCTGGAGGATCCGGACGCGGCGGCCACCCAGGACTGGTCCCGCGCCCAGGACGAGCTGACCAGGGCGCGGCTGGACGCGCTACCCGGGCGGCAGTGGCTGGCCGACCGGCTCAGCGCCCTGCTCAGCGCCGGCTCGGTCGGCACGCCGCTGTGGCGCGCCGGCCGCCGCTTCGCCACCCGGCGGGAGCCCGGCCAGGAGCACGCTGTGCTCTACGTCACCGAGCCGGGCGACTCGGCCGACGGGACCGGCACCGGAACCGGCACAGAGCGGGTGCTGCTGGATCCCTCGGCGCTGGATCCCACCGGGCGCACCACGCTGGACGCCTGGGTGCCTGACCTGGAGGGCGGTCAGCTGGCCTATCAGCTCTCCCACGGCGGGGACGAGCAGTCGGTGCTGTACGTGCTGGATGTGAGCACCGGCGAGCAGGTGCAGCCGCCGATCGACCGGTGCCGCTACTCCTCGGTGGCCTGGCTGCCCGGCGGCGCGGAGTTCATCTACGTGCGCATGGTCGCGGCCGGCGAGGTACCGGATGGCGAGCAGGCCTTCCACCGCCGGGTCTGGCGGCACCGCGTCGGCGCCGACCCGGACACCGACGAGCTGATCGACGGGCCGGGGCTCTACGTCGACCACACCTACTACGGCGCAAAGATCTCCAGGGACGGGCGCTGGCTGCTGGTCAGCGGCAGCGTCGGCACGACGAGGCGGACCAGCCTGTGGATCACGGAGCTGAGCGACCCCATCAACACGGAGCTGAGCGACCCGGTCGGCACTCCGGCGCTGACCGTGGTGCTGACCCAGGCCGACGACGTGCGGGCGAACGCCTGGGTGGAGCGCGACGGCCGGCTCTACCTGCACACCACGGACCGGGCGGAGAGATGGCGGTTGGCCGTTGCCGACCCACGCGAGCCCGGCCGGGAGCACTGGCGGGAGCTGGTCGCCGAGGACCCCGACGCGGTGCTCCAAGGGGTGCGCTGGCTGCAGCCGGCCGGCACCACCGACCCGGCCGAGGGCGTGCTGGTACTGGCCAGGGCCCGGCACGCGGTGGCCGAGCTGGCGATGTACCGGCCCAGCGACGGCACGCCGCTGGGCGCGGTGCCGCTACCCGGCACCGGTTCGCTGAGCGGTTGGCGGGCGGCCGACCGGGACACCCCCGCCCGGTACGGGCAGCTGTGGATCGGCTGGACCGACCTGCTCACCCCGAAGGAGCTGCACCGGTTCGACCTGCGGACCGGGCAGACGGTGCTGGAACGCCCGGCGCCCGGCCGGGTCGACGTACCGGCCAGCCGCACCGAGCAACGCGAGTTCCGGTCCGCGGACGGAACCACCGTGCGGATGTTCGTCATCTCCCCCGCCGGTGCGGATCGAGCCCGGCCGGCGCTGCTCACCGGGTACGGCGGGTTCGGGCAGACCAGGACGCCCGCGTACCGGTCCTCCGCGCTGGCCTGGGTCGCCGCCGGCGGGGTGTACGCCCTGGTGTCGCTGCGCGGCGGAGGTGAGGAGGGCGAGGGTTGGCACCGGGCCGGCATGCGCGAGCACAAGCAGAACGGGTTCGACGATTTCCACGCCGCCGCCGACGCGCTGGTCGCCGCCGGCACCACCAGCTACGACCAGCTGGCCATCCAGGGCGGCTCGAACGGCGGGCTGCTGGTCGGCGCGGGGCTGACCCAACGGCCGCACGCCTACCGCGCGGTGGTCTGCTCGGCGCCGCTGCTGGACATGGTCCGCTACGAGGAGTTCTCCCTGGGCCGCACCTGGAACCATGAGTACGGCACCGCCGACGACCCCACGGAGCTGGCCTGGTTGCTGTCCTACTCGCCCTATCACCACGTCCGCCCCGGCACCGAGTACCCGGCTGTGCTGTTCACCGTGTTCGACTCGGACACCCGGGTGGACCCGGCGCATGCACGCAAGATGTGCGCCGCGCTGCAGCACGGCACCAGCGGGGATCCGGCCAGCCGGATGATCCTGCTGCGCAGGGAGACCGACGTCGGCCACGGCGCCCGTTCGGTGTCGCGCACCCTGACACTGGGTGTCGATCAGCTCGCCTTCCTGGCCGCGCACACCGGGCTGGTGCTGCCATGACCGGTGCTGAGCCCGCCACGATCCAGGTGTTCCCGTGGGCGCCCGCCTGCGCCGCGGACAGCGGCTCGTGGTGCTCCCGGGTGTACGGCTGGACGCACAACGACTTCCTGGCCCGGTCGGCCGACGTGATCGTGGACCGGGCGCTGGCCATCGTGCTGATCGTGCTGATCGCTGTGGTGGCCAGGGCACTGCTGCACCGGGCGATCGACCGGCTGGTCCGCGGCGCGGCCGGCGGTCCGTCCCGGGTGCCCGCCGTGCTGCGTCGGCGCGCGCCGGCCGGGCTGCGCCAGATCGCCGCCCCGCTGCTCTCCGAACGGCGGGTGCAGCGGGCCAACACGGTGGGCTCGGTGCTCCGCTCGACCACCTCGGTGGTCGTGCTGGCCATCGCCTCGATCATGGTCATGGCCGAGTTCGGGCTCAATCTGGGGCCCATCCTGGCCTCGGCGGGTATCGCCGGGGTGGCGCTGGGCTTCGGCGCGCAGAATCTGGTGCGGGACTTCCTGTCCGGGATGTTCATGCTGCTGGAGGACCAGTACGGGGTCGGTGACGTGGTCGACCTCGGCGTGGCCACGGGTACCGTGGAGGCGGTCGGCCTGCGCATCACGACGCTGCGCGACGTGCACGGCACGGTGTGGCACGTCCGCAACGGCGAGATCCAGCGGGTCGGCAACAAGAGCCAGGGCTATGCGGTAGCGGTGGTGGATGTGCCGCTCGCGCGCACCGTGGACATCGCGAAGGCAGTGGAGCTCGCCGGTCAGGTGGCCGCCGAGGTGGCGGCGACCGAGGATGTGGCCAGGCAGTTGCTCGAGCCGCCGGAGGTGTTGGGAGTGGAGACGGTGACCATGGACGGCGTCACGTTACGCGTGACGGCAAAGACCCAGCCCGGCCAGCAGTGGATGGTGCAGCGGGCACTGAATGCGGCCATCACCAAGGCGTTCGACCGCGCTGAGCTGCCCCGGCCGTACGCCGCGGTGCCGCCGAGTGGGCCGCCGAGTGGGCCGCAAAGTGGTCGGAGTGAGCCGTGACCGACCCGCACCAGTTCTACGCCGAGGTCGGCGGCGCGGCCACCTTCCGCAAGCTGGTCGCCCGCTTCTACGCCGAGGTGGCAGAGGACCCGGTGCTCCGGCCGATCTACCCGGAGGAGGACCTGGGGCCGGCCGAGGAGCGGCTGCGGATGTTCCTCGAGCAGTACTGGGGCGGCCCGCGCACCTATTCCGACCAGCGCGGGCATCCCCGGCTGCGGATGCGGCACGCGCCGTTCCGGATCGGGCCGATCGAGCGGGACGCATGGCTGCGTTGCATGCGGGTGGCGGTGGACGACGCTGGACTTGACGATGCGCACCGCGCGATGCTGTGGCAGTACCTGGAGATGGCCGCCGCGAGCATGGTCAACAGCGGCTTCTGAGCTGTCCGCCGGCGCCCGGGTGGGTGCATCATGACGAGCGGGCCGGCGTGCTTACTCGGTGCTGGCGGGCAGGGCAAGGAAACTCGACCGTTCGGTCGTAGCGCGTCGCGCGGTCGGGCGTATCGCCGGATTTGTTGGCAGGATGGGCACCCGTGCAACCCAGCCAGAGTGGCGGCCCCTCGACCCCCCGACTGTGGTGGTCCGACGCCATTTGCTATCAGGTGTACATCCGCTCGTTCGCCGACTCCGACGCGGACGGCGTGGGTGATCTGGACGGGGTGCGCAGCCGGCTGGGCTACCTCGAGCTGCTCGGGGTGGACGCGCTGTGGATCACGCCGTGCTACCCGTCCCCGATGGCCGACCACGGCTACGACGTGGCCGACCCCCGGGATATCGACCCGCTGTTCGGAGACCTCGCCGCATTCGACTCGCTGGTCGCCGCCAGCCACGAGCACGGCATCCGACTGATCATCGACCTGGTCCCGAATCACACCTCTGACCAGCACGAATGGTTTCAGACCGCGCTGAACTCGGCGCCCGGCAGCCCGGAGCGGGACCGCTACATCTTCCGCTACGGCCAGGGCGACGACGGCGCCGCGCCGCCGAACAACTGGCCCAGCCAGTTCGGTGGGCCGGCCTGGACCCGGGTCACCGAACCGCACGGCCAGCCCGGTCAGTGGTACCTACACCTGTTCGCCCCGGAGCAGCCCGACCTGAACTGGTCCCACCCGGACGTGTGGGCGGACCTGGAGAAGACCCTGCGGTTCTGGCTGGACCGGGGGGTGGACGGGTTCCGGATCGACGTGGCACACGGCATGGCCAAGCCGCACGGTCTGCCGACCGCTCCGCCGGACGCCTTCGGGCTGCTGGACGGCGGTTCCCAGCCGGACGTGCGGTTCGACCACGACGGGGTGCACGAGGTGCACCGGATGCTCCGGTCGGTGATCAACGAGTATCCGGACCGGGTGCTGGTCGGCGAGATCTGGGTGTCCGACGACGATCGGTTCAGCCGCTACCTGCGCTCCGACGAGCTGCACCTCGGCTTCAACTTCCGGCTCACCACCGCGAAGTTCGAAGCCGATGAGATCAGGGCCTCCATCGAGCACTCGCTGGAGGCGGTGTCCAGGGTGGGAGCGCCGCCCACCTGGACGCTGTCCAACCACGACGTGGCGCGCCCGGTGACCCGGCTGGGCGGCGGGGAACTCGGGCTGCGCCGGGCCAGGGCGTTGGCCCTGGTCGAGCTCGGGCTGCCGGGAACGATCTTCGTATACAACGGGGAAGAGCTTGGGCTGCCAAGCGTGGACCTGCCGGACGAGGCGCTGCAGGACCCGGTGTGGGAGCGCTCCGGGCACACCCGCCGGGGCAGGGACGCGCACCGGGTGCCGGTGCCGTGGGAGGGCAGCGCACCCGACTACGGCTTCACCGACGGCAACACCACCTGGCTGCCGATGCCGGATACCTGGCAGGGTCTGACCGTGGAGGCGCAGCTGGAGGACGCCAGGTCCACCCTGTCGCTGTACCGGCACGCGCTGGAGATTCGGCGGGGTCACCCGGGCTTCGCCGGGGACGAGCTGGAGTGGTACGGCGCTCCGGACGGCTGCTTCGCCTACCGCCGCCCCGGCAGCACGCTGGTCTGCGCGCTGAACACCTCGTCGGTCACCGTGCCGCTGCCCCCCGGCGACCCGCTGATCGCCAGCGCGCCACTCGCCGAGGATGGCCAGCTGCCACCCGATACCGCCGTGTGGCTGGCCTGAGGCGGAGATCCGGACCGGCGGTCGACGCCGGCTCGGGCTTGTTGGCCTGAACTGACCCGCCCGGCCCGGCTCAGAACACCAGCGGGAGCAGCGCGCGCCGCCGCCGCACCACCGCCGCGCCGGGGGTGTCCAATCGGACCCAGCCGCCGTCCTCGGTGGTCGACACCGCAATCCGGTCCGCTCCCCCGCCGCCGGCCAGCAGGCCCAGCCCGGACAGCGTGAACAGGCAACGCAGCGGCACGTCGACCCGCGCGCCGTTGCCCTCGGCTGTGCACGACGTCTGGTCCATCAGCTCGCCGGGCGGCAGCGGAGCTTCGCCGCCGTGCCCGTGTGTCCCGCCGTGCTCGCGGGCCCTGGCGAGACCTTCGTCGGCCAGCGCGGCCAGCTCGCCGGCCGGGAGCTCGCCGACCACCAGCCAGCCATGCGCGGGCGGCAGCTCGGCTCGCCACCGGGCGTCCGCCCTGCTGCCCGGGTCGACCTCGGCGTGGCGCACCACGGCCAGCGCCGCGAGCAGCTCGCTGGCCGGCACGGTCAGGTCGACCGGGAACAGCTGGCCGGTCACCGCGCGGGTGGCGAGCACCTCGAACGGCGTGCTCGCCCAGGCCACCACCCGCTGCTCGGCCGCACGCAACCGGACCACCGAGGTGGCGTCCAGCTGCACCACCCGGGCGACGAACCCGGCCAGCTCGTCCCGCTCCACGCTGTCCGGGACGTGCAGCACCGGCGCGCCCGCCTCGGCGCCCGGGCCCACCGGCCGGTTCATCCGGGCCGGGACGGGCGGGCTGGCACCGGCACGCCGTCGGTCGACGCGTTGGGGCCGTCGGACCAGTGGGCCAGGAAGGTCCGCTCCGGCTCGGTCAACCGGCGCGGGCGCCCGGCTACCAGGTCGTACGGCACCATCTTGGTCTGCGCGGTGACCGCCACCGGGTCGTTCTCGGAGGGGCCGGTGTGCATCTCGTAGTGGATCAGGAAGGACGCCGCCCGTACCTGGTCGGTCCACATGCTCACCCGGACCTCCTGGCCCTGGTACGGGATCTGCACCTGGTAGTTCACCTGCAGGCTGGCCACCAGCAGCCCGTCCGACCATCCGCCGGCGCCCTCGTCGGAGGCGCGGTGGAACACCAGCTCCACCCGGGCCTCCTCCAGCAGGGTCACCGCGCGCGCGTGGTTGACGTGCCGGTAGGCATCCAGGTCCGCCCAGCGCAGCGGCACCTCGACGTGGAACCGGCTCACCGGGCAACTCCCCTGCAAGCCCTCATCGGGCCAGCCCACGCAGCTGCCTGGACACCACGGAGAGGGTGGCCAGGTCGAGCTTGTCGGCCTCGGCGACGGCCTGCAGCGAGGCCCGCGCCCTGCCCAGTTTCGAGGCGTTTCTGCGTTCCCACTGGGCGATCTTGTCAGACACGCTGTCCCCCTCGCTGCTCTCCCGCAGGGCGTCCAGGGTGATCGACCGGAGCGAGCCGTACAGGTCGTCGCGCAGCGCCAGCCGGGCCAGCGAGTGCCACCGGTTGCCGCGCTGCAGGTTGCTCACCGAGGTCAGCCCCAGGTCCACGCCGAGGTGATCGGACAGCCCGTAGTACAGCTCGGCGACCTCCCTGGGGTCGCGTTCCTCGTGCTCCCGCTCGGACAGCTCGGTCACCTCCACGATGTCCAGCAGGCCGAAGGCATTGAGCAGCGCGGCGATGCGCTCGGCGAGCTCGGTGGGCACCCCTTGCTTGACCAGGCCACCGGTCCGGGCGGTCAGCGCCTCGACTTCCCGGCCGACCAGCATCCTGGGCACGCTCTCCCGCAGCGCGGCCACGGTCGGGCCGAAGCGGGAGATCTCCGCGGCCACCGCCAGCGGCTGCGGCCGGTTCGTGAGGAACCACCGGGCAGAGCGGTCCAGCAGCCGGCGCGACTCCAGCACCAGCTCGTCGGCCACCGCCGTGCTCAGCCCGGCGCCGCCGCCGGTGTCCAGCCGCTCGATCTCATCCCACAGCTCGGGCAGCCCGAACACCCTGGCAGTGATCGCGAAGGCACGCACCGTGTCCGACGCATCGGCGGCCAGCTCCTCGGTCAGCCGGAACGCGAAGGTGATGCCGCCGCCGTCCACCATCTCGTTGACCAGCAGGGTGGTCACGATCTCGCGGCGCAACGGGTGGGCGGCCACCGCGTCCGGGTAGCGCTCGCGCAGCGGCGCCGGGAAGTACTCGGCCAGCCGCCCGGCAAACACCGCCGCGTCCGGCAGGTCGCCGCCCAGGATCGACGTCTTCAGGTCCAGCTTGACGTGCGCCATCAGGGTGGCCAGCTCCGGCGAGGTCAGGCCCTGCCCAGCGCGCTCCAGCGCGGCGAACTCGGTCGCGTCCGGCAGGATCTCCAACGCCCGGTCCAGCCCGGCGCGTGCCTCCAGGTCGGCCACCAGCCGGCCCTGCACCGAGCACATGCCGGGAGCGTGCGAGCGGGCGATCCCCAGCATCGCGTTCTGGCTGTGGTTGTCCGCCAGCACCAGCTCGCCAACGTCCTCGGTCATTTCGTGCAGCAGCTCGCGACGGTCCTTCTCGGTGAGCTCTCCCGCGGTGACCAGGCGGCCCAGCGGGATCTTGATGTTCACCTCGTGGTCCGAGCAGTCCACCCCGGCGGAGTTGTCCAGCGCGTCGGTGTTGACCTTGCCGCCGGCCCGGGCGAACTCGATCCGGCCGCGCTGGGTCAACCCGAGGTTGCCGCCCTCGCCGACCACCCGCACCCGCAGCTGCTCGCCGTCCACCCGAACCGGGTCGTTGGCCTTGTCCCCGACCTCGCTGTTGGCCTCGGTGCTGGCCTTCACGTAGGTGCCCACCCCGCCGTTCCACAGCAGGTCGGCCGGTGCCAGCAGGATCGCCTTGATCAGCTCCGGCGGAGTCAGCTTGCGCACATCCGCGTCGAGGCCGAGCGCGGCCCGCATCGGCTCCGACACCGGGATCGCCTTCGTGGTGCGCGACCACACCCCACCGCCGGAACTGATCAGCGAGCGGTCGTAGTCCTCCCAGGAGGAGCGGGGCAGCTCGAACATCCGGCGGCGCTCGGCGAACGAAACCGCCGGATCCGGGTCCGGGTCGACGAACACGTGCCGGTGGTCGAACGCGGCGACCAGCCGGATGTGCTCGGACAGCAGCATCCCGTTGCCGAACACGTCGCCGGACATGTCCCCGATGCCCACCACGGAGAACTCCTGGCTCTGGGTGTCCAGGCCGAACTCACGGAAGTGCCGCTTGACGCTCTCCCAGGCACCCTTCGCGGTGATGCCCATCGCCTTGTGGTCATAACCCACCGAGCCGCCGGAGGCGAACGCGTCGCCCAGCCAGAACCCGCGCTCCACAGCCAGCGCGTTGGCGATGTCGGAGAACGTCGCGGTGCCCTTGTCCGCGGCCACCACCAGGTAGCTGTCGTCGGCGTCGTGCCGCACCACCCCGGCGGGCGGCACGACGGTGCCGTCCTTCAAGTTGTCGGTCAGGTCCAGCAGCCCGGAGATCAGCATCCGGTAGCAGGCGATGCCTTCGCGCTGCGCGGCCTCCCGGTCGGCCGTCGGGTCGCCGGTGGGGGCCGGCGGGCGCTTGACCACGAACCCGCCCTTGGCGCCCACCGGCACGATCACCGCGTTCTTCACCGCTTGAGCCTTGACCAGGCCCAGCACCTCGGTGCGGAAGTCCGCCGGCCGGTCCGACCAGCGCAGACCACCCCGCGCCACCGGCCCGAACCGCAGGTGCACCCCCTCCACCCTGGGCGAGTAGACGAAGATCTCGAACCGGGGCCTCGGCCGGGGCAGCTCCCGGATCAGCTCGGGGTTGAACTTCAGCGCCAGGTAGGGCCGCTCCGAGTCAGCACAGAAGTAGTTGGTGCGCGTCGTCGAGGTGATCAGGTTGAGGTAGCCGCGCAGGATCCGGTCCGCGTCCAGCCCGGCGACCTCGTCGATCATCCCGGTGACCTCGGCCAGCCGCTGCTCGATCAGCGCCGCACGTTCTTGGTCACCGGCCGGAGCCTCGGGCGAATCCAGCACAGGGTCGAAGCGGGCTTCGAACAGCCCCACCAGGGCGGTGGCCACCCGCGCGTGCCCGATCAGCGTGTCGGCCAGGTACTGCTGGCCGTACGGGGTGCCGATCTGGCGCAGGTAGCGGGCGTAGGCGCGCAGCAGCGCGACCTGCCGCCAGGACAGCCCGGCCCGCAGCACCAACGCGTTGAACCGGTCGACCTCGATGTCCTTGCGCCAGGCCGCCGCGAACGCCGAGCAGAACCCGGCCTGCACCGCGTCGGCGCCCCGCTCCCGGGTGGCCGATTCCAGCGCGGCGTCCATCCGCAGGCCGAAGTCGTAGATCCAGCAGCGCTGCCCGTCCGGCCGGGTGATCTGGTAGGGCCGCTCCTCGATGACCTCCACGCCCATCTGCTGCAGCACCGGCAGCAGCTCGGTGAGCGCCACCTCCTCGCCGGCCAGGAACAGCTTGAACCGCCGCTCCCCCCGGCTGGCCTTGGACGGGGTGTAGAAGGTCATCACCGGCTCCCACACACCAGAGCGGCCCAGCCCGTCCAGCCGGGCCAGGTCCTCCGCCGCCTCGACCGCGTTGAAGTCCTCCTTGTACGCCGCCGGGATCAGCGGCAGGTACCGGCGCAGCGACGCGGCCAGCTCCAGCTGCTCCTCGGTGTGCGCGAGCACCCGGTCCTCCCAGGTCTGCACCGCCTCGGAGAGCTGGTCCTGCAACCGTTCCAGCTCCGGCTCGATCGACTCGTCCGGATCGGTGTGCACGATCACGTGCAGCAGCGCGACGCTGGACTCGGTGACCCTGGCGGTGTAATCCACCGAGCCCCCGCGCAGCTCGCGCAGCAGCACGTCCTGCATGGCCAGCCGGGAGGAGGTGGTGTACCGGTCCCTGGGCAGGTAGATCATGCAGGAGAAGAACCGGCGGTACGGATCCCGACGCAGGAACAGCCGCAACCGGCGCCGCTCGGCCAGCGACAGCACCCCGATCGCGGTGTCGTAGAGCTCCTCCGGGCTGGCCTGGAACAGCTCCTCCCGGGGATAGCTGGCGATCACCTCGAGCATCCGCTGGCCGGAGTAGGACTCCAGCGGGAAGCCCGCGCGACGGATCGCCTTGCGCACCCGGCTGGCCACCACCGGGATATCCAGCGGGCTCTCATACAGCGCGGTGACACTGAACATGCCGAGGAAGCGGTGCTCCCCGGTCACGTTCCCCTTGGCGTCGAACGTCTTCACGCTCAGGTAGTCCGGATACACCGGACGGGACACCCGACTGCGCGAGCTGGCCTGGCTGAACAGCAGCAACCCTCGGGCGGTGGCTCGCTCAACGGCGTCCGAGCCTGGGGCGAACGAGCGGCTGGACAGGTTGTCGCCGCGCAGCACACCCAGCCCCGAGGCGAGCACAGCGGTCAGCCTCGGTTCCTCCGACGAGGTGTCCAGTTCGTATTGGCGGTAGCCCAGGAAGGTGAAATGCTCGTCGGCCAGCCACTCCAGCAGCCGGGCGCCGTCCTCCACCTCACCGAAGTCCAGCGGCGGCGGGTCGCCGCGCAGGGCAGCGGCCAACTCCACCGCGGCCCGCTTCATCCGATCGCTGTCCTCGACGACTTCCCGGACGTCCTCCAGCACCCGGGTCAGCTCATTGGCCAGCCGGTCCCTGGCATCGGCGTCGCTGAGCGGATCGGTCTCGATGTGCATCCACGACTCGAGCTGGGTGCCCAACGGCGGGGCATCCGGATTGGCGTCCGGGAACACCTCGAGCAGCTCCCCGGTCAGCCCGCGGCGGAGCACCACGAGGGGGTGCATGACGCGCTGGACGAAGGCGCCCGAGCGGCGGATCCCGGCGGTCACCGAGTCGACCAGGAACGGCATGTCGTCGGTGACAATTTCCACCACCGTGCACGACCGACCCAGCTCCTCGGAGCCGTCCCGGACGCGGAGCACCGGGCGGCCCTGGCTGCGCTGCTCGGCGAGCTGGTAGTGCGAGCGGACGGCGGCGACCAGCTGCTCGGGCCCGGCGGCGGCGACATCCTCCAGCGGGGTGTGCCGGAAGTACAGCTCGGTGAGCTCGGCCAGGTCCGGGTCGGTCACCCGGGCGCGGGCCAGCGCTCCGGATCTGGCCGCCGTCTGCTCGCCACCGCGCCCCCCGGCCCCGCTCCCCGACCGACCTCCGCCCTGGTCGTCGGCGCCGCCGTCCCCATCGTGGTGCTCGTTCCCCGGCCCCCGGGACCGAGTTCCCGTCGAGCTCATGACATTTCCCCTCCGGCCAACCCCGTACGCAAGGCTCGGCCGCGTCCCACCCTAGCCAGTCGTGGCGCGCCGACCGCCCGCCATCAGGTGACCGACTGAGCGCGGGGAGGTGCGCTAGCTCTCCCGGTAGGCGGCCAGTGCCCCGGCCAGCAGCTCGGCGAAACTGAGCTCCGACAGCGGCGTCGAGTCACTCGGCCGCGCGCTGGCCTGGCCTCGCGTACGCGGGCCCCGTCGACCGTTCCTGGGGGCTTCCCCGCCGTCCGGCTCAGCGTCGTGGCCCTCGCCCGGCTCAGCGGCGTGGCCATCGGCACAGTCTGCCCGCTCGCCCGTGTGCCCGTTGGTACCAGCGGCCCGCTCAACCGCGTGTCCGTTCGTACCGCCGGCCCGCTCAACCGCGTAACCGTTGGTACCGGCGCTCCGCTCAACCGCGTGTCCGTTAGTACCGGCGGCCCGCTCGGCCGCATGACCGTTGGCGCCAGCGTCCCGCTCAACCGCATAACCGTTCGTACCGGCGGCCCGCTCGGCCGCATGACCGTTGGTACCAGCAGCCTGCTCAACCGCATGACCATTGATCCGGGCGGTCCGCTCAGCGGCGTGGCCGTTAGCGCCAACGGCCCGCTCAACCGTATAACCGTTCGTACCGCCGCCCCGCTCGGCCGCATGTCCGTTGGTGCCGGCCGTCAAGTCGCCCGCGTGGCCGTTGGCGCCGGCCGGGTGACGACCAGCAGCCTGGCCGTTGCGGGCCCAGGCCACCGGCGGCGGCTCGGCGCCGGTGAGGGTAGTTCGGGCCGGATCCGCGCGGGCTGGCATGGGCGCGGCCGGGGGCGGCTCGACCACGGCCAGCCGGCTGGGTGCAGTGGAGAACCCGGCTACCTCGAACCCCGGCGGGTCGCCGAGCATCCGACCGCCGAGCAGCGCGCTGGCCCCGTTCTGGTAGTTCGACGTGAGGGGGCCGACCGATCGACCTCCGGGCGCGCCCTGCCGCGGGGTACCCCACTCGTCCTGGGTGGCCGGCGCGCCGGGATAGCCACCTTCGCCGTCCGGACGGCGTCGGCGGCCACCGCTCCCCGGACGAGCATTGATCCAGTTCGCTACCGGATCCGGGGCCACCGGCGGGGACTCGGGCGACCCGGCGAGATGACGACCGGTCGGGGGCGGGGCGCCGCCTTCGTCGGGGGGCCCGGCTGCCTCCCCAGTCCGGGCAGCGCGATCCACCCGCAGGTCCCAGAGCTGCTCGGCCAATGTGCGATCTTCGTCGAGCCGGCGCACATCGATGCGGAACGCCGCTCGGGGTAGCTCCGCCGCCAGTTCCGGCCAGCGCAGTGACAGTCCGGTGGAGACAGTGCGAACCCACCGCGTGACGGCCTGGGAGTCGGTCTCCGGCAGGGCTACCGCTACCGCATCGTGCTCGAGCAGGTACAGCCGTCCCGAGGTCGGCAGCTGGTCGTACACCCGCGAGGCGATGCTCCTGGCCAACGCGGTGACCGAGGGACCGCTGGCCGAGCCGTCCGGAGTGGCAACGTCGATCAGGACCAGATGAGGCGGACGCCCGGCCGCGTCGGTAATGCCGAGGAGCTCCACGGCGAGCTCGGCAACGCTCAGCCCGGCCGGCGCATCCGACATCGATGGCGAGCCGAGCATCGAGGAGCCCGCGGCCCCCAACGGATCACCGGAGAGCGAACCACCGGGCAGCTGATCGGCGGCGCCGGACAGCGGATCCGCGCCGAGGGCGTTACTTCCGCCGAAGGGGTCAGCCGGATGGAACGGGCCAGGGGCGCCGAGCGCACCGAGCCCAGGTCCATGCGGAGCTCGCCCGGTCAGCGGGTCGACTGTGCCGAGCGGCTCACGACCGCCGAGCGGATCGGATTCCCCCAGTGGATCACGCCCGTCGAACGGGACACCGGCGCCCGACCGGTCATAGCCGCCCAGTGGGTCACGCCCACTCAGCGAATCACCGGCGCCCGGCCGGTCATAGCCGCCCAGTGGGTCACGCCCATTCAGCGGATCACTCGTGCCTCGCCGGTCGTGATCGCCCAACGGGTCAACCAGACCCAATGGGTCAGTGGCTCCCTGCTGGTTGTGGCTGGCCAGCGATCCAGGGCCGCCCAACGGGTCGACCGCGCCACGCGAATCGGGTGCGAACAGCGCGTCCCGTTCCGTGCTCGGCGCCGAGCTGGTCAGCCCGTCCGATGTGCGCAGACCGGGCGCGGTGATCTCCGACGGCGATGGGGCAGGTTCCCTGCTCGAGCCTCCGGCCGATCGCCTGAGCAGTGGATCGGTTGAATCGAGCCCCGGAGTAGCGGCCGCACCGGATCCGGTCGTTCCGATGGTGGGCCGCCTGGGCGTCACCGACGCCGGGTGCCTCGGCGCCTGGACCGACGGTTGCCACACCTGTCCGGCCCCGGTCATCCATGCCGCGGACCCGTTGACGCCTTCCTGTTCGGGCCAAACCGTCCTCTGGCTGGGCGAACCAGGACCGGCGGGCGTGGGCATCCGGGACGCGCCCTCGAGCTCCCCATCCCCGAGCGGGGCTACCTCCCCGGCCGCACGCACCAGCAGGACCAGCGCGCGCTCGACCGAGGACGCCAGCGCGCGGTACGCACCGTGCGCCCGCCGGCTGGCGGCCAGCGCCTCGGACAGCTCTCCGCCCCGTTCCCGCAGCTCCGCGAGCAGGCCGTGACACTCCACCTCGAGCTCGGGGAGGTCGCGCTGGTCGACCGCCGCGGCCACCCACTCGGCGGCGGACAGCGCCTCATCCCGCGCTCCGGAGGGCAGGTACACCCGGTGCGCCAGCGCTAGCCGCAACCGGGCGATCGGCACCAACGCCCCAGGTTGGGCGTCCCACCGCAGCACGGAGCGGGCCACCTCCTGGGCGGCGTCATGTTGCCCCTGGTCGAGCAGCGCCAGGGCGAGCTCCAGGCCCAGCGTGGCGGCCAGATACGGCGAAACCGGCTGTAGGACACCGTCCTCGGCGCGCTCGCCGAGGATCCGCCGCAGGCCCGCCCGGGCGTGCTCGACCGCCGTGCCCAGCTGCCGCAGTGCACGCTGCTGAGCGGCCAGCGCCGCTTCCACAGCTGCCAGACCGAGCTCGCCGTACTCTCCGCCGAGCTGACGTAGCGCCGCCACGGCGACCTCGACCTGTTGGCCGCCGTCGGCGCCACTTCGCTCGTCCCGGCACAGCGCCGCCTCCAGGTGGGCGTCCGCGCGCACCCGCGCCGGGGCATCCGTGCGGGTGAGCACCGGCGCCAGCAGCACCAGGGCGGTGCCCCGGTCGTCCAATGACCGTGCCACTCCCGCCAGAGCTACCCGAAGCCGGTCGCTGGCCGGGACGTGGTGCGCCCGGGTGGCTTCGGTCAACGCCGCGACAGCCCGAGGGACAGCGGGTACTCCCCGACCGACAGCGGCAAGTCCCTGCAGCAGCCAACCTTCGGCGAGCGTGGCGGTGGCGCTGTCGTGGCTGTCCCGCGCTAGCCGTGCGGCGTGCTCCGCGAGCGCGGCGGTGATCTCCGGTGCCCGCCACCGGGAACCCTCCGCCATGTCGAGCACAGCCGGCGCCGAGGCGAGCGCCGACGCCGCGGCGGTGGTCAACCCCGTCGGCTGCACGGATTCTCCCGGTACGTCAGCACTGCGGTGTAGGTGAGCTGCTCAATCGCGGCTGGGGTTCGCGAAGCGACGCTCAGTCGCGCGTCAGCTTACGGTGTGTCACCCGGTGTGGTCGGGCCGCCTCCACTCCTAGGCGCTCGACCTTGTTCTTCTCGTACGCCTCGAAGTTGCCTTCGAACCAGAACCACGAAGCCGGGTGATCGTTATCACCCTCCCAGGCGAGAATGTGCGTGACCACGCGGTCCAGGAACCACCGATCGTGGGAGATGACCACCGCACAACCGGGGAACTGCTCCAGCGCGTTCTCCAGCGAGGACAACGTCTCTACGTCGAGGTCGTTGGTCGGCTCGTCCAGCAGGATCAGGTTGCCGCCCTCCTTCAGGGTCATCGCCAGGTTCAGCCGGTTGCGCTCGCCTCCGGAGAGCACTCCGGCGGGCTTTTGCTGCTCCGGCCCCTTGAAACCGAACGCGGCGACGTAGGCGCGTGACGGCATCTCAACCTGGCCCACCTTGATGTAATCCAGGCCGTCGGACACCACCTCCCACACCGTCTTTTTCGGATCGATTCCCGACCGGTTCTGGTCCACGTACGACAGCCGCACCGTCTCACCGATCCGAACCGTGCCCGAGTCGGGCTGCTCCAGGCCCACGATCGTCTTGAACAGCGTCGTCTTCCCGACCCCGTTGGGACCGATCACTCCGACGATGCCGTTGCGCGGCAGCGAGAAGGACAGATCCTTGATCAGCATCCGGCCGTCGAAGCCCTTGTCGAGGTGATCGACCTCGACCACCACGCTGCCCAGCCGGGGCCCCGGCGGGATCTGGATCTCCTCGAAGTCCAGCTTCCTGGTCTTCTCCGCCTCGGCGGCCATCTCCTCGTAGCGCTGCAGGCGCGCCCGGCCCTTCGCCTGCCGCGCCTTCGCCCCGGAACGCACCCAGGCGAGCTCGTCGGTCAGCCGCTTATGCAGCTTGATGTCCTTCTTGCCCTGGACAGCCAGCCGCTCAGCCTTCTTCTCCAGATAGGTCGAGTAGTTACCTTCGTAGGGGTAGGCCCGCCCGCGATCCAGCTCCAGGATCCACTGCGCGACCCTGTCCAAGAAGTACCGGTCGTGGGTGACAGCCAACACCGCGCCCGCATAGCTGGCCAGGTGCTGCTCGAGCCACAACACACTCTCCGCGTCGAGATGGTTCGTCGGCTCGTCGAGCAGGAGCAGGTCGGGCTTGCTGAGCAGGAGCTTGCACAGCGCCACCCGACGACGCTCCCCACCGGACAGCTGGGTCACCTCAGCGTCCGGAGGGGGGCACCGCAATGCGTCCATCGCCTGCTCGAGCTGGGAGTCCAGATCCCAGGCGTCCGCGTGATCCAGCTCCTCCTGAAGCTGACCCATCTCCTCCATCAGCTCGTCGGTGTACTCGGTGGCCATCTTTTCGGCCACCGCGTTGTACCGATCGAGCTTCTCCTTGATGGGCCCGACGCCCTCCTCGACATTGCCCAGCACGGTCTTCGACTCGTTGAGCGGTGGCTCCTGCTGCAGCATCCCCACCGTCGCGCCGGGCGCCAGGAAGGCGTCTCCGTTGTTGGCATGCTCGAGACCGGCCATGATCCGAAGCACCGTCGACTTACCGGCACCGTTCGGACCGACGACTCCGATCTTCGCCCCAGGTAGAAACGACAAGCTCACATCGTCGAGGATGACCTTGTCACCGTGCGCCTTGCGCACCTTCCGCATGGTGTAGATGAACTCAGCCACGCCC
>DATHIT010001078.1:0-8814 GCA_035489915.1 Pseudonocardia sp. | reverse complement strand
AACTCCCGGCCGACCGGCCAGCGGGCCACATCGGCGTCGGCGATCTCGGCCATCAGCTCGGCCTGGCGGCGCACCGCGTCCCGGTGGAACGGGGGCAGCATCAGCTTGCGCCGGTCCCGGTGCCGAGCCTCGTCCAGCAGCAGCACCGAGCTGTCGCCGACCACACCGCGCAGGATCGAGTTGGCCTCGCCGGCGTGGTAGACGGCCGGATCGCCGGCGAAGACCGTCTTGATGTCCGCCGGATCGGCCAGGTACACCAGCCAACCGGACGGCGCCGCCCACACCCGGAATACGTCCCCGTAGCGGCGCCGGTTGGTGGCCGCCCAGCGGTGCGGACGGGTCCACATGAGCGCGGTCTGCAGAGGCTTGGGAAGTTTCGGGCCAGGCGGCAACATGATCAAGATCATACATTTGTATAAGACGGGCGTCTACATGTTTTGGCTACGCTCGTCGCCATGGGACACCGCGAAGACCTGTTGGCCGGCGCCCGCCGGTGCCTGGAGGAGCGCGGTTATGCCCGCACCACGGCCAGGGATCTGGTGGCCGCCTCGGGCACCAACCTGGCCTCCATCGGCTACCACTTCGGCTCGAAGGAAGCGCTGCTCAACGAGGCGATCGCCGCGTCGTTCCAGGAGTGGGCGGAGCGGGTCCGCGCGCTGGCCATCGCCGCGGTACCGGACAGTGGGGCCGCTGGAGATCCGGTGCGCCTGCTGGTCGCCTCCTGGGGCGCGATGCTCAGCTCGTTCGCCGAGTACCGGGGGCTGTCGGTGGCGTTCATCGAGGCGCTGGCCCAGGCGGAGCGGCAGCCCGAGCTGCGCGCCCAACTCGCCGCCACCTACCGGCGCAGCCGCGCCCAGGTGGCCCAGATGATCACCGAGGCGCTCGGCGTGGCCGACGAGCAGCAGGCCAGCACGCTCGCCGCGTTCCAGATCGCGCTGTGCGACGGGCTACTGGTGCAGTGGCTGCTGGATCCGGACGCCACCCCGTCAGCCCCCCAGCTGGTCGACGCGCTGACCGCCATGCTCGGCACGGCGGCGCCGGACAGCCCGAGTCAGGACGCCACCACGTTGGCGTAGTCGGGCAGTTCCAGGTCGTTCACCGCGCGCAGCAGCTTGCGCATGATCAGCGTCTTGCCCGGGAGGTACCGCAGCGCGGCCATGATCAGGTACTGGGCCCCGACGCCCAACCGGCTGCCCGGCGCGGCGTTCGCGGCGTTGTCCCGGCCCATCTTCTGGTTGCTCGCGACGAATCCGCGAAGCGTGCGCTGGTACTCGGCAAACGCGACCACGTGGTTGCCCTGGGCGGCCGCGAGCTCCCCGGCCAGCACGTACGCCCCGACGATGGCCAGGCTGGTGCCCTGCCCGGACAGCGGCGACGGGCAGAACGCCGCGTCACCCAGTAGCGCCACCCGCCCGGCCGACCAGGACTCCAGCTGGATCTGGGCGCACGAGTCGAAGAAGAAGTCCGGCGCGGCGTCCATCTGCTCGAGCAACCAGGGCGTCTCCCAGGCCACCCCGGCGAACCGCTCGCGCACCATGGCCTTCTGCGCCTCGATGTCCCGGTAGTCGTAGTCCAGTTCCGGGCCGCGGAAGCTCAGGAACGCCATCGCGTCCCGGTTGTCGTGGATGCTGCGGATGCCCACGGACACACCCGGCTCGCCGTACCCGAGCGCCCATCGGTTCAGCCCCAGCCGATTGGGCACGGTGAAGAACGCGACGTAGTGGCCCAGATGGTGGAGGACATTCGACTCCGGCCCGAACACCAGCGAGCGCACCCCGGAGTGCAGCCCGTCGGCGCCGACCACCAGGTCGAACCCGCGCTCGAGCCCGCTGGCGAAGCGGACGTCAACGCCGTCGGCATGCTCGCTCAGCGACTTGATGCGATCGCCGAACAGGTACTCGGTGGTGTCCTTGGTGGCGGTGTAGAACACCTCGGACAGATCACCGCGCAGGATCTCGATCTCCGCGATCAGCCCGTCGCCGTCAAACTGGTCGGCGCGTAACGTGGCCACCCGCCGGTTCTTCCTGGTCACAAGGGACATGCCGTCGGTGTCCGTGCAGGCGGCGCGCACCTGCTCGTCCAGCTCCATCCGGCGTACCACCTGCTTGGCCACGCCGCGGATGTCGATGGCCTGGCCACCCGGGCGCAGCCCCGGCGAGCGTTCCACCACGGTGGCCTGGAAGCCGAACCGGTCCAGCCAGTACGCCAGGGCCGGCCCGGCGATGCTCGCCCCGGAGATCAAGATGTGTCTGCTCACGATCCCCGGACCCTAGGCCGCAACCCGCCGCCAGTCGCCCCGAATAACCGCCCTCCCCCGGACTGGCGGCGGCCAGGTGTTACCGAGCTGCACACGACGCAGCTCGACCGCGCCGCGAACCCGCCTGGTGTGCAGCTCGGCAACACCAGCCAGGGTGGCGAGCCGGAGGCCGCCGCTTCTGACCGGCCGCGTGCGCGCTCGCGCCGCTGGTTACCCAGCTGCACCACAGGCCGGATTTCGCGGCCCGGAACCTGCGTGCGGTGCAGTTGGGTAACCGCGGGCCGGCTACGGGGAGGCGGCGTCCACCAGCGCGCGGGCCGCCGGGTGCCACGGTCGACTCAGCGGGCCACTGAGCACCAGGCAGCGGGCCATCGACTGGCTCAGCGGGACGAGCATCAGCCCCGGGCCCTCCATGCCGGCGGCCAACCCGGGGATCACCGTCACGCCCACGCCGGCGCGCACCATGGCGAACAGCGTGCTCAGCTGCCGGATCCGGTGCGCGGGCGCGAACGTGGCCCCGGCCTGGCGGTGCAGCTCGCGGATCTGCCGCTCGCAGCCGCCGGCGGAGAGCAGGAAGTCGTCGTCGGCCAGGTCGGCGAGGTCCACCGAGGGCTCCTGGGCCAGCGGATGGTCGGCGCGCAGCACCGCGTGGAACCGGTCGGCGCCGACCTGTGCGCTGCCGCTGGGCCGGGTTGGCGGGTCGATCAGTACCGCAAGGTCAGCCGTGCCGCCCTCCAGCCAGCCGGCCACCTCGTCGTCCTCCCCCTCGAACAGGGATACCGACACGCCGGGGAACTCCGCCCGCCAGCGCAGCACCAGCTCCGGCAGCAGCCCGTGGCAGACCGTCGGCGGCGCGGCCACGGTGAGCTCGCCACGCGGCTGGCCGTCCCGGTCGGCGGCCAGCACCGTGATCGCGGTGACCGAAGCCACCACGGTCCTGGCATGGTCCAGGATCTGCTCGCCGAACCGGGTGGGCGTGGGGCGCCCGTTGCGGGACAGCACCAGGCGCCCGGTGGCCCGCTCCAGCGCCGCCACCGCGTGCGACACGGCGGACTGGCTGATGCCCAGCCGCTGCGCCGCCGTGCCGAAGCCGCCGGCGTCGGCGACCGCGACGAATGCCCGGAGCTGCGGAATTCCGACGGTCATGAGGATCCTTCATGACTTTGCTATGAAAGTTGTTGGACTCATGATTGCGGGCCGCCCAGGATCCTGTCCATGGGGAGCGGGACATCCGGTACGCGGGCGGCGGGCACGGGCACAGTTGACGCGGGGATCGGGCGGGAACGGTGGCTGCCCGAGTTCGTGGCCCTCTCCGCGATCTGGGGCGCCAGCTTCGCGCTGATCAAGGTCGGGGTGGACGCCGGGGTGCCGCCGGTGTGGGTGGCACTGTGGCGTTGCCTGTTCGGCGCGCTGGCGCTGCTCGGCTACTGCGCGGTGCTGCGCGTCCGGCTGCCCCGCGACCGGGTGACCTGGGCGCACGCGTCGGTGATCGCCGCGCTGCTGAACAGTGTGCCGTTCACCCTGCTCGCGTTCGGGGAGCAGCGGGTGAGCTCGGTGTTGGCCGGCGTGCTGAACGCGACGACGCCGCTGGCCACCCTGCTGTTCGGGCTCGCGCTGGTGCCGGCGGAGCGGCTGACCCGGTGGCGGGTGGCCGGGCTGGTGATCGGCTTCCTCGGGGTGGCATGCCTGCTCGGCGTGTGGCGCGGCGAAGCTCTCGGCGGCGCGACGCTGGGCGGCGCGCTGGCCTGCCTGGCCGCCACGCTCTGCTACGGGGCCGGGTTCAGCTACACCCGGCGCTGGTACGCCGGCCGGGACGGCTCGGCGGCGGCGCTGTCCGCGCTGCAGATCGGCTGCGCGACCGTCCAGCTGGTGCTGGTGGCGCCGTGGCTGGCCGGCCTCCCGCACTGGCCGGGGCCGCCCGCCGCGCTGGCCATGCTGGTGCTCGGCGCGCTGGGCACCGGCTACGCGTACATCCTGAACCTGCGGGTGATCCGGGTGGCCGGCTCGACGATGGCGGCGTCCGTCACCTACCTGACCCCGGTGTGGTCGACGCTGATCGGCGCGTGGCTGCTCAGCGAGCCGGTCGGCTGGAACACCCTGCTCGGCGCGGCGATCCTGGTGGCCGGCATCGCCATCGCCCGGCGACCCTCGGCGCGCGTGTCACGCCCGTGACGGGACGCTTATCGCGGCGACTGGTCGGCTCCGCTGTCCTGGAGAGTTGCCGAGGTGCCTGGCACGGGATGTGCCGGCGAGTCGGGGTGGCGGCTCAGCGCTGAAGCACTGGTGTCCAGCACGGCGAGCCGGTCCTGGAGGCGGGCGTGGCGAAACTGGTAGACCGGGCCGACCGTGCGCAACACATTTCGCTCACGGGCATCATCCAGGAACCTCATCAGCCGGATCGGGGTGCCCCGTCGGATAGCCAGTTGGGTAGAGGCGAGAAAGCTCGACCAAGTCTCGGGGTAGATGAGTCCGAGCACCAGTCCGGCCAGGACCCAGAGCCCAATGGTGATCTGGAACGGAGCGCCCTCGGGGCTAATCCCGAGGAGCATCCAGCCGTGCGCTGTCAGCCCTGGAATCAACGGACCGGCGAAGAGCGCGAGCCCGAACCAGATCATGAATCCGGCCGCTCGATCCTTGATCCACGAGGCGATGGGGGTCAGCGGACTGACCGAGCCCCGCCCGAGCGCCCCCAGTGCAAACCTCAGGCTGAGGCCAAACACAACCAGGGGCAAGAGCGCCCACATGAGTCGAAGCCCGAGACTTCCCAGGAGCACGAAAGCCGCGACCGTGCCCAGGAACGCGGATCCGAATCCGACCGTGAAGACCACGAACCGGTGGCTGTGAACGGCGCGCCAGCGCATGACGGCGGTTTCTTGATGGGTCTTTCGAACAAGCCAGATCGCTAGCCCGACCAGCAACCACAGCACGAGCCCAGTCACAAACAGGATCAGGAGCCCGGTCTCGATCCCCGCCCCGAGTCGGTTGGAAAGGAACTGCATGAACAGATTTCCATAAAGGGCTCCGATGAGAAATACCCGGATTGGACGGTCGAAAACGAAGCGCCAGCGCGTCGGTGCGGTGGGCGGCGGCTTTCTGCTCCCGAACCACGCTCCGAGCATGGCACTGAGCCCGACCAGAGACCCGACCACATTTCCGCCCGTCCCAAACCACGGGCCTCCTCCCCCGAAGGCCACACCAACTCCGCCCAAGAACACGAGTCCGCTGATGAGCCCTATGGCCAGGGCGCGGGGGAAGACCGGAGTCCACGTGGGGATTCGCCACCAGGCAAGGTCACGGGTCCGATCCTGACTCATCCGGCCCGCGATCCACTGGAGGGTGCGTTGCGCGGTGGCCAGGGTGTACCGGGCCGGAGGCTGGCCGGGTCGAGTGGCATAGGCCTGGGGCAGAACCCTGTCGAGTAGGTGGTCCTCCACGTCCTCCCGGGAGACGTCGGCGCCGAGGTCAAGCAGCTCACCGACGCTGTCCCCGGTGCGATAGGTGTCGCGGATCAGGGTGAGGGTCAGTGGGTTGCTCAACGCCAGGGCGATCGGGCTTTGCGGTGCGTTCCGCAGAACGTCGGTGAGCTCACGCCACCGGTCCGGGGGCGGGTCGAGTTGGACGCGCTGCAGGTAGTCCGCGGCGGCGGCCGGGTCGACATCTTGCAGCTCGACCGCGACCGCTCCGTCCAGCATCGCCCGCTTCGCGGCGTCGACCATGTCAGCACCGCGGGACAGCACGACCAGCCGGAACATCGCCTGCTCACTCAGCGCTCGCAGGGCGACCGGGCGCAATTCTTCGGCAATCTCGTCGAGTCCGTCCAGAATGACGGAGATCTTCCCGGCGCGGATGAGCTCCGCGATCTTCGCGGCCCCGCGCCGGCCGGTGAACAGCCCGTCATAGGTCTGCCGCAGCTGGGAGACCAGCCAGTCCAGCAGCGGCCGAGTGCGCGGATCCCAGCCGTGGAGGGTGAACAACACCGGCACCGGCACCCTGGCGCGGTCCGCTTCCGCGATGGCGCGCCGGTGATCCAGAGCCGCGAGTACCAGCAGCACGGCGGCTCCGCTCTTGCCCGCCCCTGGCCCGCCGACGATGACCACCCGGCCAGACCCCAGGCCGCCGTAGACGGCATGCAAGTCCGCCAAACCGCCCTGGCCCAGCTGCTCTGGTCGAGTGGCGGCCAATCCGGGTATCGGTCGGAACCGGGTGGACCCGGCCGCGGCCGCCGCGGTCCCAGCCACCGGCATGGCCGACTTGACCCACCGCACCCCGATCGGATCGGGGTGCAACAGCCCCCGGGCCGCCGCTGCCTGATCCCACTCGAGGTGCACCGCCGCGGCGAGCCGATCAGCCAGCCGAGCAAATTCGGACTCGTCGGCATCTCCGGACGCCGGTTGAGCCTGGGCGCCCTTCATCACGGCAACCACCGCGACCACCAGCGCGGCAACCGCGAGGACGAGCTGCCAGTACGCGGTCAGGTCAGCGCGGTTCGGTGCCCGATACACATCCCACAGCCACCACCCGGCGGCCGCCAGACCGACCAGCGCAGCCACCAGCCAAAGCCGCCGCGCCCCCGTCACGAACTGTATTGTGACCGACCAAACACGCTGGGTGTAGCCATTACGCCAGATGACCCAGCGGCGGCGGAAGCCGAGTGGGTAACTGGGAGCCGGCGAGCTCGGGAGAGGCCCCGTGATAGGGATGTGGCGTGCGGAGCGGACGGATCCCGGTGCTGGTGCTCGCGGGGTTTCTGGGTTCGGGCAAGACCACGCTGCTCAACCATCTGCTCGCGCACAGCCTGGACGTCCGGATCGGCGTCATCGTGAACGACTTCGGCAGCGTCGGCGTGGATGCGATGTTGATCGGCGGGCAGGCCGACGGGGTGGTCTCCCTCGGCAACGGGTGTCTGTGCTGCGCGGTCGGCGAGCAGGGCGTCGGCCCGCTGCTGGCCCAGCTGGCCGCCCCGGGCTCGGAGGTGGACGTGATCATCATCGAGGCCAGCGGGATCGCCGAACCGGGCACGCTGGTGCAGCTGGTACTGAGCTCCGGGAACCCACGCACCACGTTCGGCGGCCTGGTCGAGGTGGTGGACCTGGTCGAGTTCGAGGATGCCCGGCGCCGCCATCCCGAGCTGGAGCGGCACGTCGCGCTGGCCGACCTGGTGGTGCTGACCAAGGCGGATCGGGTCGACCCGGCCCGGCTGGCCGAGCTGCGGCGCCTGTGCCGGGAGCTGAACCCCAGGGCTCCGCTGCTCGCCGCCACCCACGGCGAGGTGGACCCCCGGGTGCTGTTCGACATCGAGGTGGTGCCCGGCCGGCAGCTGATGCTCGGCCAGACCGCCGCGACCCACGACCACGGTCACGGTCACGGCGAGGACCACTCCGGGCATTTGCACGCGGCGTACCAGGCGCTCGCGTTCCACACCGACCGGCCGCTGGATCCGCGCCGGCTGGTGGACTGGCTCGACGGGCGGCCGCAGGGCGTCTACCGGATCAAGGGATTCGTGCACTTCGGCTCGCCCGGCCACCGGCAGCGTTTCCTGCTGCACGCGGTCGGCCGGTACCTGCGCTTCGACCGGTCCCCCTGGCCGAGGGGCCAACCGCGACGCACCGCGCTGGAGCTGATCGGGACCGGGATGGCCGCGCATCCGCTGCATGCCGGCCTGCAAGCCTGCGAACGCGACGATCCACCTGACGACGAGGCCATGCTTCCCGTGCTGCGCTACATCTTCACGGGGTGAGGGTGTCGGGGTGCTCCGGGCGCCGGCTCAGGCGTGCTCGAGCAGCTCGCGCCACTGGCGCATCAGCCGGTCGGCGTCGGTCGGGCACACCGTCACCGTCGGGCCGCCGGCCGACCCGGCGGGTGGACGACGCAGCTGCATGAAGTGTCCGCCTGCCGTGCGGTGGAACCCGACCACCCACGGCGCGCGCCGCCGCGGCCCACTCAGGTGCCCGGTCACCCCGAGCTGGCCGACCACCTCGATCCCCTCGCACATGCGGGCCAGCGAGGTGGCGTCCAGCCGGGCGACGCCGAGGGCCATCAGCTGGTCGGCCAGCGTCCACAGGTTTCCGTCGCCGGCCGCCGCGCAGGCCTCGTCCAGCAGCTGCGCCGGAATGTTGACCGGCCTCCCGACACCGGGGTCGAGCTGCCCGGCCAGTCCGATCAGGGTGGCCGCCACCCGCGCGCCGTCCATCGGCAGCAGGTACAGCGGACCGGCCCCGCTGACCACCACCACCCCGCGCGCCCCGACCACCCAGCCCAGCCCGAGCAGCATGCCTTCTGGGCCGCCGGCCAGCCGGATGTCCAACTGGTAGTCCGGCGCCGCGATCACCCGCAGCAGCTCGGCCAGCGCCGGCACCGGCAGGCGGCCGTCGGAGAGCTGGCGCGCGCGCAGCCCGACCATCGCCTGGGCGAGTAGCTGGTCCCGCTCCGGGATGGTCTGCCCGGGGCTGCGCAGCTCGAGCAGCAGCGGGGTGTCGCCCAGCTCGAGCGCCGCCCAGCAGGCGGCGAACTCCAGCGGGGACAGCCGAGTGGCGCGGTTCCACGGGTTGCTCATGGCT
>DATHIT010001077.1:0-3248 GCA_035489915.1 Pseudonocardia sp. | reverse complement strand
GCTACGGTAAACCTTTACACCGCTGATTTCCAAGAGCCACGCCGAATTTCAGGAGTAGCTGGCCACCAATTAGGCAATCCGGTTGCCCCACACCGGCGGTGGTACGCCGGTCCTAAAACGGGGTTGCTGGACGCCATTTCGCCCCCGTCGGGCCCCGTCGTCAGGCCGGCAGCGTGCGCGGTTTCCAGCTCGGCCGGTGCTGCTCGAAGGCCGCGATCTCATCCTGTTTCCGCAGCGTAAGGCCTATATCGTCGAGTCCCTCGACCAGTCGCCATGCGGTGTAGTCGTCAATCTTGAACGGCAGCAGGACCGTTCCTGCGGCGACGGTCCGATCTTGTA
This sequence comes from Pseudonocardia sp., assembly GCA_035489915.1. Lineage (GTDB taxonomy): Bacteria > Actinomycetota > Actinomycetes > Mycobacteriales > Pseudonocardiaceae > Pseudonocardia. The sequence goes on along the minus strand of DATHIT010001077.1, from coordinate 2,909 downwards.
GGTTCACAGTGATTTCCAGCCCCGGCTGCTGCTCGATCAGCTTCCACAGCAGTTCCACATCATCTTGCGCGAGTTCGGCCGCGAGAAGTCCCGCCTTGCCCGAATTGCCGCGGAAGATGTCGGCGAACCGCGACGAGATCACGACCCGGAAGCCGTAGTCCATGAGCGCCCACACCGCGTGTTCGCGCGACGAGCCGGTGCCGAAGTCGGGCCCGGCGACCAAGACCGAACCCCTGTCGAAGGGCGGGAGGTTCAGGACGAACGACGGATCGTTGCGCCATGCCGCGAACAACCCGTCCTCGAAACCCGTTCGGGTCACCCGCTTCAGATACACCGCCGGAATGATCTGGTCGGTGTCGACATTGGACCGGCGCAACGGCACGCCGATCCCGGTGTGGGTGCTGACGGCTTCCATGGCTGTCTCCTAGCGATTCTCGGGCAGGTCGGCGGGTGAGGACAGGGTGCCGCGCACCGCGGTGGCCGCGGCCACCGCTGGTGACACCAGGTGGGTACGCCCGCCCTTTCCCTGTCGCCCTTCGAAGTTTCGGTTCGACGTCGCCGCGCACCGCTCCCCCGGCGCCAGCTGATCGGGGTTCATGCCCAGGCACATCGAGCAGCCTGCCTGGCGCCACTCCGCACCGGCCGCGGTGAAGATCTCGCCCAGGCCTTCGGATTCGGCCTGCGCCCGTACCCGCATCGATCCGGGCACCACCAGCATCCGCATCCCCTCGGCGATCGTCCTTCCGCGCAGAATGTCGGCGACGACCCTGAGATCCTCGATGCGCCCGTTGGTGCACGAGCCGACGAAGACGGTGTCGATGGCGATGTCGCGCATCGCGGTGCCCGGCGATAAGTCCATGTAGACCAACGCCTTCTCCGCCGACTGGCGCTCCCCCTCGTCGAACATCAGCTCGGGGTCGGGCACCGCATCGGCCAGCGGGACGCCCTGCCCGGGGTTGGTCCCCCAGGTGACGAACGGGCTGAGGGTCGCCGCGTCGAGGTAGACCTCGTTGTCGAATTCGGCTCCCTCGTCAGTTCGCAACCGAGTCCACGCCTGCACTGCCGCATCCCAGTCGGCACCCGTCGGCGCGTGCGGACGGCCCCTCAGATATTCGAACGTCGTCTCGTCCGGGGCGACCATGCCCGCGCGTGCGCCCGCCTCGATGCTCATGTTGCACACCGTCATGCGCCCTTCCATGGACAGCGCTTCGATGGCGCTGCCGCGGTATTCGATTACGTAACCCTGGCCGCCGCCGGTACCGATCTTCGCGATCACCGCGAGGATGACGTCCTTGGCACTGACGCCGGCGGGCAGCACGCCGTCGACGTTGACGGCCATGGTCTTGAACGGCCGCAGCGGCAGCGTCTGCGTGGCGAGCACGTGCTCGACCTCCGAGGTTCCGATGCCCATCGCCAGGGCACCGAAGGCGCCGTGGGTGGAGGTGTGGCTGTCGCCGCACACCACGGTGGTGCCGGGCTGGGTCAGTCCGAGCTGCGGTCCGATGATGTGGACGATGCCCTGCTCGACGTCGCCCATCGGGTGCAGCCGGATGCCGAACTCTTCGCAGTTGCGCCGCAACGTCTCGACCTGAATGCGCGAGACCGGGTCCGCGATTGGCTTGTCGATGTCGATCGTCGGCACGTTGTGGTCCTCGGTGGCGATGGTGAGATCCGGTCGCCGCACCGGTCGGCCGGCGAGCCGCAGCCCGTCGAAGGCCTGCGGACTGGTCACCTCGTGGACGAGGTGGAGGTCGATGTAGATCAGGTCCGGCTCCCGCGAGGTTCCCTCGCCGGATCCGGCGACCACGACGTGGTCGGCCCACACCTTCTCTGCCATGGTGCGTGGTTTGTTGGTCATGACGTCTTCAATCCTTCGGGCGATCCGCAGGTGCCGGGCTGGCTATCTCACTATGCGGGAAGTTAGTATCTCCCTGTGAGACAGGATAGCGGTATCGGCGTGCTCGACAAAGCCGTGGGCTTGCTGCACTCGGTGGCCGAGTCGCCGTGCGGGCTGGTCGAGCTGTGCGAGCGAACGGGCCTGCCGCGCGCGACGGCCCATCGCCTGGCCGCCGGACTGGAAACCCACCGGCTGCTGGCGCGCGACGCCGAGGGCCGGTGGGGCCTGGGCCCCGGACTGACCGAGCTGGCGGGCCACGTGAACGACCCGCTGCTGGCCGCGGGCACGGTCGTGCTTCCGCGGTTGCGCGAAATCACCGGGGAGAGCGTGCAGCTCTACCGTCGGGAGGGCACGTCGCGGGTGTGCGTCGCCGCGCTCGAGCCCCCCGCCGGACTTCGGGACACCGTGCCGGTCGGCACCCGCCTGCCGATGACCGCGGGGTCGGGCGCCAAGGTGCTGCTGGCATTCAGCGACGCCGGCACCCAGCAGGCGGTCCTGCCGTCGGCGAAGTTCACCGACCGGACGCTGGCCGAGGTGCGCAAGCGGGGCTGGGCGCAGAGTGCCGCCGAACGGGAACCCGGCGTGGCGAGTGTGTCCGCGCCGGTGCGGGACGGCCGTGGCGTCGTGATCGCGGCGGTGTCGGTGTCGGGCCCGATCGACCGCATGGGCCGGCGGCCGGGTGCACGCTGGGCGGCGGACCTGCTGGCGGCGGCCGAGGCGCTGACGCGACGACTCTGACGATCGGCTCTGCGCACACGGCGCGAGCCACTCGTACTTCCACTCCCTCACCGCAGCGCCGACAACGCTCGCGGCCCGCAACGCAAGTGCGCCCGGTTTCGATTCGAAACGGGCGCTCTTTGCATCTGCTGACGCAGGACCGGATGTGGTAGCCCCGATGGGATTCGAACCCACGCTACCGCCGTGAGAGGGCGGCGTCCTAGGCCGCTAGACGACGGGGCCAGAACCAATCCGGTGAGCCAGCATAGCTCAGGAGAGAATGCTGACCTAATTC
>DATHIT010001076.1:0-5033 GCA_035489915.1 Pseudonocardia sp. | reverse complement strand
GCGTCGGGGACATCGCGGTGAGCGCGGGGGCCTCACCCTCGATCAGCTACGAACACGACGATCTTGTCTATGACGTGTCCTGCCGGTTGGTGGTCGGCGCGGACGGTCGGATGTCCACCGTGCGCCGCCAGCTCGGCATCGGGCTCGAACAAACGACTCCTCGGACCATGTGTGGCGGAATGCTCGTCGACGAGCTGCACGCCTGGCCGTCAGACCAGGTCTCGGTCGGCACGGAGGGCGATCTGCACTATCTGTTCTTCCCCCGAGCAGGCGGGCGCGCGCGGCTGTACCTGCTGCACGACGTCGCACAGAAGGGCCGGTTCGCCGGCCCGGCGCGGGAAGTGGATTTCCTGACCGCCTACCAGTTCCGTTGCATCCCGGACAGCGAGATGTTCAGTTCCGCGCGCCCAGCGGGACCGTGCGCGTTCTATCCGATGAACGACAGCTGGACCGATCAGCCCTACGCACCCGGCGTGGTGCTGATCGGCGACGCGGCCGGCTGGAACGACCCCATCATCGGCCAGGGCCTGTCCATCGCCCTGCGCGACGTCCGGATCGTGGCCGACATTCTGCGATCGACCGAGGACTGGCGCCCCGGATCGTTCGCCGAGTACGGCGAGGAACGCCGCGAGCGGATGCGCCGGCTACTCGTCGCCGCGCGCCTCGCCACGGACATCCGCGCCACCTTCAGCCCGCACGGTGCCGCGCGGCGGCGCACCTACTCCACCCTGATGGCGACCGATCCGGTCCTGGCCGGTCCTCTCCTCGCCCCGCAGCTCGGCCCGGAGCAACTCCCCGCCGAGTCGTTCGGAAAGTCCAACATCGACCGCATCCTCGCGCTCTCCTGACTGGCTAGCCTCGATACGTGGCTGGGTGGCTCGCGGGGGCAAGCAACGTCCCGAACAGCCGGGTGCCGAGGGCTTCGGCGTCGGCCTGGGTGAGGATCTGCCCGGAAAACTCCTGGTGTGCGGCCCAGTTGCGCGCGGTGGTCTCGTCGGCGAAGAAGTTCACGTCGTCGCAGCAGCAGGTGGCTGAGGGGCCGCTGCCCGCCTTGGCGCTGAGGAACACCACGGCCGCGGTTGGGCTCCAGCTGGTGCGCCCGGCGGCCATGGTCACCGCGATCGGCTGGCCGGTGGTGGCGTCGGCAGATTCGATCCGGGTGGGGCCGCCAAGCATTGCGGCGATGCCGAGGGCGTCAACCGCGCACATCGCGTAGACCACCACGCCGCCGCCGATCCACACCCGGTGTCGGGTCGGGGTTGCCGAGAACGGGTAGGCCACCGCGATGCGCCCGGCCCGGTCCAGGCGGATCGCATCGAGGTCGTGCAGCGCGGCCAGGATCTCGGTGGTGCTGCGTCCGCTGCCCTCGGTGACCGGGTCCAGGTCACTGTTGACCGGGGGTCGGCCGGTGTCGACGAAGGCCCGCAGGATCGCCCGGTGCACCGCCTGCTCGGCCAGGTCGTGCGGGTGCGTCCGGTCCCGCCAGGCGGTCAACTCCGCGGTGGCGAGTGCCTGGCGCAGCTGGGCCACCGACGGAACCGGAACGACCGCTCCGTGCTCGTCCCGATAGATCCGGCACGCTGGGCCGTCGGCGGGCTGCCCTCGGTCGGCGAATACGTCGACGCCGTTGACCAGCAGGGTCGGTGATCCAGACATGCCGGCGGCGGCCGCGTCGGACGTTGTGCTGATCTCATGTGTGGTGATCGGCAGGTCGGTCACCTGCCGGAGATGTGCCAGCATCGGCGCCACGTTGGGGCAGTCGGGGACGTGCAGGATCTCCAGCGTTTGACTCATCGCCGGCTCCGGTGTGCTGGTGTGTTGTTGTCGATCGCGGCCAGCAGGGAGCAGGCGCGCTCGGCCCTGGGCAGCTCGCAGGAGGCGATCAGGTCGGCGAGGGAGTCCCGCATCCGCCGCAGGTCGGCGATCCGGGCGGTCAGGTCCGCGGTGCGCGCCTGGGCCAGCGCCCTGGCCGCCTCGCAGCTCACCGGCCCGCCGTGATTGAGGTGCAGCAGCTCCTCGACGTCGTCGAGGGTGAAGCCGAGTTGCTGGGCTCTCTTGATGAACCGCAGCAGCCCCAGCGCGGCGTCCGGGTAGTCCCGATAGCGGGCCGGCGTCCTCGGCGGCTCGTCGAGCAGGCCGCGGCGCTCGTAGTAGCGCAGCGTCTCGGGGTTCACTCCGGCCTGGCGGGCCAGCTCACTGGTGCGCATGCCTCCATGGTCGACCCCGTACCCGACTACGAAGTCAAGCCCCGAACGCTGAACCCCAGAGTTCGAGTCAGATCGAGCATCTCGCTGAGGTAGAGCTTGCCGGGTTCCTGTAGCTGGGGGCGCAGGTGTCCGTAGAGCTCCAGCGCGACCTGGCCATGCATCCGGCTCCAGGTGCGCATCGACAACGCGGCCGCGGCCGGGGGCAGGTCCGGGAAGAGCTCGTTCACCCTGCTGGCAAAGCTCGGCCCGAAATCGGACCACTCGTGCTGGACGTCGCCGGTGTGCGCGGCGGCGGCCCTCGGCCAGCCGGCCTCGACCAGCCGGAGCAGCACGGTGCACGCGCGGGCCTCCTCCGCCTTCGCCGCGCCGCCGTCGGGCGGCCGGTAACCGGGCACCGGATCGCCGTAGATGAGCCGGAACTCCTCGGGATTGGCCAGCGCCCACTGCCGGTATGCCTGCCCGACGGCGAGCACCCGGCCGGCCGGATCGCTGACTGGCACGCTCTCGTACGCCGCTTCCATGACGTCGGCGAGCGCCCCGTAGACGTCGGTGATCAGCGCGGTGATCAGCTCGTCGCGGTTGGCGTAGTAGCTGTAGATGGCGCCCGCGGTCATGCCCATCTCCCTGGCGATGGCGCGCAGTGAGATCGCGTCGGCCCCGTTCGCCGACAGGAGCTTCAGGGCGATCGTCTTGATCTCCGCCGAGGTCTCGGCCCTGAGCCGATCTCGCCGTCGCGGCGTCGCGTCTGCCATGCGCAGAGATGTTACGCCGTCCGAGTGTTGAACTGCTGCAGCGATAATGCATGCCGTGTGAAACTTGAACACTGTGTAGAGTCTGAGCACGGAGCAGCAGACGCTGATCCGCGTGGGAACTCCTGCCCCTGGGGGTGCCACCTGCTGGGTGGCAACTTCGTGATGGAAAGGGTTAATTGCTGTGGCTGTTTCCGACCTTCGAACGTCGCGGCGCTCCGGGCCTCGGCTCGCGCTGCTGGCGCTGGCCCAGTTCGTCATCGCGGTCGACTACAACAACGTGTACGTCGCACTTCCCGACATCGGTGCCGGGCTCGGCTTCTCCGCGCAGTCCTTGCAATGGGTGGTGAGCGCCTACGCCGTGGCGTTCGGTGGCCTGCTGCTGCTCGGCGGGCGAGCGGCCGATCGGCTCGGTGCGCGCCGAATGTTTGTCCTCGCGCTGCTGATCTACGGGCTGTCTTCCCTGGTCGGCGGGCTCGCCACGCACCAGCACGTGCTGGTCGCCGCGCGGGCTGTGCAGGGGATCGGCGGCGCCCTGCTGTTGCCGGCGGTGCTGGCGCTGATCAACACCAGGTTCCCGGAAGGGCGCGAGCGCAACCGGGCCCTCGCGGTCTGGGGCTCAACGGGCAGCGGCGGGCTGGCCGCCGGTGCGCTACTCGGCGGGGTCATCACCAACGCCTGGGGCTGGCCATGGGTGCTGCTGATCGTGGTGCCCATGGCCATCGGCGCGGCCGCCGCCGCACCGATTCTGATCGCCGAGGACCCACCGGGCAGGCGCGGCGGCGGGTTCGACCTCCTGGGCGCGCTGGTCGCCACGGTCGGTGTGTCGCTGGTGGTCTTCGGCCTGGTCAGCGGGCCCGAGGCGGGCTGGGTGTCGGTCCGGGGGCTTGGCGCGCTCGTTGTCGGAACCCTGCTCGTGCTGACCTTCTACGTGATCGAGCGGACGGTCCGGGATCCGCTGGTGACGCCCGCGTTGTTCCGCAACCGCCGCCTGTTGACCGCGATGGGCGTGGCATTCCTGCACCACTGCGCGCTCAGCTCCGGGTACTACCTGTTCACCGTCTACCTGCAGAACGTGTTGGGCTACACCGCATTGCAGGCCGGCCTGGCGTTCCTCCCGCTCGGGGTCTTGGCGATGGTGGCCGGCGGCAAGGTAGCCGTGGTCGCGCTCAACCGGCACGGTGTCCGCGCCACGTTGGCGACCGGCATGTTCCTCTACGGCGTCGGGCTGGCCGCGCTGGTCGCGGGGATGTCGTCCGGCGGCTCCTACTGGGCGGTGCTTCCCGGCGTGGCGATCTACGGATTCGGCGGCGGCCTCGCCTTCACCACGGTGTTCGTCGCGGCTTCGTCCGGCGTCGCGCCAGCCGAGCAGGGCGTCGCGTCGGCCCTCGCCTCGACCGCACTGCAGATGGGCGCGTCGGTCGGGCTGGCCTTGATCCTGATCATCGCGAACTCGGGCGGCGCGGTGGTGGACGGGCTGCGCACGGCGGGGTGGACGGCGGCGGGCGCCACGCTGCTCGGCGGCCTGCTCGCGTTGACCTTCCGGGGTCATCAGGCTCCGGCCGGCGGGGGGCAATTCCTCTGACCGGGCCCGACGGTTCTCAGCGATCGGCGCGCCCGCTTGACCTGGAGTGCACTCCAGGAGGGAGGCTGGGGTCATGGAGATACGCGTACTGGGGCGTCAGGGGCTGGCCGTGTCGGCACTCGGCCTGGGCTGCATGGGGATGAGCCAGTCGTACGGGGTGCCCGACGACACCGAGTCGATCGCCACCGTGCACCGGGCACTGGAGCTGGGCTGCACCTTCCTCGACACCGCCGAGGTGTACGGGCCGTGGACCAACGAGGAGCTGCTCGGCCGCGCGCTGGCCGGGCGTCGGGACGAGGCGGTGGTGGCCACCAAGTTCGGCTGGGACCTGGACGAGCAGGGCGGTCGGCGCGGGCTGAACAGCCGCCCGGAGCACATTCGCAAGGTGATCGACCAGTCGCTGCAGCGGTTGGGTACCGACTACGTGGACCTGCTCTACCAGCACCGGGTGGACCCGGCGGTGCCGATCGAGGATGTCGCCGGGACGGTCGG
>DATHIT010001075.1:0-5219 GCA_035489915.1 Pseudonocardia sp. | reverse complement strand
GTTCGAGAGGTACCAGTTCGTCCAGCTCGGGCACTAGTACCGCGAGTACCGGATCGGGCAGCTCGAGTGGCTCGACCGAGGCAGGCCTGCAGTCCTTGCTCGAGCAGCTGGAAGCCTTGTTGTTCGGTTCCAGTACCAGCTCGAGCACCCCCAGTACCAGCACCACCACCAGCTCGACCACCACCTCCAGTACCGGCGGCACTGGCACAAGCGCCAGCAGCACCGATCCGTGTGCCACCGCCACGGGCACCGGTAGCACTACCAGCGATCCGGACACGACTGCGGCCAGTAGCGGGTCGGGTAGCGCAACCGCCTCGACTCCGGGGACACTTCAATCCTTACTCGAACAGCTGCAGGCCTTACTGGCACAGCTGCAGACCTTGCTGTTCGGATCCAGTACCAGCTCGAACACTCCAAGTACCAGCAGCCCCACCAGCACCAGCACGGGCACCAGCACCGGTAGCAGCCCCACCACCGGTGCCAGCCAGGTCGGTTCCAGTCCAGCTGGCTCAGCCACCGGTTCGGGAGGCACGGCTACCGGTTCACCTGGCAGTACCACAACCGCAGGTGGCTCCCCGACTGGTGCTACGCCCAGCCCAAGCGTCGGCTCCAGCGGGTCTAGTTCCTACGGCGGGGTCAACTCCTATGGCGCGGCGGCCAGCGGCGGCTAAAGCATGGCCACAGGTGTATCCCGCGCGCGGACTCCGCACGCTGTGACGCCGAGAGATTTGTCCGCAGCCTCCGATCAGAATGCACGGACAGAATGCTGGTCACTCCCGCCACTACAACGAGCACCGGCCGCACCAAGGCCCGCCAGCAACGCCCACCCGACCATGACCGCGCCCGCGTCATCCCGCTCGACGCCCCAATCCGGAAGTTGTCCCCTGGCCGAATGATCAACGAGTAGCGACAAGCAGCCTGAGCGGTCACAAAACTCCCAGCGCAGAGGACGACTGGAGATTTTGGCACCGTACAGGCCATGAACACAAGATGCCCTCGCCGGGCCAGCAGGTCTCCGGGATGGCGAGGGCAGAGCTGTCACGATCGGTTGGTGGAGTGGCTGAGGTGGCGCCCGTCGGAAGACAATCGCTCATCTTGAAAGGCAAAAACAATAGTGCATTGAAATCTCCGAAAGCGAGAATTTGCGCTGAGCGGTACTGCGCGCGAGAGAGGCTTGCCTATTCGCCAGGTCCCCGCCGCCAAATGGCGCAACCTCGATCTTTCCGGCTCATGGCACGCACCGCTCGGCTGGCTGTCCGTAGCGGAACGACCGCGCGAGAGCCGTACCGTACACGTACCCCGGGGAGCCGCCCTAGGGTGGCACCGCTCCGGGGTTCCGCGTGTATCTGTGGCCAGTGCACGTTAGCGCCTCGCGGTCAGTCCCGCCAGATGGGGACTGCGGTGTCCAGATGCTGGACCAGAAAGTGTGTAGCGACGTCATGAGTACAGCTCCGAACATCGCAGTCAGTGTCGGCACATTCGCCGACTACATCAACGTGGTGGGCCCGAAGCGAGTCGGCATCATCGACCAGCAAACTGCCCGGTACCTCGACCCCGGCAGGCCCGCCTGGTATTCATACGCGGCCGCTGAGACAGCGGTCCGTGCTGTCCTGGCGGGTGAGACCGACTTGCCGCTGGCGCGGATGATGGCGGCGCCGCCACGGAACATGCCAGCGCACTACGCCGAGATCGCCGCGGGGATCCGCACCTTCGTTGCGCAACACCGCACCTCCTTGGTGCCGGTCGGGAATGCGGCCTGGTCAGCCGAGGAGCTGACCGTCAATGTCCGACAGCACGTTGGACTCCGGGTCCGAGACGCCGAACCCCTGGTCACCTTCGTGTACCTGAAGCAGCTCCCACTGACCTCAGATGCCGCCAAGGTTGTTTGCCGGATCTTGGAGATCGTCAGCGACGACGTCCTGCCCGGAGCAGGAGTGGCGGTCCTCGATGTGCGCCGCGCCAAGCTGCATCGGCCGAACCGCCGGTTGAACCGCTCGAAGCTCGACCGCTGGCTCGAGGCTGAGGCCACCGGGTACGTCCGGCATTGGCGAAGTGCAGTGGCCTAGACAACGTCACTCTGTTCCAGGTGCGGCCGGTGCTGCCAGGTCGCACACGGCAGATAAAAATGACGAATCGCACCGGCCGGGCAGGTTTGGGAAACAGGATCGCGGATAGTGCGGACTGGCCAGTAAAGATCAATACTCGAATATATGCAACTGACACGGCTGCCGCGAGTTGTTAGTGGGCACAACCGCGAAGCGCTGTTGGGGTGGCTTCGTCGCCAGACCTGGTGCGGCCCCCTGTCAGCTCTGGCCGACGCCGAGTAGCTGGGCAGGCCTGGCGAATAGCTGGGCAGGCTTGGCGAGTAGCTGGGCAGGCTTGGCGAGGATGCCGGACAGCACCTGGTTGGGTCGCTGCTGCTCGCCTTCCACCGCGTTCAGCACGGCGATGCCAGCAGTCAGCGCGGGGATAGCCCACTGGCACACCTTGAGTTGCCGCTGGGCATTCGCCACCTCGGCCGGGGTGTCGGGGGACGGCTCGGTTGCGCCCTTCACCGCAACATCACCGGCCTGCTCGAGCTTCTTGCCTAGCGCTCGGCTGTAGGCGGTTACTCCCAGCGCCGCCCCCGTCAACGCCAGCTTGGTGGCAGTGGAGGCGCCGACACCGCGCTGGGACGCGATGCGACCCTTGTTAGCGAACAGCACTCCGGCGCCCCCCACTACATGAGCGGCGATCCCCGCCAGGTTCACCGGCGTCCAACGAGCCCATCCCACGTTCGCGACGCGAAGCCGCTGCTTGGTTTCCGGGACGCCGCCGGCGGCACCGTTGATTCCTACCGCGCCAGCCAGGCTGCCCCCCAGCCATACCGCCAACCCGAGGTCGTGCAGGCTGCGGACGACGGTGTTGCGCTCAGACATTGATGAATCCCTTCCTTAGATGGCGACGGTCGTCGCCGCGGTAGCGGGGAGCCAGCTCGGCTACCCATCGTTTTCGCGACCAGCGCCAGAAACTGATCGGAGCTGTGGCTCGGTTTTGTTCACGACACCACTACGGCTATGCCGCCAACGCGATGTTTTCACGTCGGAGACCCGGTGCGCTCCTACCCGGAAGAGCCGGCAGTCTGGAGCAACAGCTGCGACTTACCCGCACCACCTGAAGTGAAACGCTCGCACCGAGAGATACCGACGTTCGGAGCATGCGATCGCACCTCCGTTCGAGCTGACGGCCGCCGGATGCCCGAGCCGCCGGGCTAACCGGTAGTGTTTTCAACAACTGCGCGGTGCACGGCCCCTCTATCCCTGGTGCGGCTTCCCCACCGACCGCACCCTGGATTTCGCCACCACCAACGCAGCCGCCGCGCTCGGCCTCGACGACACAACCGGCCAACTCGCACCCGATGCCAACTGCCCAGGACCCGTCATGGGCATCGAACCGCTCCGACTCACGGGTGATCCCAAGCATGTGCGGGGAGCGGGACGAGCACCACGCCGGAACCCTTAGTCCGTACTCATGCACCACTGCGAACAGATCCAGTTCCGGGTGATGCAAGGTCAAGTCCCCGGGCGTGGTGTTTGCGGGTGACACGTGATCTTCTGGTTGTTGTCAGACGCTGAGCGCCGGGATGTCGCTGGTATGCACCCCCGTAGTCCCGCTTGGAGGTGCCGTTTCCCTCATGCCGCCGCTTCGGCTCGGCGGCCGGCGATGAGTTCGTCCACCACGGACGCCCGGGTCACCCACCCAGTCCGATGCCATCGCCCCGCAGTCGAGCGCACACGCTGGCGGGGACCCTCGAGGGGATTTATCGCCGGATATGTGCATGGTGTGTCCGCCAGGCCGGCGGAGGGGGACGGCCGAGGCGACCTGCTTGGCGAGTCGTGCCCGTACAAGGCCTGACCGCGAATGGTGCCAGCGAGTGCCGGCCGCTTTGATTCTGGGCCGCTACGGCTGCCAAGGGCGGCCGGCCGACCCAGCGAGCGAGCGACACGGATGGCAGGAGAGCGCCCAGTTTTGCTTGTGCGGTGTCGACCTGAACGCTCTCCAGGCGCTACCGGTCAAGAGCAATGCCGCTTGCCGGGTCGGTCTGGTTGTGCTCAGACCAGTCGGCGTCTGGCGTGTCGGCCCAGCAGCAGGGCCAGGGCGATCATCGCCAGACCCAACAACAGGTGCAGCCAGTTGTCCGCGGTGTTCAGCGGTACGAAGTTCGCCGGCCCGTCGAACGGGATCAGCAACCCGTACAGCCACAACACCAGATAGATCACCCCACCCCAGAGCAGGAACCCGCGCGCACCAGCGGCCGTGCGCGCCGCCAACAACCCGGCCACCCCGAACAGCGCATGCACCAGGTTGTGCAGCACCGACACGTTGAACACACCCAGCAACATGGCCTCTGAATGGTGCCCGAACAGCCCCAGCTGCCCATAGTTCGCGGTCACGCCGGGAATGAACCCCAAGATCGCCACCAACAAAAACACCGTCCCCACCGCCGCCGAGGCAACCTGCACCGGATCCCGGGTGGAACGACCAGACCGAACACTCATCACTACGCCTCCTCGCCGTACCTCCCCACCGCCGCCTAACTACCCACAACACCAACCCCCACACCCCCCAAAACCCGCGCGCCCAAGAGTGTTGCTCACACAGATCACGAACAGCGGCGGCTGTTCTGGGCGTCATTGCCGGGCTCTTCGGGGGCGCCCCGGCCTCTCCGGCTGCCGCGGTAAGCCAGTTCGCGCAGTTCGGTCAACCACTCGGGATACAGCCGCAGTCCAGGCGGGCGGTGTTTCATCGGGTCGAAGCTGAAGTGGCCGGTGTCCCAGCGCGGGGTGCGCAGGAGCAGTTGGCCGGCCACCGTCGAGCCGCCGACGATCGCTGCCGCCCGCGCTGGGCGGTCGGTGGCCCGTCCTGGTCGTCGACGGCGATAGGTCCCGCACCGCCGCCCACCGCGCCGCGCCGGCGGCGCCGTCACCGGCGAGCCAGCCCCGCCGGTGACGGCATGTCTCTCTAGTTGAGGGTGATGCGGTCGCCGTACGACATGACGAGCAACGCGGGCCGGCTACTGCGCCTGTTGTTTCGCGGCGTGAACCACCGGATCGGTGTCCAGCTCAAATCCCCACTCGCTGTTCTGCTGAACCAGCTCGAATCCACTGGTATCCGGACCGCTTTTCTTACCGGAGTCCCCGAAATCGCCCGAATCGGCAATATAGGAATGCCCGAGCTTC
>DATHIT010001074.1:0-3424 GCA_035489915.1 Pseudonocardia sp. | reverse complement strand
CGCCGATTTTCGAGTGCTTGACGTTCCGCGAGCGTGGTACCTATGTTGCTGAGAAATCGATTTCTAGGGGGAGGCAACGATGCCGAGCCGGCTCAAGTTCTCCGGAGCACTGGTCGCGGTCATCGCGTTGATCGCGGTGGTGGTCGGTGTGGTGGCCGGTCGGGCATCGGCCGGATCGGCCGGAACCGGCGGAGGTGGCGCGGCCGGTGGCGCGATGGCGGGCAAGCGCGTCGACGTGATCGTGAAGGCCACCAACTCCCAGTTCTGGCAGACCACGTTTGCCGGCGCCCAGGGGGCGGCGCGGGACACCGGCGCTCAGGTCAGCCTGTTCGGCCCGACGGCGGAGACCGACGTGGCCGGTCAGGTCCAGCTGATGGAGAACTCGATCTCCCGAGGGGTGAACGCGATCGTGGTCGCGCCGAACTCCAACGACGCGCTGAACAACGTCATCGATCGGGCCCGCCAGGCCGGCGTCAAGGTCATCACCATCGACAGCAGGGTGACCACCTCGGTGGACGGCTTCATCGGAACCGACAACAACAAGGCCGGCCAGCGGGGCGGTCAGCGACTGTGTGACCTGATCAAGGCCAAGGGCCCGGCGGTGGGCAACGTGCTGCTCGAGTCCGCGATGGCCGGCGTGGAGACCCTGAGCACCCGGGACGCCGGCTTCAAGGCCGGCCTGGCGGCAAACTGCCCGCAACTGAACGTCGCGGTGACCCGCTACAACAACAACGACATCAACACCGCCGCCAGCCAGGTCAACGACGCGATCACCGCGGACAGCACCCTGGTGGGCATCTTCGCGGACAACAACTCGTCGGGCGACGGCGCCGCCCGCGCGATCAAGGACAACCGGGCCGAGGACCGGATCCCGGTGGTCGCCTACGACGCCGACCCGCAGGAGATCGCCGGTCTGAAGGACGGCAGCCTGGACACCCTGATCGTGCAGAACCCGTACTTCTTCGGCCACCAGGGCGTGGTGGAGGCCGCCTCGGCTGCCGCCGGCACCCTGCAGCCGGACGTCCTGGACCCGGGCGCGGTGCTGGTGGACCAGTCGAACATGAACGAACCCGCCGTGGCGCAGCTATTGAACCCGCCGACCGCGCAGGCCAGCGGATGAGTGACACCGAGTCCGAGCGGCGGCCGGAGGGCCGCGACGGCGAGGTGATCATCGCGCTGCGCGACGTGGCCAAGCGGTACGGCGCGATCCAGGCCCTGGCCGGAGTATCCCTGGAGCTGCGGGCCGGCGAGGTGCACTGCGTGGCCGGGGAGAACGGCGCCGGCAAGAGCACCCTGATCAAGATCCTCACCGGGGCGATCTCCCGGGACTCGGGCAGCTACGAGGTGGACGGCCGGGCGGTCGGTGACCTCACCCCGTCCGGCGCCCGAGACGCCGGAGTGGGCGTCGTCTACCAGGAGCTCAGTCTGTTGCCCGACCTCTCCGTTGGGGAGAACCTGCTGATGGGCCGGCTGCCGGCGCGTCGCTGGATCACCCGCCCCGCCGAGTTGCGCAGGCGGGCCAAGGCGATGCTGGAGCCCGTCGGGCTCGGCCTGCTCAGCCCGGACACCCCGGTCCGGGAGACTTCGCTCGCGGTACGCCAGCTGGTGGAGATCGCCAAGGTGCTCGGCGAGGAACCACGCGTGATCATCTTTGACGAGCCGACCACCGCGCTCTCCGCCGACGAGACCAGTTCCCTGCTGGCCCAGATCCGGCGCCTGCGGGATGACGGCCACGCGATCATGTACGTCTCGCATCACCTGGAGGAGATGTTCGAGATCGGCGACCGCATCACCGTGCTGCGGGACGGCCGGCCGGTCACCTCCGCGCCGATCGCGGAGTTCGATCACGACAGCCTGATCACCTCGATGGTGGGCCGGAAGATCGAGTCGCTGTATCCACACACCCGACGGACCATCGGCGAGCCCAGGTTGCGGGTGCGCGGGCTGCGCCCGATGGGGGTCGGCACGCCGATCGATCTGGACGTGCGCGCCGGCGAGATCGTCGGCATCGCCGGCCTGCTGGGCTCCGGGCGCACCGAGCTGCTCCGCGCCCTGTTCGGGGCTGACCCAGTCGCCGACGGCGAGGTCTCGGTGGATGGCACGAGGCTGCCGGCCGGGAACCCCCGGCGCGCGGTTCAGGCCGGCCTCGGACTGCTCACCGAGGATCGCAAGCAACTCGGGCTGCTGCTCGAGCTGTCCATCCGGGAGAACGCATCGATCGCCAACATGGCGGAGATATCCCGGATGTGGCTGATCGACCGCCAGCGCGAGCGTGGCCTGGTCGAGGGCCTGCTGGGCGGCCTGCGGCTGCGCTCGGCCTCCTGGGAGCAACCGGTGTCCGCACTGTCCGGTGGCAACCAGCAGAAGGTGCTGCTGGCCCGCTGGCTGGCCACCCGGGCCAAGGTGATGTTGTTCGACGAGCCCACCAAGGGCGTCGACATCGGCGCCAAAGCGGAGATCTACCAGGTCATCGGGGATCTGGCGGCCCAGGGCCTCGCGGTGCTGGTCGTGTCGTCCTACCTGCCCGAGGTGCTGGGCATCGCCGACCGGGTGGTGGTGATGCGCGCGGGCACGGTGGTCGGTGAGCTGCCGGCGGCCGGCGCCACCGAGGAGGACGTGCTCAAGCTGGCCAGCCCGACCGGGCGGCCGACGCAGGGCGTACCCAGTCTCCAGGCACCAGGAGGACAGCATGAGCGCTGACGAGACGGCCACGCGCAGCGATGCCACAGTCCCGCCGCCGGCGCAACCCGAGGAGCGGGTCTTGCGCCTCGGTGACGTGCTGGGCCGGGACGCCGGCGGGCTCATCGTGCTGCTCGTCCTGTTCGGCGGGCTCACCCTGGCCTCCGACGAGTTCCTGACCGGGGGAAACCTGGGCAACCTGGCCCGCCAGGTGGCGATCTTCGGCATCATCGCCGCCGGCGAGCTACTGGTGATCCTGACCGCCGGCATCGACCTCTCGGTGGGCTCGGTGCTCGCCCTGACCGGCTGCGTCACCGCCGAGTTGCTGGTGCACGGTTGGCCGGTTCCGGCCGCGATCCTGGTGGGGCTGGTGGTGGGCGTCGTGCTCGGGGTGTTCAACGGCGCGATGGTCGCCCGGGCGAAGCTGCCGCCGTTCATCGTCACCCTCGGCATGCTCGGGATCGCCAGAGGCGTGGTGTTGGTGATCACCGACGCGAGCACCATCCAGCCGCTGCCGCCCTCGTTCAGCGCGGTGGCCAACGGCAGCGTGCTGGGCGTGCCGAACCTGCTCTGGATCTTCCTCATCGTGATCGCGCTGACCGCATTCGTGCTGCGGCGCACCGTCTTCGGCCGCTACGTCTACGCGGTCGGGTCCAACCCGGAGTCGGCCCGGCTGTCCGGCGTGCCGGTGACCGCGGTGCTGATCTCGGTGTACGCACTGTCCGGGCTGCTCGCCGCGGTGGGC
>DATHIT010001073.1:0-3465 GCA_035489915.1 Pseudonocardia sp. | reverse complement strand
TAGGACCGGCTCGTCCCCTGGATGCGAAGCAGAGATGGGGAGCCTCCGACGGTGTCCGGGGGTCGTCGCGGTCGGCGGTTGCCGGCCGGGTGGGCGCGACTCTCAGGTCGGCTTAGGCCACGCTGGTGATTCTTGGCCGTGTACCCGTCACCTGTAAAGGGTAGTCGACCCATCTTGTGACCCCCATTGGCCTGAATGGGGCGAATTCTCGCCCGCTTTACATCAACGCAACGTGACCCATCTGGAGGTAGAGAGGGGTCACCAAAGGGTGAGCAGCGGGCTCCGCATCGTGGAATGGCGTGTCCACTTTGCAAAAAGTACGCTCGTCCTATGGCCTCCACGACTTCGTCAACTGAAATCAACGGCTACCCGGTGGACCGCCAGGACGAGGTGCTCACACCGGAGGCGCTGGAGTTCATCGCCGCGTTGCACCAGGAGTTCGAGCCGACCCGCCAGGCGTTGCTGGCGGCCCGCGCCGAGCGGCGCGCCGAAGTGGCCCGTACCGGCAGGTTGGACTTCCTCGCCGAAACCGCGTCGATCCGCGAGGGCGACTGGTCGGTGGCCGAGGCCCCACCGGCGCTGGTGGACCGGCGGGTGGAGATGACCGGCCCGACCGAGCGCAAGATGACCATCAACGCGCTCAACTCGGGCGCCAAGGTGTGGCTGGCCGACTTCGAGGACGCCTCCACCCCGACCTGGCACAACGTGGTCGCCGGCCAGCTCAACCTGATCGACGCCAACGCCGGCGAGGTGGAGTTCACCAGCCCGGAGGGCAAGGAGTACCGGGTCACCGCCACCGAGCTGCCCACCATCGTGGTGCGCCCCCGTGGCTGGCACCTGGACGAGCGGCACCTGACGGTGGACGGCGAGCCGGTGGCCGGCGCGCTGGTCGACTTCGGGCTGTACTTCTTCCACAACCCGTCGGTGCCCTACTTCTACCTGCCGAAGCTGGAGAGCCACCGCGAGGCCCGGCTGTGGAACGAGGTGTTCACCTACGCCCAGCGCGTCCGCAACGTGCCGCACGGCTCCGTCCGGGCCACCGTGCTGATCGAGACGATCACCGCCGCGTTCGAGATGGAAGAGATCCTCTACGAGCTGCGCGAGCACATCTCCGGGCTCAACGCGGGCCGGTGGGACTACCTGTTCTCGCTGATCAAGTACTTCCGGGACGCCGGGCCGGCGTTCGTGCTGCCGGACCGCAACTCGGTGACCATGACCGCGCCGTTCATGCGTGCCTACACCGAGCTGCTGGTGTCCACCTGCCACCGGCGCGGCGCGTTCGCGGTCGGCGGGATGGCGGCGTTCATCCCCAGCCGACGCGACCCCGAGGTGAACGAGAAGGCCATGGCCAAGGTCCGGGAGGACAAGCAGCGTGAGGCCGACGCCGGCTACGACGGCTCCTGGGTGGCCCACCCGGACCTGGTGCCGATCTGCCGGGAGGTGTTCGACGCGGTGCTCGGTGACCGGCCGAACCAGCTGGACCGGACCCGCGACGAGGTGAAGGTGACCGCCGCCGAGTTGCTGGACGTCGCGTCCACGCCGGCGGAGCCCACCGAGGCGGGGCTGCGCAACGACGTCAGCGTCGGGCTGCAGTACATCGAGTCCTGGCTGCGCGGCAACGGCGCCGCCGGCATCAACAACCTGATGGAGGATGCCGCCACCGCCGAGATCTCCCGCTCGCAGATCTGGCAGTGGGTGCACGGGTCGGTGCAGCTGGCCGAGGGCACCACGGTCACCGAACAGCTGGTCCGCACCGTGATCGAGGAAGAGCTGGCAACGATCCGCGGCGCGCTGGGCGAGCAGGTCTACCACGAGGGGCGCTGGGACCAGGCCCGGTCGGTGTTCGAGCAGGTCGCGCTGGCCGACGATTTCGTCGACTTCCTCACCCTGCCGGCCTACGCCCTGATCGACTAGGGCGTGTCCCGTGAGTGGTTAGCGTTGTCATAGCAACGCTAACCACTCACGGGTCCTAAGCTGGGCGAATGAGTTCCTCACCGGTCGAGGCGCCGGCGCATCTCGGCGAGCCCAGCGTCGTGGAGGTCAGCGACGGGGTCTACGCCTACATCCAGCCCGACGGCAGCTGGTGGATCAACAACACCGGCTTCCTGGCCGGCTCGCAAGGCGTGATCAGCATCGACGCGTGCTCCACCGAGGCGCGGACCAGGGCGTACCTGAGCGCGATCACCTCGGTGAGTAAGCGCCCGGTACGCACGCTGATCAACACTCACCACCATGGTGACCACACCTTCGGCAACTGCCTGTTCGAGGGCGCGACCATCGTGGCCCACGAGAAGACCCGCGCGGAGATGACGGCGTTCGGCCCGCCACAGCCGCTGCCGTTCTGGACCCCGATCGACTGGGGCGACCTGCGGCTGGAGCTGCCGTTCCTGACCTATGCCGAGGGCGTCACGGTGTGGTCCGACGAGCTGCGCTGTGAGGTGCGTTACGTGGGCACCCCGGCGCACACCACCAACGACTCGATCGTCTGGCTGCCGGAGCGCTCCGTGCTGTTCGCCGGTGACCTGCTGTTCCGCGGCGGCACCCCGTTCCTGCTGATGGGCTCGGTGGCCGGGGCGATCGAGGTGCTGGAGACGGTGGTCAAGCCGCTCGGCGCGCAGACCATCGTGCCTGGCCACGGCGGGGTCAGCGGCCCCGAGCTGATCGACGACGTGCTCGGCTACCTGCGCTTCGTGCAGGACACCGCGCGGGCCGGCAAGTCGGCCGGGCTGAGCCCGCTGGAGGCGGCCCGGGAGGTCGACCTGGGCGGCTACGCCGAGCTGCTGGACGCCGAGCGGATCGTGGGCAACCTGCACCGGGCCTACGCCGAGCTGGACGGCACCCCGCCCGGCGGCCAGATCGACATCCTCACCGCGCTCACCGAGATGGTCGCCTACAACGGTGGCAAGCCGCTGACCTGCTACGCCTGAGCCGCCACCGGGCGGTGACCGGTGAGTTGCGTAGGGTCTGCTGGTGCCCATCTATGCGCTCGGTGAGCTCGAACCGAACATCCACCCGGACGCCTACGTCCACCCGGACGCGGTGATCATCGGCAACGTGTCGATCGGGGCGTTCTCCACGGTCTGGCCCTGCGCCGTGCTGCGCGGCGACCATGGCAGCATCGTGATCGGGGAGCGCACCAGCGTGCAGGACGGCTCGATCATCCACACCACCCGGCGGCGGCCCACGCTGATCGGCAGCGAGTGCACGGTCGGGCACAACGTGCACATCGAGGCGGCCACCATCGCCGACAACTGCCTGATCTCCTCCGGCTCGGTGGTGCTCAACGGCTCCCGGGTGGACGAGGGGGCCGTGGTGGCCGCCGGCGCGGTGGTCTCGCCGAACGCGCACGTCCCGGCCAGGTGCATGGCGCTGGGCGTGCCGGCCCGGATCCGCGAGGGCTACCAGGTCCCGGAGGGGGCGTTCCAGTACGCCGTCGACTCCTACGTGCAGCGCGGGCAGCTGTTC
>DATHIT010001072.1:0-3541 GCA_035489915.1 Pseudonocardia sp. | reverse complement strand
GCCGTCGGTGATCTGGTCGCGGACTTCCGGTTGGTCGAACCCGATCTCGCCGGTGAATACCAGGGCGTCGACCGAGGGCAGGCTGGCGGCCACGGCGGCGATCTCCCGCCGGGCACGGTGGGCGAACACCGCCAGGGCGAGGGCGGCCTCCCGGTCCCCGTTTCCGCCGCCGGCGCACCGCCTCGAAGCCGACGGCCTACTCACCTCGCAACAGCACGTCGTCGAAGGCCGACCCCGACGTGTCTACCGCGCCACCCCCGCCGGACACGCCGCGCTCGCCGAAGACCGCGCCGCGCTCGCCGAACTCGCCCGCGAAATCCTCGGATACCACGACAGCACGGCCCAACCGAGCTAGAGCGCCGGGGCCACGGGCGATTTCGCCCCGCCGACCAACGGCGACTTTCTCGAGCCGGCCGAGCGGGCTGACAGCGCCGAACCCGCAACGGTCGTTGCCGCTGCCGCCGCCCGGTGACCGGGTTCTACCCAGCGGGCCTCAATCAGCTGCAGGCCCAGTGGCACTGCGAGAACGACTAACGGCACGATGGCGACCGCCCACATGGGTACGGATATAACCCGGATCCGTCGTTCTAATCCTCGATCCTCCGACCGGGGTAGTGCGGTCGCCGGCCGCTACGCGCTCCTGCTGAGGGTCGGCGGGCTCCCGCTGGGCCGCCAGCCGCCGCGGCCGGGATGATCGGCCTATGTCTGATGGCTCCGAAATGAGCGCGACCGGGGCGGGCCGGCGCGCGGTCCGCACCCGGTTCCTCGCAGTGGACACCTCCAACGTCGCCGATGTGCTCGACGAGCGCGGGCTGCCGCACCAGGCGCTGCACCCGGGTATCGGGCCGCTGTCCGGGGAGCGGCTGGCCGGCTGGGCCTACACGATCGAGGAGGAGTCCGTCGGGTATTCGGGCACCGGCGATCCGGCCAAGATGCGGGCCTGCGGCGAGATCGGCCAGGACGAGGTTTCGGTGTGGTCGGGTGGCGGCGAGGGCATCTGCTACTTCGGCGAGTTGATCGCGCTCGGGATGGCCGAGCGAGGCTCTGTCGGCGCGCTGCTGGACGCCGGCGCGCGAGACGTGCGCTGGCTGCGCGAACACGGGTTTCCGGTCTTCGCCCGGTACCGCACACCGATCCAGTCCATCGGCCGCTGGCGGGTCACCGGGTGGCAGCGGCCGGTCCGACTGCCCGGGGCGACGACGCCGTGGGTGCAGGTGCGCCCCTGCGACTTCGTGCTGGCCGACGCCGACGGCGCGCTCATCGTGCCGGCCGAGCAGGTGGAGCCGGTGCTCACCAGGGCGGAGGAGTTGACCGAGGTGGAGGCGCGCATCCGCACGGCGTTGGGCGAGGGCAGCACGCTCGCCGAGTGTCTGGAGAGGTTCGGCCACGTGTAGGGCTCAGCCGACGGCCTGCTCCAGCGCGGTCAGCTCGGCGTCCAGGTGGTCGATCAGCCGCTGCAGGCCGGGCACACTGCGCCGGCAGCCGACGATGCCGAAGGCGAGCTTGTCCACGTAGCTGGTGAGCGTGATGTTCACCGCCTGGCCGTCCAGCGGGATGGACAGCGGGTAGGTCTCCAGCAGCTCGGCCCCGTCCCAGTACCGCACCTCCCGGCTGCCCGGCACGTTCGAGATGATCAAGTTGAACGGCGGCGGGGTGTGCCGACCCAGCCCGGGGATCGGGGCCAGGATCACCCCGCCGACCAGCAGCGAGCTCAACGCGAGGACCTGCGTGGGGGTCATCCCGCGCAGCATCGCCTTGCCGGCCCGGGTGGAGGCCCGGATCCGGGACAGCCGGGTTGCCGGGTCGCTCTCCTCGGTGGCCAGATCGCACAGGATCGCGCCGACCGCGTTGCCCTCCCCGCCGGCTTTTGCGCCGCTACCGGCCGAGCTTCCGGAGCTCGACTCGGCTCCGGTGCCGCGCAGGGACACCGGGAGCATGGCCACCAGCGGCTGGGACGGGAGCGCATCGTGATCCAGTAGGTACCGCCGCAACGCTCCGGAGCACATCGCCACCGCCACGTCGTTCACCGTGGCGTCGGCGGCCCTGCCGATCGCCTGGACCCGCTGCAGCGGCCAGGACTGCCCGACGAACCGACGAGCCCCGCCGATCGGGACGTTGAACATCGTCGCCGGCGCGTCGAACGGGCGCGGGGCGGCGCTGTCCTTCGCGATGCTGAGCAACGCCTGGGCGATCGAGGGCGGGGTGCTGACCACCTCGGTGGTGACCCGTGCGGCGTCCCGCACCGCGTCCAGCGCGGCCCCGAGGACGCCGGTCGAGCCATTGGTCTCGCTGCGCCGGGGAGACCTGCGTGGCCTGGGTGCCCACGGGGGAGAGGCGTGGGCGTCCGGGTCGGTGGGCAGCCCCTGGGTGAGCACCCGCATCGCGGACACGCCGTCCATCAGCGCATGGTGCACCTTGGTGTACGTGGCGAAGCGGTTCTCCGAGAGGCCCTCCACCAGGTTGAACTCCCACAGCGGGCGGTGCCGGTCGAGCAGCGATCCGTGCAGCCGGGAGACCAGCGCCAACAGCTCCCGGACCCGCCCGGGCCGGGGCAGCGCGGAGAGCCGGACGTGGTAGTCCAGCTCGATGTCCAGATCGTCCACCCACGCCCACTGGCCCAGCGTCGCCGGCGAGCGGTGCGGCCGCCGCCGCATCGCCGGGGCGACCTCGGACTCGGTGAGCAGCCGCCGATAGAAGTCGGAGACGTACTCAGGTCCGACGCCCTCCGGCAGGCGGAACAACTGCAACCCGCCTACATGCGTCGGGTGCTCCCGCGACTCGCCGAGCAGAAACATCGAGTCCGTAACCGCCATGGGCATGCCGCATGGTCGTGTGCCGCCGCCGTGCTGTCAACGGCACCGCCGTTGGCTCCGCCCGAGGCGGGCACCGGCCGGCGAACCTGGTGCTCGCACAGAGCGGCCGCGGGCCGCACAGACCTTGCGGGGTCTGCGCGAGCTGCACCTGGTCTGTGCCGCCGTGGTTTGTCACTCCTGTGCCCGCGGCGTGTTGCCGGCTCGCCTCGGCCGAGCCCGGTGCCTGGCGAACAGGTCAGCGTCGGGACAGGATCCCCCGGATGAAGGCCGCCTGCCCGGCGTGCTGGAGATCGTCGGACAGCACGCTGACCAGCCGGACGCCCATGGTCACCGGCGGATCCCATGACCGGTCCACCACCGTGTCCAGCTCCTCGTCCCGCAGGCCCCGCACGAAGTGGAGCGTCTGCTCGTGCACCGCGTCGTAGTAGTCGGTGAGCAAGACAGCGCTCTCCACGCGCACCTGGGCCACCTGCGCGCTGCTGTGCCCGTAGCCGATCGCCCCCGGCGGGAACGGCAGCCCGAACCGGTCAGCCCAGCCGCCGGCGGTCCAGACCTGCTCGGTTCCCGCCACACCGGCGACGTGGTCGTCCTGAACCCGGGTGAGGTGCCACACCAGCCAGCCGATCGAGTTGGCTTCCTCGTCCAGGCGTACCGCCAATTCTTCCGGGGTCAACCCGGTGACCGTGCTGTGCACGATCTCCCGGACCCGGTCAAAGGCGTCCGCGAGC
>DATHIT010001071.1:0-6385 GCA_035489915.1 Pseudonocardia sp. | reverse complement strand
GGTTCAGGCACGACGGATACATTACTATCTTCAACGTCGACACCAATACTGGCCGAGCGACGATTCGGAGGTTCGTCAATTTTTACGAGACAAACCATTACCCGGTCCGCCGTGACACCCCGGAGAGCGCTGCGCGCCCCTGCTATATCACTGGGCTCGCAAATTATCGGCCTCGGTCAGCTCGCGCTCATAATATTGCGAGCCGGAACGAACGAGGCGACGGACGCCTACTTCTATCTGTTCAACCTCGGCATGGTCCCGATCTCCTGCATCGTCGTGGGCATGATGTATCCGGCGCTGCTGAACGAGCACAAGATGTCCCGGGCCGGGCTGCGCCGGATCAGGTGGATCACCCCGCTGATCAGCGTCGCGTTCGTCGCCGGCGGTTCGCTGTGGCTGGCCTGGCACGGTCGCCTCGGGGTCGGCCTGCTCGGCGTCGCTGTGCTCAGCGCACTGAATGCACTGGTGCAAGCCCTGGTCTGGTATCGCGCGGTGGCCGCTGAGGCATCCGGAAACGCGTTCTGGATCTCTGGTGTGGCGCTACCCGCGAACGTGCTCGCGCTGACCGTCCTGATCTACCCCTGGGCTTCGCCGGCCATCGCGATGACCGCGATGACCGGTGCGCTGGCGGCCGGGAACCTCGGACTTCTGGCATTTCTGCGGTTGCGCGGGGTGGGTACGTCGGTCATCGAGTCGGCCCCGCTCACCTCGTCCTCCCCCGCTGGGCCATTCTGGTTCCTCAGCATGTCGTCGCTTTCATATATCGGCCAGGCTTTCCTGCAGTCCCTCGCGGTTCTGCTGCCCCCCTCGACGGTCTCCCTGTTGAATATCAGCTACAAGATCGTCGGCTCGGTCTCGGCAACTTTTGTGAACGCGAGCATGCCCTTGCTGGTCCATCAGAACACCGACTCGCCGCGAGCCGCCCAGCGGTTCCTCCGGATTGTCGTCGTCGTCATTGCGGCCGCCGGAATCGTGGTCGCCGCCGGCACCTGGATTGTGCGCCCCGAGCTGCTCGCTCCGGCCATTATCATTGCGATCTGGTTAATAACCTCTTCGGCATCCGCGGTCGCCAGTCGCATGTCGTACCGGTTCCTCGCGCCGAACGCGATGGGCCGGAAGATGACAGTGATCATCTTCGTGGTGGCGGTGGCGATGCTCTCGTCGCACGCTCCGGGGTTCGACCTCGTCGTGCTGCTCTGCGCCTATGCCGCGATCGACGGCGCTTCGGCGATGCTGCTGCTCTGGCCGCTGCGTGATCGGTTGATGAGCCTGGTGCTGGGCGGCGCGCTGGCCGCGCTGGCCGTGGGGTGGGTCCTCAACTACGTGTGACCGGGCGCGTGCTCGCCGGTGACGGTCGACGCTGACCGCTCCCCCGGCAAAGCTCCCGGGTGCATCCTCAGTGGGTGCGCCCGGGAGCTGGTGGAAGCTCAGCGCCTGTAGAAGCTCAGCGCCGTTGGTGCCCGGCCGGCGTCGGGGTGGACTGGTTCAGGTACTCGGCCCATCCCCGCTCACACCGCTCCCGGCCGTCAGCCGCCGCCCTGGCCAGCCGCTCGGACTGGCCGGCCACCGCGTCCACCGCGTCCACCCAGTCCGCCGGGTCGTCAGTACCCACCAGGCCGGGCCAGGCCAACCCGAGCAACTCCGCCAGGAACGGGTGGTCGGGGCCGACCACCGGAACGCCGAGTTCCACCGCACGCACCGCGATACCGCTCTGGTAGAACCGCGCGTACGGGATCAGCACGGCGGCGGCCTGCCCGATCCACGCGTCCAACTCGGCCTCGCTGAGGAACCCGTCGATGACCTCCCAGCCGGTGACCGGCGGCCAGCCCCGGCCGGCGATCACGGTCCGGTAGCCCGCCGCCGCCAGCAGCGGGCCGAGTTGGGTCAGCAGAGTGAGGTTGCGTGCCGGCTTGAACTGCCCGCAGACCAGTACGGTGCCCTGCCCCGGGGTGTCTGGCCGCGTTCGAGGCCGGACCCGGAACAGCGGATGTGGCACCAGGGCCGGCTCGGGCCACCCCATTGCACGCAGCCGCTGCGCCGCCACCTCCGAGTGGGCGATCACCCGCAGGTGCGACGACCGCGCGGCGCGCCCGCCCACGGCGGACGCGACCCGTCCCATGCCCAGCTGGCGCCGCAACGGGCTCGGGTCGTGCACCACGACCGACACCGTGGACTCCCGCCAGACCGGCCACCAGAGCGCCGGCTCGAGCAGCCCGTAGGTCGGCCAGAGCACCACCAGGTGGCCATTCTCCCGACCGGCCCTGGCATGCGCGGCCAGCTCGGCCAGCGCCGCCCTGGCCCGGCCCCAACTCGAGGCGCTCTGCACCTCGACCGAGGGCGCTTCGGCGGACCGAGCTGACACACCGGCCGCGGCGAGCACGTCGAGCAGCGCGGCCTCGTAGTGATGCAGTGCCTCGGGCAACGGGTTGTACAGCCACACCGGGCCCGACCCGGGCGTCGGGTTGTGCGGTAGCGGGTTCATTGCCTCGGTCTCCTCAACTCGCTGACCAGGCGCTGGGCGCAAGGTCATCCGTTCGATCAGCTGGGCGCAGCGTGCCCACATCAACCCAGCGCCCACCCGCGCGCTCGATGCCCGGCAGCCCCGCGCGGGCCTCGGGCAACAGCTCCGGAAGGAACACCAGCACCACGTCCGGCGTACGCTCGACCAGCTCGGCTGGCGTGATCACCGGTATGCGCGTGCCGGGCATCCGTCGGCCCCACTTGGCCGGCGACGCGTCCGCCACCCCGGGCAGCAGCCGCTCATCCAGGCCGGCCAGGTTCAGCAGCGCCACCGCCCGGGACGCGGCGCCGTAGCCGAACACCCGGGCGCCGCCGGCGCGCGCGGCCGTCAGGTAGTCGCGCAGCTGGCCGGCCGTCCTGGTCACCGAGCCGCGCAGCCCGCGCAGCGTGGCCACGTCGAGCACGCCGGCGGATCGCTCGTCGGCCAGCACATCGCGGAGCCCGGCGGCCGAGCCGGGCGTGGCCGGGGCGTGGTCGGCGGCCCGGGAGGCGACCAGGCACACCGTCCCCCCGTAGAGCGGGAAGCGCCGGGCGGCGATCGCGGTGAGCCCGAACTGGCCGAGCATGCCGCACAGCGCCGGCGTGGAGTAGTAGGCGAAATGCCCGTGGCGCAACGCGTTCCACTGCTCGTGGCGCACGATCGCGGCCAGCGAGTGGAACTGCAGCACCAGCACGCCATCCGGGCTCAGCCGGTCCACCCTGGCGCGCAGCGCGGACCGCTGGTCGGCCGCGTGCATCAGCCCGAAGCACCCGTCCAGCACCACATCGGCGGGCTCCCCAGCGGGCGCCGTGGACAAGCCGCGCCGGGCGAGCAGGTCGGCGAAGCTGCCACCGTGCGGGCTGGGGAACTCCGCCACCCGACCGGCGGCCGGCAGCAGGCCTTCCTCGATCAGCCACTCCACCGCGGCGGCCCGCTGCTCGGCCAGCGCCGCCGGCTCGACGCCCGCCGGCGCCTCTGGGACATCCGCGGTGTCCGCCAGCTGGGCCAGCCGGCATCGGGCACACCACCACATGCGCAGCGGGAAAACCGGGTCCGGCTCGGGTGCGAGCAGCGGCGCGAAATGCTCCGACGGCGGCTGGCTGCCCAGGTCGAGCAGTTCCTCACCGGTCGTCGAGCCACAGAAGCGGCAGCCTCGGCCGATCAGCATCGCGGCTCGTCAACGTCGGCTCGACAGGCACTTGCCCGCGCTGTCAGGATGCCGCCGTGCAGATCCTGCCCGCGTCGCTGCCCGGGGTTCTGGTGTTCCGGCCGACGCCGCACCGCGACGACCGTGGCCTGTTCGTCCGCACCTTCGACCTGGCCCTGGCCCGGGAGCACGGCCTGCCAGAGTTCGTCCAGGACAGCCAGTCCCGGTCCCGACTCGGCACCATCCGGGGGCTGCACGGCCGCTCCGGCGCGGGCGAGGCCAAGCTGGTGCGCTGCGCGCGCGGCGCGGTGCACGACGTCCTGGTCGACGCGCGGCCGGACTCCCCCACGTTCGGCCGGCACGAGGTGTTCCGGCTGGACGATGAGGCCTTCGACCAGCTCTTCGTGCCGCCAGGCCTGCTGCACGGCTTCCAGGCGCTCACCCAGCCCGCCGACGTCTGTTACCGGATCGACCGCCCGCACGACCCGGCCGAGGACCTCGCGGTGCGGTTCGACGACGCAGACCTGGACATCCACTGGCCGCTGCCGGTCACCTCGGTGAGCGAGCGGGACCGTGCGGCGGGCAGCTGGCGCGAGGTGCGTGACCGGCTCTGACCGGCTCACCCCCGCTCACCCCCGGCCAATGAGCCCACCGGGCGCTGGTCGTCGCCCAGCTCCCCCGCGGCGGCCCGCTCGGTGAGCCAGGCCAGCCGGGTGAACCGCCGGTCGAACCCGCGCTGGGTCAACCCGTACGCCCGGTAGGCCTCGACCAGGTCGGCCGCTCCCGCCGGAATGCTCCAGCGCGCGGTGAACCCGGGGACCGCGCCCCGCAGCCGGGAGAAGTCCACCCGGTACGACCGAGGGTCCGGCCCGGTCTCCCCGGTGATCAGCAGCTGGGCTCCGGGGACCGCGTCCAGGACCGCGTCGGCGATCTGCGCCACCGTCCGGTTGTTCTTCTCGGTGCCCACGTTGAACGCCTGGGCATGCACCGCCGACCGGGGCGCGGCCAGGATGGCCAGCACCGCTGAGGCGATGTCCTCGGCGTGCACCAGCGGGCGCCACGGGGTGCCGTCGGACAGCACCCGCACCGTTCCGGTCAGCACCGCGTGGCCCACCAGGTTGTTCAGCACAATGTCCGCGCGGAGCCGGGGCGAGAACCCGAACGCGGTGGCGTTGCGCAGCGCGGTCGGGCTGAAGCCCTCGTCGGCCAGCCGCCACAGGTCGTCCTCCACCCGCACCTTGGACTCCGCGTACGGGGTCACCGGCTTCACCGGCGCGTCCTCGTTGACCAACTCGCTGCCGCTCGCGCCGTAGACCGAGCAGGTGGAGGCGTAGAGGAACCGGCTCACCCCGGCGTCCCTGGCCAACCGGGCCAGCCGGGTGGACGCCCGGTGGTTGATCTCATGGGTGAGCGCCGGCACCAGCGAGCCGATCGGGTCGTTGGACAGCGCGGCGAAATGCACCACCGCGTCGAACCCGGCCAGCTGATCGGCGGTCACGTCGCGCAGGTCCACCCGCAGCCCGGGTGGGTCGACCGGCGCCGGGCCGAGCACACAGTCGGCGAACAGCCCCGAGTCCAGGCCGGTGACCAGGTGTCCCGCCGAGATGAGCGCAGAGGCCGCCACGGTGCCCAGGTAGCCCTGGTGGCCGGTCAGTAGTACGCGCATGCCGGTCTCCCGACTCGCGGCGCCGGCGCGGCACCCTGGTGCGCCGCGCCCCCGTGCGCCACGACCTCACGCACCGCCACCTCGTGCGCCACAACCTCGCGGACCGCCGCCTCGTGCGCCGCCGCCTCGCGCGCCTCGGCCGGCGGCGGGACGCCCGTGCCGATCACCAGCTTGCGCAGGTGGAAGGCCTCGGCATAGCGGGCGCGGCACTGCACACCCCGGATCCGGGCCAGGCCGGTGAACGCCTCGGCGTCGAACCAGGGGTGTTCACGCTGCGAGGAGTAGTAGGCCAGCAGGATGTCCGTTTTTTCCCGCACCGCCGCCTCGTCCAGCGGCAGGTAGACCTCCGGCTGGGCCAGGTCGCTCTCCCACTTGAGGATCTCGTAACCGAGGGTCAGGTGGTCCCGGAACGCGGTGGGCACCAGCTCGGCGACCACTCGGTGGTCCTGGTGCGCATCGTGCGGAGACGGCGCCAGGACCAGGTCGGGGCGGGTGGCCTCGGCCAGCTCACGGAGCACCTCCTTGACCCGCCGCCAGTGGTCGGGCAGCTGGGTGTCCGGCAGATCCAGCACCGCGACCCGCAGGTCCGCCCCCGGGCACAGGGCACCCAGGGCGCTGCGCTCCTCCGCCTCCCGGGGCGTGCCCGCGCCGGTGAACACCACGGCGGTGACCCGCACCCCGGGGTGCGCCCGGCACAGCCCCAACAGGCTTCCGCCAGCCCCGATGGCGATGTCATCGCAGTGCGCGCCGAGCAGCAGCAGCTCGTCCACCCGCTCTGGGAGCAAGCTGCGCATCAGCGCTCCAACCCGGGCCCGGCGGCCGTCCACAGCAGGCTCGGATCGGGTTGCTCCCAGAGCATCCAGGGTCGCGTGCCCGCGTGGTAGGCGGCGTCCAACGCGTGCCGCTCCTTGGCCGTGTCCGCCGGCTGCCACCACCCCCGGTACGGGTAGCCGAGCATCCGCCCTTCCTTGGCCAACACCCGGCAGGTGTCGTTGATCAGGTCCCCGTTCGGCGGCAGGTAGTCGAACACCTCCTGGCGCAGCACGAAGTAGCCGCCGTTCTCCCACAGCGG
>DATHIT010001070.1:0-5342 GCA_035489915.1 Pseudonocardia sp. | reverse complement strand
GGTCCTTGGTGTCCTTCGGGTCCTTGGTGTCCTTCGGGTCCTTGGTGTCCTTCGGGTCCTTGGTGTCCTTCGGGTCCACGACCGGGTTCGGGCCCTTGTCCTTGTCCTGCTGGTCCTTGTTCTGGTCCTGGTCCTGCTTGTCCCTGTCCTTGTCCCTGTCCTGGTCCTGCTTGTCCCTGTCCTTGTCCTTGTCCCTGTCCTTGTCCCGGTCCTTTTCCCTATCCCAGTAGTCCTTGTCCTTCTTGTCCTTGTCCCAGACGTGGTTCCAGTCGTTGTCGTGGTGCCGGCGCGGCCACCAGTGCTCGCGCTTGCACTTGATCGGCTTGTGGACGTGCACGTCGATGAACGTGTATTCCTTGATCACGATGGTGGTCGGCCGGATGTAGGTGACGCGGGTCGGCTGGAACGTCCGCCACGCCACGCCGACGTACCTCGGCTGGGGGTCGGCTTGCGGAGCGGTCAGCGGATTGCCGCTGTAGCACTTCACCGTCGGCTCGCCGAAGCTGTCCACGAACACCGCGGTGCCGGCCTGCAAGACCGCCGGGTATGGCGTGTACGTCCCGTCGAGGTAGCCGTGCTGGGTAACCGACGTGTCTGCGCGCAGCACCACGGGGGTCAGCGTGTTGACGAAGTTGGGGACGTCCGGGGGCGTAATGCCCAGCGCGCTGGACCAGGCGGTGACCCGCGGTTCGTCGGTCTGAAGGTTGGCCACCAGCGTCCTTCCGTCACAGCTGGTCTGGTTGCCGTTGTCCGCGAAAAGGCCTGGGGTGTCACCGGTGAACTGGCCGGCGGTGTTGGCCGGCGCGGTGACGTCCGCCTGATCGGTTCCGACCGGCGCCATGAAGGGGTTCTCTCCCGGCGAGGAGGTCGATTCCAGCTGCACCGAAGCGGCCGCCGCAACCTTGGGAGTACTCGGCGCCTTCTTCGGGCTGGAGATCGGGCCGGCGATCAGCGCGCCGATACCGACCAGCACGACGAAGGCGACCAGGAACAGCAGTATCGTGGTGCGGGCCGAGATCCCACGGGACGACCGGGGGGGAGGCCCTTGCGGGTCGAAGTGTGGGGAACTCACGTCGAGTGCTCCTCGTTGGGGTATTCACATGGCGCTCTTGGGGTCCGACCAAGAGTGGCAGCGCGCACCCCTTCACTCGATGGTGTGATCCCCCAAGGTTTAGGTGTCGACCCCCGAAGGCAGGTAGGGCTTACCCCACCCCCACTTGCGGGTCAGATGGCCGCGCCTTCCGCCAGAAGCAGCTCGGCCAACGCGCCCGGCCTGGAGAACATCGGCCAGTGCCCGGTGCGCAGCGGCACGAAGGACCAGTCGGGGCCGCCCATCTCGACGAATGTGGGTATCCCGGCCTCGATCAGGCCACGCGCGTCGGCCTCGGTGAAGCTGCACGCGACCACCGTCTTGGGCAGGGTCGGATCGGGGGTCCCCCGGCGAGCGGACCCGGTGATCGTGCCGGCCGGCTCGGCGGTAGAGCGCGCGTGCACCTGGGCAAACAATGCGGCGTCGATGCCCTCCGTGCTCGCCCCGTTCTCGGTCAGCTGCTCGCGAGTCGGCATGGGGTACCAGCCCCCGTGCTCGGCCCGCCGCTTCTCCACCCAGGCACGGGCGTCGGGCGGCAGGAAGTCGAGGTGTGACACGCCCTCCGGCAGCGGGCCGCTGTCCACCACTACGACCCGCGCGACATGCTCCCTGGCCCGCTCGGCGGCCGCCACGACCACTGGGCCGCCACCGCTGTGCCCGACCAGCACCACGTCGCGGTGCCCCCGGAGCACCTCCACCACGTCGTCGACTCGCGATTCGATGGTGGCGCCGGATTCACCGGCACGCTCGGCCACGCCGCCCGGGGTCAGCGCGATCACCTCATGCCCCTCGGCGCGCAGCGGCGCGGCCACCTCATCCCACGCCCAACTGCCCAACCAGAAGCCCGGAAGCAATACATACGTCGTCATGCCGGTGACGCTAAAGCCGAATCAGGGCAGATTCCGCCCGCTTTTCTCGGCAGAATCGAGGCCATGTCCGCCGCGCGAGTGCTTGCCCTGCTCGAGCTGCTGCAGGCGCGCCCCGGGCTGACCGGGCCGGAGCTCGCCGCCCGACTGGAAATCCACCCGCGCACCGTCCGCCGGCACCTGGCCACCCTGGAGAGCCTGGGCGTTCCGGTGGTCGCCGACCGCGGGCGCTACGGCGGATACCGCCTGCTGCCCGGCTACCGGCTACCGCCGCTGATGCTCACCGGGGACGAGGCGGTGGCCGTGGTGCTCGGGCTGCTGGCCGCCGAGCGCACCGGGTTGCACGCCGCGGCTCCCGCCGTCTCGAGTGCCCAGGCCAAGATCGACCGGGTGCTGCCCGCTGAGCTGCGGGAACGCACCCGCGCGGTGGCCGAGACGCTCGGATTCTCCGCCTCGATGCGCCGGCCGGGGCGATCCTCGGCAGACTCTTCGGGAGGTGCGCCCCGGGCCGATGTGCTGCTCAGGCTGGGTGAGGCAACCCGCGACCACCGACGGGTCCGCCTGGAGTACACGTCGTGGAGCGGGGTGCTGAGCGAGCGGGAGCTGGATCCTTTCGGGCTCGTCTTCCATGCCGGGCGCTGGTACGTCACCGGCCATGACCACCTCCGCGACGGCGTCCGCACCTTCCGGCTGGATCGGGTCGCCTCGGTACGGCAGGTCGGCGCCGGTAGCCCGCCGCCGAATGGGTTCGACCCGGTGGGCACGGTGGTCGCCGGCATCGGCGAGGTGCCGTGGGCGACGCCCGTGCAGGTGGTGCTGCATCGGCCGCTGGACGAGGTCAGGGCCCGGTTGCCCCGCTCCGTCGGAACCTTGGAAGCTCATTCGGACGGCACGCTGCTGCGTGGCCGCGCCGAGCGCCTGGACGGGCTGGCGTCCATGCTGGCCGGCCTGGGCTGGCGATTCACTGTGCGCAGCCCGGATGAACTGCGCGCCGCGGTCCGTGCGCTGGCCCAACGGCTGGCCGAGGACGCGGGAGGGTCCCACGCCGCCGCCTGCCGCGCTCCTTAATTCGTACGAGGCGATCGCCGGATCCGGCCGCTAGGTTGGTCAGCGATGAAGGGAATCGTGCTTGCCGGCGGCTCCGGCAGCAGGCTGTATCCGGTCACCGGCGCGGTGTCCAAGCAGCTGCTGCCGGTTTATGACAAGCCCATGATCTACTACCCGCTCTCCGTGCTGATGTTCGGCGGCATCCGGGAAATTCTGATCATTTCCACGCCGGCCGACCTGCCGCAGTTCAAGCGGCTGCTGGGGGACGGTTCCGAGCTCGGCATCAGCCTCACCTACGCCGAGCAGCCACAGCCCAACGGCCTGGCCGAGGCGTTCCTCATCGGCGCCGACCACATCGGGGACGACAGCGCCGCGCTGGTGCTCGGGGACAACATCTTCCACGGCCCGGGCTTTCCCGCCCAGTTGCGCCGCAGCGTCGCCGAGCTGGACGGCTGCGTGCTGTTCGGCTATCCGGTCAAGGACCCGGGGCGCTACGGGGTCGGCGAGGCGGACGCCACCGGCCGGTTGATCTCGATCGAGGAGAAGCCCGCGCACCCGCGCTCCAACCGCGCGATCACCGGGCTGTACCTCTACGACAACGACGTGTTGGAGATCGCCAAGCAGATCAAGCCGTCCGCCCGGGGCGAGCTGGAGATCACCGACATCAACCAGGCCTACCTGCGGCGCGGCACCGCCACCCTGATCGACCTGGGCCGGGGCTTCGCCTGGCTGGACACCGGCACGCACGATTCGCTGCTGGAAGCCGGCCAGTACGTGCAGGTACTCGAGCATCGGCAGGGCATCCGGATCGCGTGTCTGGAAGAGGTCGCGCTGAGCATGGGCTACATCGACGCGGACGCCTGCTACGCCCTCGGCGCGAAGCTGGGCAAGTCCGGCTACGGCGAGTACGTGATGTCGATCGCCCTGGCCGCCGGGGCCACCGGCTGAGTCGCCGGCGAGGCCAGCCCGTGTGCTGAGAGCGCCGACTCGGTGTGCTGAGAGCGCCGACTCGCGGGAAGTTGGGTGGGCTGGTCAGGCGAGGGTGCTGGGGCGTTCTAGGTAGGTGTTGTCCGGCGGGGCGAAGCCGAACTGGTGGTAGAGGCCGTGCGCGTCGGCGGTGTGTAGCAACCAGCGGAACTTGGCGCCGGGGCCCTCGTCGATCATCGTCCGGACCAGGCGCTTGCCCAGGCCGTGGCCCCGGTGCTCGGGGAGCACGTACACGTCCGCCAGGTAGGCCTGTGCCCACCCGTCGGAGAACGCCCTGGCGAACCCGACCTGCGAACCGTCCGGGGCGTACACCCCGACCACCCGCCACGCGGTCCGGACCTGCTCGCGGATCACCGAGACGGACCGCCAGCGCGCCCAGTACACCTCGCTGCTCAGGAACGCGCACACCGCGTCGCGGTCGATCCGCGCCGGGTCGTCGTCCACTTCGTACTTCTCCGAACCGTCGTACTCGATTCCGCCGTCCGCCACCCGTCCAGCGTGCCGAGCCGCAACCGGGCCGTCGAGGAGATTTGGCTGCGCCGGGCCGATGGTTCTTGGCGACTCGATCGGTCTACCTCGTAGGCGAGCGAAAGGGTGTCCATGCGCAAACTCATCGTGCAGGAGCTGGTCAGCGTCGACGGGCTGGCCGCCGGACCGAACGGCGAGCTGGACTTCTTCGATGCGGTGTCGGACTACAGCGGGCCTGACACGGACAACCTCGCCATCCTGGATGCGGTCGACACCATCCTGCTGGGCAGCGTCAGCTACAGGATGCTGTCGGAGTACTGGCCCACCGCGGACGGCGAGATGGTGGCCGAGCGGGTGAACTCGATCCCGAAGGTCGTCTTCTCCAGCACGCTGGCCGAGGCGCCCTGGGGGCGGTTCGGGCCGGCCACCGTCGTCGCCGGCAGCCCGGCGGACGAGGTGCGCCGCCTGGTTTCCCAGCCCGGTGGCGACCTCATCCTGTGGGGCAGCCTCACCCTGGCCCGGTCGCTGCTGTCCGCCGGCCTGGTCGACACGCTGCACCTGTTGGTGATTCCGGTGGTGATCGGTCGGGGCCGGCAGCTGCTCACCGAGGACACCGGGGCCCTCACCCTGCTGGAGGCGAAGCCCTATCCGTCGGGCATCGTCTCGCTGCGGTACGCGGTGGCGAAGGCGCCGGATTAGTGCCGGGCCATCTGCTCGAGCCGGCGGATCCGGTCCTCCAACGGCGGGTGGGTGGAGAACAGCCTGGCCATCTGCTCGCCGGGCCGGAACGGGTTGGCGATCATCAGGTGCGACTGGGAGACCAGCTGGGGGTCCGGTGGCAGCGGGGCCAACTGGGTGCCCAGCTGCAGCTTGCGCAGCGCCGA
>DATHIT010001069.1:0-2935 GCA_035489915.1 Pseudonocardia sp. | reverse complement strand
GGTGATCGGGGCCAACGACGTGACCAACCCGGCCGCGCGCAACGACCCCAGCTCGCCGATCCACGGCATGCCGATCCTGAACGTCGACCAGGCGCACCACATCATCGTGCTGAAGCGCTCGATGAACTCCGGGTTCGCCGGTATCGACAACCCACTGTTCTACGACGACAAAACCAACATGCTCTTCGGCGACGCCAAAAAATCAGTCACCGACGTCACCGAAGAACTCAAAGCCCTCTAGGCACATCGAGGTCGACAGCAGGGCTGTGCTGAGCCATTGAGAACAGCCCTGCTGTCGATGTCGGTGGTGAGCTGTCCGCGTCTCCAGGGACGCTATTCCCGGTATCCGGCCAGCCGGCTCAGCTCGTGGCGCCAGGCGGTGCCGAGGTTGAAGGCGCCACCGAGGTCGGGCAGTTCGGCCATGTCGTCGGCCGGCAGATCCACGAGAGTGCCGCCGGCGGACACCACGGCCAGCGACAGCCGGGCAATGGTGTCCACACTGACCGCGCGCAGCACCGCCTGGGGCACCGTCTCGCCGGTGCTGGTCAGCCCGTGCGCGCGGAGCACCACCACGGGCCGGTCGCCCAGCGCGTCCACCATCTCGGCCGCCAACGCCCGGGTGCGGATCAGCACGCCACGCGGGTAGACCGGGACTCCGCCGGCGGCGAGCAGCGCGGCGGGGATGTCGAAGGCACCCACGATCGGCCGGATGCTGATGCCGGCCAGGTCGGCGGCCACCACGTCCGGCGGGTGCGCGTGCACCACCACCTGCACGTCCGGCCGACGGCGCAGCACCTCGGTGTGCAGTGGCAGCTCGTTCGGCGGGGCGTAACCGCCGTCCAGCTCGCCGGCCGCTCCGGGCTCGCCGTCGGAGTCCACCAGCCGGATGTCGGCGGCCTCGGTCCAGGCCAGCCCGCGCTCTCGGGGCCCTCGGCAGCGCACCAGCAGTCGGTCCGGGCCGATCCGCCAGCTGATGTGCCCCAGGAAGCCGGGTGCCAGCCCCCGCGCGGCCAGCACCCGGCAGGCCGCCGCCACCTCGGCGCGCCGGGCGTCGAGATCGGTCACGCCTTCACTCCCATGCCGCCGTCGGAGTGGATGGCGCCGCCGGTGATGCCCCGGGACCGGTCCGAGGCGAGGAATACGTAGCTCCATGCGTGGTCCTGCCCGGACAGCGCCACCCCGAGCGGCACTCGGGCGGCCAGCTCCTGTTCCCGGTCGGGGGAATCGTCCAGCCGCTGGCCGGCCAGGCCGAGGCTGTCGGGTCCGCGCAGGTCGGTGTGCATCGTGCCGCCCGGGGCCACCCCGTTGACCCGGATGTCCGGCGCCAGCTCGTGCGCCAGCGCGGTGACCAGGCCGCGCACCGCGAACTTGGCGGACACATAGAGCACCCCGCCCCGGCCCGGGTAGTACGCGGAGGTGGACTCGGTGAGCACCACCGACCCGTGGGAGGCGCGCAGTGCTGGCAGGGCGGCCTTCACCGAATGCAGGTAGCTCTTCACGTTCACCGCGAACACCTCGTCGAACGCGCTGTCCAGCACGCCCGCGTCCAGCTCGCCGAGCCCCCGGTAGAAGTCGAACACCCCCACGCAGCTGACCAGCACGTCCAGCCCGCCGAACGCGTTCACCGCCGCCGCCACGGCGCGTTCGTTGTCCTCCTGGGTGGTGGCGTCCCCGGTCAGCACCAGAACCTCGGGCAGTTCGTCGCGCAGCGCGTCGCACTTGCCGGCGTCGCGCTCCAGCACCGCGACCCGGGCGCCTTCGGTGCGGAACGCGTCCAGCACGGCGCGGCCGATCCCGGAGCCGGCGCCGACCACCAGCGCCCGCTTGCCGGCCAGCCAGTCACCCATCCCGGTCCACCTCGAGCGGCCCGTACGGGTTGCCGATCATGGCAGAGAACACCTCCTCGGTCTGCCAGGTCAGCGCCTCCAGCGCCAGCGGGCAGAGGCTCACCTCGCGCCCGGAGCGGGGGGAGGAAATGAGCAGCCGGGCGCCGTTGCGGGTGCGCACCTTGCGGATCCGGACCTCGGCGAACTCGTTGCCCAGCTCGATCACCGGCTCATCGGCGGCCCCGGAAAGGCCCTCGGCGCTCACAGGAAGATCGCCAAGTTCTGCATGCGCAGCACCGACTCGTCCACCGCGACCGTGCGCCGGGCCAGCATCCAGTGCCCGGCGGACTCCGCCGCCCCGGTCGGGTCGCGGCGCAGCAGGTCCTCCCGCCCGGCCGAGACCAGCGCCGACTCCCGCACGTCGCCCCGGCTGCGGAACAGCAACACGGCCGACTCCACCACCAGCTCGTCCGGTTCCTGGGTGGCGAAACAGCGCACGTTGGTGACGTAGTGCCGCAGCCGCGACGGCGGGTCCTCGGTCCAGGCGTGCTCGGTGGCGAACCGGGCCACCCGCCGGCCGAGCGAGTACTTGTCCTCGTCGAAGTGCGCCATGCCCGGCGCGGTGTCGAAGCCGGCACCGCGCGCGGTGGTCACCCGCACCGGCATGAGGTACCGGATGTCCTCGGTGAGCAGCGACAGCCAGGTCGGGTAGTCCTGCCCGTCCAGCAGGTAGGCCTCGTCGACCAGGAACTGGTGGGCCTGCAGGTGCCGCTCGTCGGAGAACGCCACCGCGGTACCCGGGCGGCGGGTGGACGCCATCAGCCGGGCGGTCACGGCGCGCCCAGCTCGGTGCGCGCCGCCTGGGCGAGCGGGTGTTCCAGGCAGTCCGCCCACAGCGCCAGCATCGCCCGCTGGTTGTACTCGCCGTAGCCGACGTAGGCGGTGCCCGGCCCGGCAAAGTGCGCCAACGGCGGGGTGACCGGCTTGTTGTCGTGCAGCAGCCCCATCCGGTTGTTCAGCAGCAGCCGCCGCGCCATCGCCCCGGCCGCCGTCGAGGTGATCGACACCCAGTTCTCCACGTCATCCTGCTCGAACATGCCGGTGCTGCC
>DATHIT010001068.1:0-2738 GCA_035489915.1 Pseudonocardia sp. | reverse complement strand
CGGGGGCGCCGGGGCGTGCAGGGTCACCACGTGCGAGCTGGCCAGCAACTCGTCCAGCTCGACCCGGCGGACCGGTGGCCCCTCGGCCGGCGCGACGAACGGGTCGTAGCCCAGCACCTCGGCGCCCAGCGCGGTGAACAGCTCGGCGGCCATGGCCCCCACCGCGCCCAGCCCGACCACGCCCACCCGGCTGTCCGCCACCTCCCGGCCCGGCCAGCGCCGCCAGTGCCCGGCCCGTACCGCGGCGGCCGACCGGGGCAGCTGGCGCAGCCCGGCCAGCGCCAGCGCGACGGCCAGCTCGGCCACCCCCCGGGCGTTCGCCCCGACCGCACGCTCCACCCGGATGCCGGCCCGCCGCGCGGCGCCCAGGTCCACCGCGTCCACCCCGGTGCCGTTGCGGCTGATCACCCGCAGCTCGCTGGCGGCGGCCAGCACCTGGGCGCCGATCTTCTCCACGCCGGCCAGCCAGCCCGCGCAGCCGGGCACCAGCTCGAGCAGCTCGGACTCCGACGGCAGTCGCCCGGCCGGCCCGGCAACCAGGTCGAACCCGGCCAGCCGCAGCGGCTCCAGCTCGGGTACCGCGTCCAGCCCGTCCTGGGTCAGCGAGCGGGGCGTCACCAGCACCCGGGGGGTGCCCGTCACGCGAGGGGTCTCCGTCCCGCGAGTGGCCGCCGGGTCGGCGGTGCGCGGCGTCATCGGCGGGCCGCCGCGGCGATCCGGCCGAGCTCGTCGAAGCGCGGGCCCGAGGTCGGGATGGCCACGTCGAACACCTCGGCGATGACCTGTGTCCAGCCGTGCAGGAAGTACACCCAGCCGTCCTCCAGGCGAACTCCGGCGGCCCTGGCCTGGTCCAGGAAGACCAGGTCGCCTCGGTAGTTCAGGTCCCAGCCAATCGCCTCGGCCGGCCAGCGGGTTGCGTCGGTGAGCGGCGAGCCCGGGGCGTCCTTGCCCAGCCCGGTGGCGTTGACCACCAGCGACCCGGCGGGCAGCGCGGCGAGCACCCCGTCGTTGTCCCCCGGCTCCGGGGTGTGCACGGTGTGCACGTCGACGCCGGTGCCCAGCTCGGTGTGCACCCCGACCAGCGTCGCCAACCGCTCGGTGCTCCGGTTGGACACCACGATCCGGGACGGCCGGTCCGCGCCCCGCTCCGGGCGGGTCAGGTACCAGCTGATCGCGATGGCCGACCCGCCGGCGCCCATCAGGAACGCCTCGGCGCCGGTGCGCGCCCAGTACCCGGCGGGTAGGAAGGCGTCGAGGGCCAGCCCGGAGGAGATCGGGTCCTTGGCGTGCGCGACCAGCCGGCCGCCCCTCTTGGACAGCGAGCTGACCTCGCCCATCAGCCGGGCCAGCGGATCGATCTCGTCGAACAGGTTCTGGCAGGCCTGGTACAGGTCGATCTTGTGCGTGGTGACCAGGGCGCCCAGGCTGAGCGGGTCGGCGGCGAGGAACTCCACCACGCGGCGGTAGTCGGCGGCCGGGGCGTGCAACGGCAGGTCGATGCCCACCAGCGCCACGTCGCCCAGCCCGAGCGCCTCGGCCCAGCGGGGGAACACCGTCCGGATGGACGAGCGTGCGGTGGTCACACCGATGAAGTACATGGTGGGCCGACGGGCCGGTTGGGGCAGCCGTCCCGGCTCCGGATCCAGCGCGGTCGAGTTCTCCGCCGTTGAGCCCGGCGCCGATGAGTCCAGCGCCGAAGGGTCCAGCGCTGAAGGGTCCAGCACGGTGGGGTCCATGGTGTGGCCGTCCACTCAGCGGCCCCCGTTCCCGGCCGCGACCGGACGCAGCTCCCGGGTGGCCCGAGCCCGCTCGGCGATCGCGTCCCACCGGCCGGCCGCGATGTCCGCCCTGGGCGCCACCCAGGTGCCGCCGACGGCGAATACCCCGGGCCGGGCCAGGTACTCGGCGGCGTTGCCCGGGTTGACCCCGCCGGTGGGCATGAACCGCACCCCGGCCGGCCCGAACGGTCCTTCCAGGGCGGCCAGCCCGGCCAGCCCGCCGTGCACCGAGGCTGGGAAGAACTTCAGGTAGCGGGCGCCGGCGTCCAGGCAGCCGGTCACCTCGCTCGGGGTCACCGCGCCCGGGATGAACGGCAACCCGATCTCCTCGGCGGCCGCCACGCAGCGCGCGCTGAAGCCGGGCGCCACGCCGAACCGGGCGCCGGCCGCGCGGGCCGACCGCACCAGCTCCGGGGTGAGCAGGGTGCCGGCGCCGAGCAGGAAGTCGGGCAACTCGGCGGCGATGGCGGCCACCGCGGCCTCGGCCGCCTCGGTCCGGTAGGTGACCTCCACGACCGGCAGGCCGGCCTCGGCCAGGGTGCGGGCCAGCGGGACGGCGCGGGCCACGTCCTCGATCTCCACCACCGGCACCACGGCGAGCGCGGCGACCCGGTCGAACACCTCGGGATCGGTCCGTGCCCCGGTCATGCCGAGGGCTCCCGGTAGCCCCGGTGATCCGGATTCGCGCGGGTGGCCCAGCCGCCGGCACCGTCGTCCACGATCAGCTGCGCCATCCCACCGGCGGCGCCGATGATCTCGTAGTTCTGCCCGGCGTCCTCCGGGTAGCAGAACAGCGTGACCAGCGGCTCGTCGCCGGTATTGACGCTGCGGTGCACCCAGTGTCCCGGCACGTGCACGGCGGCCCCCGGCGCCAGCGCGACCGCCCGGCTCTGCCCGTCCACGCTCTCCAGCAGCAGCACGCCATGGCCGCTCAGGCAGTGGTACAGCTCGGCGCGGTCC
>DATHIT010001067.1:0-5046 GCA_035489915.1 Pseudonocardia sp. | reverse complement strand
CGGAGTACGCCGAGCGGCTGGTGCGCGCCGAGGAAGCCGCGAAATCCGCTGACTCCACACCCACCTCGGCCCCCTATGCCCGGGCGGTGGCCGAGTTCGCGGTAGCGCACAACCGGGCGGTACTGGCCCTGCTGGACTCGGTGCCGACCGACTGAGCGCCGCCGGGTCGACAGGGGCACCGTGCGGGGACGTACTCTGGAGCGTTGTGAACCTCGACGTAGCCGCGGAGATCAAGGACCTGGGCAGCACCCTCGAAGGAATCGAGGCGGTGTTGGACCTGCCCAAGCTGCGGGCCGTCGTCGAAGACCTCTCCGAGCAGGCCGGCCAACCCGACCTGTGGAACGACCAGGAACGGGCCCAGGCGGTGACCAGCAAGCTGTCCCGCGCACAGGCCCAGCTGCGCCAGCTCGACGACATCCGGCGCCGGCTGGACGACCTGCCGGTGCTCTACGAGCTGGCCGAGGAGACCGAAGGCGCCGAGGGCGAGCAGGCGCTGGCCGACGCCGACACCGAGCGCATCCGGCTGCGCAAGGACATCGGCTCGCTGGAGGTCCGCACGCTGCTCTCCGGCCCGTACGACCCCCGGGACGCGCTGGTCACCATCCGTTCCGAGGCCGGCGGGGTGGACGCCGCCGACTTCGCCGAGATGCTGATGCGGATGTACCTGCGCTGGGCGGAGCGGCACGAGTACCCGGTGGACGTCTACGACACGTCCCACGCCGAGGAGGCCGGCATCAAGTCGACCACCTTCGCGGTGCACGCCCCGTTCGGCTACGGCACGCTGTCCGTCGAGCAGGGCACCCACCGGCTGGTCCGCATCTCCCCGTTCGACAACCAGGGGCGGCGCCAGACCTCGTTCGCCGGGGTCGAGGTGGTGCCCGTGGTGGAGTCCACCGACCACGTGGAGATCGACGAGAAGGAACTGCGGGTCGACGTCTACCGCTCCTCGGGCCCCGGTGGCCAGGGCGTGAACACCACCGACTCGGCGGTCCGGCTGACCCACCTGCCCACCGGCATCGTGGTGTCCTGCCAGAACGAGCGCTCCCAGCTGCAGAACAAGGCCAGCGCGATGATGGTGCTGCAGGCCAAGCTGCTGGAGCGGCGCCGGCAGGAGGAGCAGGCCAAGATGGATGCGCTCAAGGACACCGGCTCCAGCTGGGGCAACCAGATGCGCTCCTACGTGCTGCACCCCTACCAGATGGTCAAGGATCTGCGCACCGACTACGAGGTGGGCAACCCCTCGGCGGTGCTGGACGGCGAGATCGACGGCTTCATCGAGGCCGGCATCCGCTGGCGCCGCCAGCAACAGACCCAGCGCGTCTGAGCCGGGCGCGGCGGTCTCGAGCGACCGGTCGGCGGCGGATCCGACCGGTTGGCGGCGCGCGGCCGGGTGGCGGCGGGTCGGAGGCCGGTCGGCGCCCCCTGGGCGAGTAGGCTCGCGCCCCGTGATTCGGCTGGAAAAAGTGTCCAAGTCCTACCGGACGTCGACCCGACCAGCGTTGGATCAGGTCTCGGTGGACGTCGGGAAGGGCGAGTTCGTCTTTCTGATCGGCCCGTCCGGCTCTGGCAAGTCCACCTTCCTGCGGCTGTTGCTGCGTGAGGACGTGCCCACCAAGGGTGACGTGTTCGTGGCGGACTGGAACGTGGCCAAGCTGCCCCGGCGCAAGGTGCCCCGGCTGCGCCAGCGGGTCGGCTGCGTGTTCCAGGACTTCCGGCTGCTGCCTAACAAGACGGTCGCCGAGAACGTGGCGTTCGCCCTGGAAGTGATCGGCAAGCGGGCCAGCACCATCCAGAAGGTGGTGCCGGAGGTGCTCGAGCTGGTCGGGCTGGCCGGCAAGGCCAACCGGATGCCCAACGAACTCTCCGGCGGTGAGCAGCAGCGGGTCGCGGTGGCTCGGGCGTTCGTGAACCGGCCGCTGGTGCTGCTGGCCGACGAGCCCACCGGCAACCTCGACCCGGACACCAGCCAGGACATCATGTTGCTGCTGGAACGGATCAACCGCACCGGGACCACCGTGCTGATGGCCACGCACGACCACTCGATCGTCGACTCGATGCGTCGGCGGGTGGTCGAGCTGGACCTCGGCCGGGTGGTCCGGGACGAGATCAGGGGGGTCTACGGGGTCGGCCGCTGACCCTGCCCCTCTGCCCCTCCTGCTCCCCGAGAAGGCCTGATGCGCTTCAACTTCGTGTTCCGTGAGGTCGTCACCGGCCTGCGCCGCAACGTGACGATGACCGTCGCGAT
Organism: Pseudonocardia sp.; assembly: GCA_035489915.1. Classification (GTDB taxonomy): domain Bacteria; phylum Actinomycetota; class Actinomycetes; order Mycobacteriales; family Pseudonocardiaceae; genus Pseudonocardia. Next base: position 2,801 of record DATHIT010001067.1, on the reverse strand, counting down.
GATCCTGACGACCGCGATCTCGCTTGGCCTGCTCGGCACCGGCCTGCTCGCCGTGCACACCATCGACCAGACCGAGAGCCTCTACGGCGACCGGCTCGAGGTGGTGGTGTCGCTGACCCTGGACGTGTCCACCCGCGACCAGGACTGCTCACAGAGCATCTGCGCCGGCCTGCAATCCCAGCTGAAGAGCTCGCCGTTGGTGCAGTCGGTGAACTTCGAGAACCAACAGCAGGCCTACGCCCGGTTCGAGCGGCTGTTCCAGGGGCAGACGCTGGCCGGGCTGGCCCGCCCGCAGGGGCTGCCCGCCTCGCTGCGGGTCAAGCTGGTGGACCCGAACCAGACCGACGCGCTGCGCGCCCTGTTGCAGGGCAAGGTCGGCATCTCCCGGATCACCGACCAGCGCGACGTGGTGGAGCGGCTGTTCAGCTTCCTGCGCACCATCCGGGACGTGGTGTTCACCCTCGCGCTGATCGAGGTGCTGGCCGCCGCGCTGCTGATCTCGAACATGGTGCAGCTGTCCGCCTACAACCGGCGTACCGAGGTCGGCGTGATGCGGCTGGTCGGCGCCACCCGGTGGTACACCCAGCTGCCGTTCCTGCTGGAGGCGGCGGTGACCGGGGTGGTGGGTACCGCGCTGGCGGTGGGCAGCCTGCTCGTCGGCAAGGCCCTGTTCCTGGACTCGGCGATCAGCAACGGCTTCGGTGACGGGGTCATCCCGATGATCCAGTACTCGGACATCCTGTCGGTGTCACCGTGGCTGTTCCTGCTCGGCATCGGCATCGCCTCGATCACCGGCTACGTGACGCTGCGCCTGTACGTCCGCCTCTAAAGGACGATCTTGCAGGCTTGGGCGACGTCCAGGACACGCATCAGCCGGCCGGAGCCCAGCCACAGCGAACAGCAGATGCCCAGGTCCAGGATCTCGGCGTCGTCGAAGTGCGCCTTGCACCGCGACCAGAAGTCCTCGTCGTCGCGCAGCGCGCGGTGGTCGGTGGCGATCCGCTCGGCGAACTCGGCGGCGATGCGTTCCCGCTCGGTGTAACCGGGCCAGTCGCGCCAGTCCGTGACGTGCCGGTAGAACTCCTCGTCGACGCCCTCCGACTCGCCCTGCCCGTGGCGGGTGTTGCGGCACACCTGGCACTCGTTGTCCTCGGCGATGCGCATCCGGGCGATCTCGCGCACCCGCAGCGGCAGCGCGCTGTGCTGGTACACCGCGCCGCTGAGCGCCCCGAGCCCGGCGGCGAGCTCCGGTCGCGGCGTCAGCCAACTGGTCAGGTCGTCGTCGCCAAGCGCCTCAATCCTCGCCACATAGAACACGTTACAGTTTCTGTCGCGCTCGCGGGCCGCCTTTTCGCTCACACAGCTCCAGTGGCTCGACACAGCGGCCCAGGCCGCTGTGTCGACTAGGCGCGTGCTGTGTGAGCGGGAGTTGTACACAGGTGTGCCGGTTGTCCACAGGTTGGGTTCGGTGGGCGGCGCGGGTCGGGCGGCCTGGGCGATGGTGGGTGGGTGGATGACGCGCAGGCTCCGTTACTGCTCAGGCCGGCCATGCTCGCGGCTGGGTACTCCGACAGCGAGTTGCAGCGGCTCCGCCGCGGCGGAGCGCTCGCCATGGTGCGTCGCGGCGCCTATGTGGGCTCGGCCGACCGGCGCCTCGGCGATTCGGTGGCCCGTCATGCCCTGCTGATCGCCGCCGAGGCGGGGAGGGTCGCGCCGAGCGCAGTGGTCAGCCACGTCTCGGCGGCGATTCTGCACGGCCTCCCGGTCTGGGGCGTGCCGCTCGACCGCGTGCACGTGACCAGGGCTCGGGCCACTGGCGCCCGCGCCGGCCGGACGGTGGCCGTGCACTCCGCGCCTCTCGCCGCCGCACAGATCACCACCGTTGCTGGCGTGGCGACGACCTGCCCGGCTCGTACCGTCGTGGACCTCGCCCGGACATCGTCATTCGAGTCCGGCGTGGTCACGATCGACGCGGCGCTGCGCCGAGGTCTGGTCACGGAGGAAACCTTGGCCGACGCGCTTCGGCGGGCCATTGGTTGGCGTGATGCGCCGGCCGCCCGTCGCGCCGTCGCGTTCGCCGATGGGCTTGCCGGGAGCGTGGGGGAGTCCCGAAGTCGGGCCGCGCTGCAACACCACGGCCTGCCCGCGCCGACCCTCCAGTGGGAGGTGTGGGATGGCGGGGAGCTGATCGGCCGCGTCGACTTCGGCTGGCCGGAGCGCGGCACCGTCGCTGAGTTCGACGGGAGGATCAAGTACGGCCGGCTGTTGCGGCCTGGTCAGGAGCCAGGTGATGCGGTATTCGACGAGAAACTCAGGGAGGACAGGCTTCGCGCGGCCGGTCTGCGAGTGGTGCGCTGGGGCTGGAAGGACCTGAGCGACTTCGCCGGAACCGCCGGCCGGCTCCGCGCCGCCCTCAACGCCTAGTCGTGAGTCGCCCATTGCGCGGGCTCGGCACAGCGCGTGCGGCTCGGCACAGCTCGCGTGGCTCGGCACAGCGCGTGCGGCTCGACACAGCTCGCGTGGCTCGGCACAGCGCGTTGGGCGGCTGTGTGAGCACGCCGCGGGCTGTGTGAGCGTGAGGGGCGGGCTGTGTGAGCGGGGGCGGGCTGTGTGAGCGTGAGCGGCAGGTTGTGAGGGCGGCGGGGCTTGTTGTGAGCGGGTCGGGCGGCGGTGGGGTGGAACGCCGGGAGGGCTGTGTGAGCGCGCCATGGGCTGTGTGAGCCCCGGGGGCGATACAGGCTGCGGTGGGGCGGTGTGCCGGCCGGCGCGGGGTAATGGCGGTGAGGGGGTTGGGGGCGCGT
>DATHIT010001066.1:0-5583 GCA_035489915.1 Pseudonocardia sp. | reverse complement strand
CCTGACGCTGAAGGGCTTCAAGTCCTTCGCCTCGGTCACCGAGCTGCGCCTCGAGCCGGGGATCACCTGCGTGGTCGGCCCCAACGGGTCCGGCAAGTCGAACGTGGTCGACGCGATCATGTGGGTGTTCGGCGAGCAGGGTGCCAAGGCGCTGCGCGGCGGCAAGATGGAGGACGTGATCTTCGCCGGCACCGCCGGCCGGCCGCCGCTGGGGCGCGCCGAGGTCACCCTCACCATCGACAACTCCGACGGGGCGCTGCCCATCGACTACTCCGAGGTGTCCATCACCCGCCGGATGTTCCGGGACGGCGCCGGCGAGTACGAGATCAACGGCAACACCTGCCGGCTGCTGGACATCCAGGAGCTGCTCTCCGACTCGGGCATCGGCCGGGAGATGCACGTGGTGGTCGGGCAGGGTCAGCTGGCCGCCATCCTGGAGTCCAAGCCGGAGGAGCGCCGCGCCTTCATCGAAGAGGCCGCCGGCGTACTCAAGCACCGCAAGCGCAAGGAAAAGGCGCTGCGGAAGCTGGACGCGATGCAGACCAACCTGACCCGGCTGACCGACCTCACCGGCGAGCTGCGTCGCCAGCTCAAGCCGCTGGGCAAGCAGGCGGAGATCGCCCGCCGGGCGCAGACCGTGCAGGCCGAGCTGCGCGACGCCAAGCTGCGGCTGGCCGCCGACGACCTGGTCACCCTGCGCACCGAACTGGCCAAGGAAGAGGCCGACGAGGCGGTGGCCAGGGCGCGCCGCGGCGAGATCGAGCAGCTGCTCACCGCCGCCAGGGACGAGCTGGCCGCCCGGGAGGCCGAGCTGGCCGCCGCCCAGCCGGCGCTGACCAGCGCCCAGGAGACCTGGTACCGGCTGTCCTCACTCAAGGAGCGGCTGAGCGGCACGGTGCACCTGGCCGCCGAGCGGGGCCGACACCTGTCCGAGCCGATGGAAGTCGGCGGGCCCGGGCGGGACCCGGATGAGCTGGAGGCAGAGGCGGAGACCATCGCCGACCGGGAGGACACCCTGGTCGCCGAGGTCGCGGACGCCCGCCGGGCACTCAACGCCATCTTGGAGCGGCTGACCGAGCGGGAGCGCGCGCTGGCCGACGCGGAGCGGGCGCACCTGGCCGCCGTGCGGGCGGTCGCCGACCGCCGCGCCGGGCTGGCCACCCTGGCCGGGCGGGCGGAGGCGCTGCGCAGCAAGTCCGCGGCCACCGCGGAGGAGATCGAGCGGTTGTCCTCGGCGCTGGGCGAGGCGCGGGCCCGTACCGAGGCGGCCGAGGCCGAGCTGTCGGTGCTGCAGGCCGACTTCGGCGCGCTGGACGATGGCCCGGAGGGCTCGGCCGGCCTGGACCAGCGCGGCCGGGCCGCGGTGGACGCGCACGAGGGCGCCAAGGAACGGGTCGCCGAGCTGGTGGCCAGCGAGCGGGAGCTGGAGCGCGACCGGGCGCACTGGAAGGCCAGGGTGGAGGCGCTGTCCCTGGGCCTCAAGCGCAAAGACGCCACCGGTGCGCTGCTGGCCGCCGGTGACCGGTTACCCGGGCTGCTCGGCTCGCTGGCCGGGCTGGTCACCGTCGAGCCGGGTGCCGAGGCCGCGCTGGCCGCCGCGCTGGGTGGGCTGGCCGAGGGCGTCGCGGTGGCCTCGGCGCCGGACGCCCAGGCGGCGCTGGAGCTGCTCAAGGCCGACGGCGCCGGACGCGCCGGAATCGTGATCGGCGCCGGCGCGGACGGGACGAGCAGCGGGGGTCCGAGGCCGACGCTGCCGGACGGCGCGCGCTGGGCCGACGACCTGGTCACCGTGCCGGAGCGGCTGCGCGCCTCGGTGCACGCGGCGCTGGCCGGTGTGGTCGTGGTGGCCGATCTGGCGGCCGCGCGAAGCGTGGTGGACCAGCTGGCCGGCGCGCTGCCCTCGGTGCGCGCGGTCACCTCCGAAGGTGACCTGCTCGGCGCCGGCTGGGCGGTGGGTGGCTCCACCAAGGATCAGAGCGCGATCGAGGTGCAGGCCGCCGTGGAGGAGGCGGCGGAGGCCTCCGAGCGGCTGGACACCAAGCTGGAGCGGCAGCGCGCCACGCTGGACGGCGCCCGCGCCGAGGAGGCAGCCCGGCTGGCCGACGTGGAGGCCGCGCAGGAGGCGCAGAGCGCGGCGGACGCCCGCCGGGCCGCGGTCGCGCAGCGGCTGGGCCGGGCCGACCAGGCGGTGCGCTCGGCGGCCGCCGAGGCCGAGCGGCTGCGCCAGCAACGCGACGAGGTCGAGGCCAGCCGGATCGAAGCGCTGGGCGCGCTGGACGAGGCCGAGCAGCGCCTCGAGGCCGCGCAGGGCGAACCGGTCGAGGAGGAGCCCGACGACGTCATCCGGGAGGAGGCCGCCGAACAACTGGCCGTCGTCCGGGCCGAGGAGATGGAAGCCCGGCTGGCCTTGCGCACCGCGGAGGAGCGGGCCAGGGCGATCGCCGGTCGGGCGGAGTCGCTGCGCCGGCAGGCCCGCTCGGAGCGGGAGGCCAGGGCAAGGGCGGCCAGTGCCAGGGCGGCCAGGGAGCGCGGCGCGGCGATCGCCGAGGCGGTCCGGGCGGCCGGCGAGACCGCGCTTGAGCGCATCGAGCTCTCGCTGACCACCGCCGAGGCGCAGCGGGAGGCGGCCCGCGAGGCACGCGACTCCGGCGAACACGCGGTCGGCGAGGTGCGCGCCCGGGTCGGCCAGCTGAGCGGCGAGCTGGAACGGCTCACCGACACCGTGCACCGGGACGAGGTGCTGCGCGCCCAGTCCCGGCTGCGGGTCGAGCAGCTGGAGTCCCGGATCGCCTCCGACTTCGGCATGGGTCTGGAGGAGCTGACCGCCGAGTACGGCCCGGACCAGGACGTCCCGCCCGGGGCCGGCGAGCTGGCCGAGTACGAGGCGGCCAAGGAGCGCGGCGAGGACGTGACCGCGCCGCCGCCGATGCGCTACGAGCGGGCCACCCAGCAGCGGCGGGCGCAGCGGGCCGAGCGGGACATGACCCAGCTGGGCAAGGTCAACCCGCTGGCGCTGGAGGAGTTCGCCGCGCTGGAGGAGCGCTACCGGTTCCTGTCCACCCAGCTGGAGGACCTCAAGGCGACCCGGCGGGACCTGCTCACCGTGGTCAGTGAGGTGGACGACAAGATCCTCGAGGTGTTCGCCACCGCGTACGCCGACGTGGCGCGGGAGTTCGAGATCGTGTTCCGCACGCTGTTCCCCGGTGGGGACGGCCGGCTGGTGCTCACCGACCCGGACGACCTGCTCACCACCGGCGTGGACGTGGAGGCCCGGCCCCCGGGCAAGAAGATCAAGCGGCTGTCCCTGCTCTCCGGTGGGGAGAAGTCGCTGACCGCGGTGGCCATGCTGGTGGCCATCTTCCGGGCCCGGCCCTCGCCGTTCTATGTGCTGGACGAGATCGAGGCGGCGCTGGACGACTCGAACCTGCGCCGGCTGATCGTGCTGCTGGAGGAGTTGCGCAGCACCTCCCAGTTGATCATCATTACCCACCAGAAGCCCACCATGGAGGTGGCCGACGCGCTCTACGGGGTGAGCATGCGCGGCGACGGGATCACCACGGTGATCTCGCAGCGGCTGCGCGGTGTGCCCGCCGCCGGATAGCGTTCCCCGGAGGCCTGATGACGCTGGTGCTGACCCGCTCGGATCTGAACGCCGTGCTCGACCCGGACCGTGCATTGGCCACCCTGCGCGAGGGATTCCTGCGCGACGACGTGGCGGCGGTCCCCGGCCAGCGCATGCACACCGAGCTGCCCGGGCCGGGAACGGCGACGGCGTTGCTGCCCGGCCTGCTGCCCGGCGTGCCCGCCTACACGGTGAAGGTGAACGCCAAGTTCCCCGCCGCCCAGCCGGCGCTGCGCGGGGTGGTCTGCCTGCACAGCCTGGCCGATGGCGAGCTGCTGGCCGTGCTGGACTCCTCGACCGTGACCGCCTGGCGTACCGGCCTGGCCGCCGCGCTGGCCACCGACCTGCTCGCCGACCCGGCGGCCAGCGCACTGGGCATCGTCGGCGCCGGAGCCCAGGCCGAGCTGGTGCTGCGCGGCCTGCGCCGGCTGCGTCCGCTGACCCGGATCACCGTGACCGACATCAACCCGGACCGGGCCCGGCGGTTCGCCGAGCGGCACGGCCAGCCGGGCAGCCCACCCCCTCGGCTGGTGGACGGGGCGGCCGAGGTGTCCGCCGCCTGCGACATCGTGGTCCTGGCGACCTGGAGCCACGCGCCGCTGCTCACCCTCGCCGAGGCCCGCCCCGGTCAGCACCTGACCAGCCTGGGGGCCGACGAGCCGGGCAAGCGGGAGCTCGGCGCGGACCTGCTGAACGCGGCCACCCTGGTGGTGGACGATCTTGAGCTGGCCCGGCGGACCGGGGTGCTGTGCCACCAGGACGTGCCGGGTCCGCTGGCCACCACGCTCGGGGCGGTGCTGCGGCGAACCGCGGCGGGACGTACCGACCCGAGCCAGCTCACCGTGTACGCGCCGGTCGGGCTGCCCTGGCAGGACCTGGCGCTCGCCTGGACCTGCTACCTCAGCGCCAAGGAGCGCGGCGAGGCCGCGGACATCGACCTGCTCAGCTGAGCCCGGGCGCGGTCGCTCACGCGGGCGCTCCACACCGATGGGTGCGGCGGTGTCAGGATTGCACCCGTGATGGACTCGTTCGCCGCCTCGACCGCGCTCGCCCAGGGACAGGTCGGCCAGACCGTGAGCAACATCGCGGTGGTGTGGATCGTCGTCGCGGTGGTCGTGCTGTTGCTGCTCATCGCGCTGGTCGTCGGGCTGGTGATGTCCCGGCGGCGTCGGGTGAACCTGCGCGCCGAGCGCCCGGAGCGCCCGCCGGGCGCCCCGAGGGAGGGCTACCGGGGTACCGGGGAGATCAGCTTCTCGGCCGGGCCCAGCACACTGGAACGCCCGGCCCCGCCGGCGGCGCCCGAACCTACCCCGGCGCCCGAACCAACCCCGGCGCCCACACCAACCCCGGCCCCCGTGCCGAAGCCGACCGAGGCGCCCGCCCCGCCCCCCTCGGCATCGAGGGCGCCGGCTCCCGAGGCCCCGGCTCCCGAGGCCCCGACACCCGAGGCCCCAACCGCACCGGCGCCACAGCCGCCGGCACCCAAGACAGCACCACCCGAGGCCCCGGCTCCCGAGGCCCCAACCGCGCCGGCTCCCGAGGCTGAGGCACCGATCGCTCCGGCGCCCCCACCCGCCGCGCCCCCACCCGCCGCGCCCGCACCCGCCGCGCCCGCGCCCGCACCCGCCGCACCGGCACCTGCCCCCACGACCGCACCAACCCCGGTGCCGGCCGAAGCGATCGAGCCGACCGAGGGGCGGCTGGAACGGTTGCGCGGCCGGCTGGCCGGCTCCCGGTCCACCCTGGGCCAGGGGCTGCTCGGTCTGCTCGGGGGCGGCGAGCTGGACGAGGAGTCGTGGGAGGAGGTGGAGGACACCCTGCTGTTGGCCGACCTCGGCGCGGAGACCACCACCGAACTGGTCACCAGGCTGCGCGCGGAGATCGCCACCCGAGGCGCGCGCACGCCCGAGCAGGCTCGCCAGATGCTGCGCGAGGTGCTCACCGAGGCGCTCGCCCCCGAG
>DATHIT010001065.1:0-5726 GCA_035489915.1 Pseudonocardia sp. | reverse complement strand
AAAGCTGCTAATTCGGCGCATCAGTTTGCGCGCTTCACGGCAGCCACGAGTCGAGGGCGGGAACAAGGACCTCGGTCAGGTCGCCGCCGAACACACAGATCGTCTGTTCCCATGGATGGCCAAAGGTTCCCTGTTCGAGATACTGAGTGATGAACGCGTAGTAGTCGCCGTTGGGGAAGGGCGGGATACGCCACGGCTCGTTATCGACGGCTTGCCGATTAGCTGTCGGCGCTCACGGAATTCCCCAGCTTCGGGGGTTTGACGCTCACGTAATTCCCCACCCGCTCACGTAATTCCCCAGGGGGACGACGAGCGCGGCGTGGGGGTGTGGTCCTCGCGATCATGAAGAGTTCCTCCTCGTCTGGAAGGGCGAGGGGAACCGATGGCGAGGAGAAGTTTCACCGTGGTCGACGTGACCGAAATCTTGATCCACTGGTATGCGGGGCGCTCGCTGAGCGAGGTGTCCGACAGCCTGGGCGTGGACCGGAAAACGATCCGTAAGTACCTTGCTCCGGCGGTGGCGGCGGCGATCACGCCGGGCGGGCCGGCGCGGTCAGCGGCGCAGTGGGCGGCGCTGGTGGCGGACTGGTTCCCGCAGCTGACCGATACGACGCTGCGGCAGACGACGTGGCCGCAGATCGCCGTCCATCACGAGTACATCGTCGGGCAGTTGAAGCTGCGGGTGACGCAGGCAACGATCCATCAGCGGTTGCGTGATGAGCAGGGTTTGCGGGCCAGTGTGGCGTCGTTGAAACGGTATGTGGCGGCGAACCTGTCCGAGGAGGTACGCCGCGACCAGGTCGTGGTGCTGCGTGATGAGGTCGATCCTGGTGCGGAGGCCCAGATCGACTACGGCAAGTTGGGGATGTGGACCGATCCGGGTACCGGGTTGCGGCGCACGGTGTGGGCGTTCGCGATGGTCCTGGCGTGTTCGCGGTACATGTTCGTGCGGCCGGTGTTGAGCATGGATCAGGCCTCGTGGACGGCGGCGCATGTGGCCGGGTTCGCGTTCTTCGGTGGGGTACCTGCGAGGATCGTGCCGGACAACCTGCGCACCGGGGTCGACAAGCCTGACCTGTACGACCCGAAGATCAACCGGTCGTACGCGGAGTTGGCCGCTCACTACGGGGCCCTCGTGGACCCGGCCCGGTCGCGGAAACCTCGGGACAAGGCCAGAATCGAGCGGCCGATGCCCTATATCCGGGACAGCTTCTGGCGGGGTCGGGAGTTCACCTCCCTCGCGGAGATGCAACGCGCCGCGCTGCTGTGGTGCGTCGAGGTGGCCGGGCAGCGTTCGTGCCGGTCCCTGGACGGGGCCGCCCCCGCCTCCGTGTTCGCCGCGGTCGAAGCCGAAGCCCTGCAACCGTTGCCGGTCAAGGCCTTCGTCCTCGCGACATGGGCGACGGCGTTGGTCGGGCCCGACATCCACGCCAAGGTCGGTAAGACGATCTACTCGATCCCGTGGCGGCTGATCGGGCAGCGCCTCGACGCCCGCTGCACGGCCACCGTGGTCCAGTTCTTCCACAACGGAAACCTGGTCGCGACGCATGGGCGGAAGCCGAAGGGCAAGCAGACCGACTTCGGTCACTACCCGCCGGAGAAGATCGCGTTCCGGATGCGGACCCCGACCTGGTGCCGCACCCGCGCGATGGAGATCGGCCCGGCCTGCGTGCAGGTGATCGCCGGACTCCTGGAGGTCAACGCCCTGTTCCGGCTCCGCGCCGCTCAAGGCGTGCTCGGCCAGGCCGACCGGCACACCCCGCAACGGCTGGAAATGGCCTGCGCCAAGGCAATCGCGGTCGGTGACCCGTCCTACCGCACCGTCAAGGGCATCCTCGCCGCCGGCGTCGAGACCGAACCGCCCCCGCCGGGCACCGGTGATGGTGGCGCCGCGGCGCACCTGCACGGCCCTGTCCGGCTGTTCGCGAATGTCATCCCCCTGGCCAGCACGAGCGAACCCAACCCGGTGGACCCGGCCACCACGAGCGACGAGCAGCAGCATGGGCAGACGGTGGCCTGATGGACGCCCCGCAGCACGACAGCGCCACCCCGCACCACACCGACGCGAATATCGTTACCGGTCCGACCGCCTCCGCCGACTGCCCAGACCTGGGCTGCGTCGTGCGCCGGTGCGCCCACTGGCACTGCCGCAACCTCATCCACATCGACGTCACCCGACCCGGCCAACCACGCCGGTTCTGCAGCACCCGCTGCCGGGTCGCCGAACACCGCCGCCTCAACTGACCACCACCACCACGCCGCCGGTCGCACCCCTGTGACCGGCGGCCCCCGGCCACCCCACCAGCAGAAAGAGACACCGATGACTGTCATCGACACCGCCCTGCACGACCATCTACGCGCGCTGAAGCTGTCCGGCATGCTGCAAACCCTCGACGCCCGCCTGGCCCAGGCCCACGCCGGTGACCTCGGCCACCTCGACTTCCTCCAGGTCCTCTGCCACGACGAGATCACCCGCCGCGACACGATGAGCATGCAACGCCGCATCCGCCGGGCCCGCTTCGAACAACAGGCCACCCTGGAAGAGTTCGACTTCGCCGCCAGCCCGAAACTCCCCGCCGCGCAGATCCGCGACCTCGCCGCCCTACGCTGGCTCCACGCCGGCGAGTCGATCGTCCTCTATGGACCCGTCGGCGTCGGGAAAAGCCATGTGGCGCAAGCACTCGGACACCTCGCCATCCGCCAAGGCGCCGACGTCCGATTCACCAAAACCAGCCGCGCCCTCGCCGATCTCGCTGGCGGACACGCCGACCACACCTGGCCCCGACGCCTCGCCGAACTCACCCGACCCGACGTCCTCATCCTGGACGACTTCGCCATGCGCGAACTGACCGCACAACAGGCCGACGACCTCTACGAGCTGATCTCCGACCGGGCCCAGCACGGCCGGTCGCTGATCACCACCTCGAACCGATCCCCGGTCGACTGGTACGCCCTGTTCCCCAACCCCGTCGTCGCCGAATCACTCCTCGACAGGCTCATCAACACCAGCCACCAGATCGTCATGAACGGCCCCAGCTACCGGCCCAACAAACGACCCGGCCGCGCCGGCTCGACAAGCACACCAGCAACCAAGTAGAACAACACCAGAGGACCACGCCCCGAGGAATTACTTGAGCCCAGCCCCCGGGAATTACGTGAGCGCCGACAGACCGTGCACCGATCGGATGTAGGTAAACCCGCTCAGGGCCATGGCCGCGCTGCATGGCTCGACGCGTGGCTCGCGCCCATCTCAGTCTGGTGGTTGCTCGTCGGTGCTTATTGTCCGGAACGGGTCCGTGTGCTGGGCCCCGTGTCAGCCCGGCTGGTCGAGGCGGCCGGCGGCGGCTCATCCGGTATCGCGGGGAACGTGACCTCGATGGACAGGCCGCCGCCGGTCCTGGCGTGAGCGATGATCGCGGCGCCGTGGGCGGCGGCGATGGCATCGACGATGGAAAGGCCAAGGCCGTGGCCGGTGTCATGGCCTACCCGGCGTCCGTCGAGCCGCACGAAGGGATGGAACAGCCGCCCGAGCGCCTCGGGCGGGACGGCCAGGCCGGTGTTGGCCACTGCCAGGACCGCGCAGCCGTCCCTGGCCGCGGTGCTGACCTCGACTCTCCCGCCGGCGACGTTGTGGCGCATGGCGTTGTCGACCAGATTGGCCACGAGCCGTTCGGTCAGCACCTTGTCGCCGAGCAGGGGCCCCGGCCTAGTGACGGCATCCACGGACAGGCCCCGGTGGGCGGCCTCGAGACGGGCGGAGCGCAGGATCTCGCCGGTGACGGCGGCCAGGTCGACCACCTGGCGCTCGCCGAGGCCACCCTGGCTGCTGGCGAGGGCGAGCAGCGCCTCGATGAGGCTTTCCTGCTCGGCGTTGGAGGCGAGTACCTCCGCGGCGACACCACGCCAGGTTTCGGCGGTGGTGCCGGGGTCATCCAGCGCGACCTGCAGCATGGCACGCTCCCGGGTCAGCGGGGTGCGCATTTCGTGTGAGGCGTTGGCGACGAAGACCCGTTGGGCGTGGAAGGAGGCTTCCAGTCGCGCGAACAGCTCATCGAGGGTGTCGCCGAGGCCCTTGAGCTCGTCGTCAGGGCCGCGCAGGGCCAGCCGCTGGTTCAGGTTGCTGGCCGAGATGCGGCGGGCGGCGGCGGTGATCACAGCCAGCGGGCGCAGGACCCGGCCGGCCACGAGCCAGCCCAGCGCTAGTGCGACCACGGTGACGATCGCCAGGGCGATTGGTGCGGCGATTTGGACCTGCCGCAAGTCGCTCGCGGCTATCTGTTTGGCCAGCGCGACTTCAAGGCTGGACAACTCGGGAAGCTGGCCGTTGGGAAGCTGGCCTTTGCTGAGCGCACCAGTGCCTGGGGAGACGGTGATGCCGCTGGGCGGAAGGCCGCTTTCGTTGATGTGCCCGCCGGGGGCGATGGCCTGCTCGACAAGCACATAGCTGACGGCGAGCAGGATCGCGCCGCAGGCGAGGAACAGTCCGCCGTACAGGGTGGTCAGCCGCAGCCGGGCGGTGCGGCGCGGCAGGTGCGGCCACCGGGTGCGGCGCGGCCGGGTGCGGCCAGGTGGGGTGCCTCGCGAGTCCGGGTGCATCACGCGCCTCCGATGCGGTAGCCGCTGTCGCGGACGGTCTCGATCACGGGCGGGTCGCCGAGCTTGGCCCGCAGCCGGCCGATGGTGGTCTTCACGGTGGTGGTGAACGGGTCGGCGACCTCGTCCCACACTCGCTGCAGCAATTCCTCCGCCGACACCGGCCGACCGTCGGCCCGCAGCAGGCATTCCAGCACGGCGAACTCCTTCGGCGTCAGCGCCAGCGTGCGACCGGCGCGCGTCACCACCCGCCGTTCCGGATCCAGGGCCAGGTCCCCGAAGCCCAGCCCGGCCGGCGGCGGGGCGCCGGGACGCCGGGCCAGCGCCTGGATGCGGGCCACCAGCTCGGTGAAGTCGAACGGCTTGGGCAGGTAGTCATCGGCGCCCAGCCCGAGGCCCTCGACCCGGTCACGCACCGACCGGGCCGCCGTGAGCATCAGGATCCGGCTCGCCGACCGGCCCGCCGCCAGGCGCCGGCAGATCTCGTCGCCGTGCACGCCGGGCAGGTCCCGGTCCAGCACCACCACGTCATAGGCGTCCACCGCCAACTTGTCGAGGGCGCCGGCGCCGTCGGGGGCCACGTCGACGGTCATCCCGCGGCGGCGCAGCCCGGCCGCCACCGCCCGGGCCAGCCGGTCGTCGTCTTCGGCTATCAGGACTCTCATCGGCGCTCTCCGGCTCCAGCATGGCAGGTCCTTGCTGGCGGCCATCGAAGGTGACAGCCAGGTGACGCCTGGCACCTTCTTGTCACCCGCCACCCCCTACACCTGATTCCTGACGGTACCCAGCCGCAGAGAGACGCGAGATGAACGGACGCGAGATGAACGACAGCTCCGGCCGCGGACGCCAGCGGCGGTCATGGCCACGGTGGGCAGCAGCGCTGGCTGCGACGGCCCTGATATGCCTGCTGGCAACGGCATGCGGGGACGGCTCGCCCCCCGCCACCACCACGGGAGTGTCCACCTCCACCACGGGCGGGTCCACGAGCTCCCCGTCAGCGGTCGCCTACTCCCGCTGCATGCGCGCCCACGGCCTGCCGAACTTCCCCGACCCCGACACCAAGGGAAACTACCCGGCCGTCGACCCGCAGCACCTCGGGGTCAGCAGCTCCCAGTACCAGGCGGCCGAACAGG
>DATHIT010001064.1:0-2630 GCA_035489915.1 Pseudonocardia sp. | reverse complement strand
GTGGTCGACAGGTAGTGGTGGTACCGGTCGCTGTGCGGGTCGTACTCGGCCTCCAGCAGTGCCCGTTCCCCTGCCGGGTCGGGCCGTGCGACGGACACCAGCAGCGACATCGGGTGCTCACCTTGCGCCGGACCGAGGTCGAGTGCCTTGGCCAGCCCGGGCAGCACATTGCCGGTCGTGCTCGTCCCGCCGGGCGGCGGGTCCGCCGGGGCGGCCAACGCGGACGGCGCGAGCCCGATCAACACTCCGGCGACGAGCGCCGCCGCGAGGGCGAGACGGCGGGCCAGGTGCCGGCGGTGTTGATCCATAACTGTGCCAACGGCGCGCCGTCGGCACAGTTATGCATGAGATCCGACTGTCAGGGAACTGACAGGTTCTGACCTAGTTGTGCTCGCCACCCCGCCACGGCCTGACCCACAGCCACCCGCACGCCCGTCCACAGGGCATCTAATAGACAATCCGCGATACTTTGGCTGTATGGAGGTCGGTGCTGGAACGATGCTCCGCGAGCGTTACCAGAACCGGCACACGAACCCGCTGGCGCGCGAACCGCCTTCGGAATGGCGGCTGTTGCGCTGCATTCAGCTAGTCGCCGAGCATGACATTTCGGCGCTCGCTGTCGGTGATGATCCCTCTCATGAGCAGTCCGTAGTCGTAGTCTTCGTCGGAGATGAATGCCGTGGGGTCCTCATCTAGGGGTGGCCCGCTCGGAGGTCCGGGAGGGGTACCGGAGTTCTACTCTGCCCGATTCTGGTCGACTGAGTATCAGCTCCGATTCGGCTCGGTGTACCAGATCCGAGTTTTTGTCGTACTCGCTCGGGCGGATGAGGGGAAGTTTGTCCGACCAACCTGGATATACAATCTCCCCTGATCGTTGAAGAAAACCACAGTGCTCTCACCCAGCTGTGCGTACAGTCCTTGAGTTCGAAGTTCGGCATTGGGTGTCGCTGAGCGGTCGGCGGTAACGGTCAAGGTGCCGCTCGCCGGGTCGAACTCGGCGGTTTCTGGATAGCGCTGGTGCGAGACAACTCTCATGTCGACTGGGCCTAAGCCTGTGGGCTTAAGCGACCGCGCGCTCGCGGGTTGGTGGGCGCGTGCCAGTGAGCTGCGCGACGACCGCGACAGCCGCGGTCGGGGTGCGGACGGATTTCAGCTTGTCGAAGAAACCATTGGGCAGGGAGAGCCGGATGACCTTCTTCCATGCCGAGGCGACCTGGCTGGGCAGTGAGCCGGTGGTGTAGGTCAGGCCGTAGCGCTCGAACAGTACCTGGACCTTCGGCGCGATTTCTTGGTATCGGTTGCTGGGCAGGTCCGGGAACAGGTGGTGTTCGATCTGGAAGGACAGGTTGCCGGCCATCAGGTGGGTCAGCTGTCCGCCCTCGATGTTGGCCGCACCGAGCATCTGGCGCAGGTACCACTCGCCGCGGGTCTCCCCGACGATGGATTTCTTCTCGAACGTCTCGACACCCTCGGGGAAGTGCCCGCACATGATGACCGAGTGCGACCAGAGGTTGCGGACCAGGTTCGCGACCGCATTCGCGGCCAGGGTGGTCGGGGCGGAGAGGCCGGACAACAGCGGGTGCACGACGTAGTCCTTCGTCATCTGCGCCCGGATCTTGGCCAGTACCGCCTTGGCCTGGCGTTGGAACTCGACGTTCTCCTTGCGGCGGGTCCAGTTCTTGCCCAGCTCGAGGTCGTAGGCGGCGATGCCGTACTCGAAGAAGCACGCATTGATGAAGTTCCACAGAGGCTGGCCCAGGTACATCGGCACCCAGCGCTGGTCCTCGTCGACGCGCATGATGCCGTAGCCGAGGTCGTTGTCCTTACCGACGACGTTGGTGTAGGTGTGGTGCAGCTCGTTGTGCGAGTGCTTCCACATCTCCGACGGTGAGGCGTGGTCCCACTCCCAGGTGGTGGAGTGAATCTTCGGGTCCCGCATCCAGTCCCACTGGCCGTGCATGACGTTGTGCCCGATCTCCATGTTTTCCAGGATCTTCGCCACCGCCAGGCCAGCGGTCCCGGCCAGCCATGCCGGCGGGAACAACGAGACGAGCAGCATGGCCCGGCTGCCGAGCTCGAGCGTGCGCTGGGCGTCGATGACGCGGCGTATGTAGGCCGCGTCGCGCTCACCTCGGCTGGCGACGACGTCCGCGCGGATGGCGTCGAGTTCGGCGCCGAGGGTCTCGATGTCCTGTGCGGTGAGGTGGGCGATCGGGTTGTCGGCCTTCTTCTGTATGACGGTCAATGGAAACTCCTCAGAGGTCGATGTCGCAGGCGCCGGCTGCGGCCGACACACAGGTCTGGATGAGCACGCCGTCGCCGGCAGCCGCGGTGGTGAGGTCGCCGCTGCGCAGGTCGCGCACCGCTCCCTCGCGCAGTGGGGCGACGCAACCGAAGCAGATTCCCATCCGGCAGCCCGAGGGCATGAGCACGCCGGCGGCCTCGCCGGCGTCGAGTAGCGGGGTCACGCCGTCGGCCTCGATGACAGTGCCGGATTTGGCAAACGAAACTTGCCCGCCTTCGCCGGTGACAAGGACGTTCGGACGGAATCGTTCGGTGTGCAGTCTCGTGGCTTGACCGGTCGTTTCGAAGTGTTGTTCCAGCGCGTCGAGCAGACCGGTGGGCCCGCA
>DATHIT010001063.1:0-26564 GCA_035489915.1 Pseudonocardia sp. | reverse complement strand
CAGGACGACCCGATCGGCCCGGACAGCATGCTGCGCATCGCGTCCATGACCAAGATGGTGGCCACCGTCGCCGCCCTGCAGCAGTCCGAGCGCGGCAACCTGGAGCTGGACGCACCGGTGGATACCTACCTGCCGGAGTTCGCCGAGCTACAGGTGCTCGAGGGCTTCGACGGCGACACCCCAAAGCTGCGCCCGGCCGGCGCCAGGGCGACGGTCCGTCAGCTGATCACACATACGGCTGGGCTGGGCTACTGGTTCTTCAGCGCAGACCTGTCCCGCTGGTTGGATGTCACCGGAACGCCTAACGTGGGTTCCGGCTCGATGGCGGTCTTCACCGCTCCGCTGCTGAGCGACCCGGGCACTCGCTTCGAGTACGGCACCAACACCGACTGGCTGGGCCGGGTGGTCGAGGTGGCCAGCGGGCAATCGCTGGACGCCTACCTGGACGCGAACGTGCTCGGCCCGCTGGGCATGCACCACACCACCTTCCTGATGAGCGAGGAGCAGCGGGCCAACTCGGTGCCGGTGCACATGCGCGGCGAGGACGGCGCCTGGGTGGCGACGGACTTCGACTGGAGCCAAAAGCCGGAGTGGTGGGCCGGCGGTCACGGCCTGTACTCGACGCCGCGCGACTACCTGGCCTTCCAGCGGATGCTGCTGGGCGGGGGCACCTTGGGCGATGCCCAGATCCTGGAGCAGGCCACGGTGGACGCCGCGTTCGCCAACGAGATCGGCTCGCTGGACTTCCCCGCCGAGATTCCCAGCGCCGATCCCCAGACCAGCGCTGACGTCAACCTTGGCCCTGGCCTGAAATGGGGCCTCGGCCTGCTGCTCAACACCCAGCAGTACCCAGGCATGCGAGCCGTTGGCAGCGGGGCCTGGGCCGGCCTGTTCAACACACACTTCTGGGTGGACCCGAGCAGCGGAGTGACCGCCGCGATCTACACCCAGACCCTCCCGTTCGTGGAGCCCCGCGCGCTGAAGGTGTACGTCGATTTCGAGCGGGCCCTTTACGCCTCGCTGTAGCCGCACGTCGGCCCGGTGATCCTCAGCGGCCGGCCCGTTCTCCCGACCCACGAGGGTAGGTTCAGTTCGGACTAGTTGGCGAGGCGGGCGAAGGCGGGAGCGGGATGAGGCTGGCGACGATCCGTACCGAGTCGGGAACCCGGGCGGTGCGGGTGGATACCGACGCGGCGGTGGAAACCGGGGACGCCGACCTGGGCGCGCTGCTGCGCCACCAGGACTGGCGGGATCGCGCCTCGGCCGCCTCGGGTCGGGCGCACCCGGTCGACGGGCTGGACTACGCCCCGCTGGTGCCTTCCCCCGAGAAGATCATTTGCGTGGGGCTGAACTACCGAGACCACATCGAGGAGACCGGGCGGGCCACGCCGGAGTACCCCACGCTGTTCGCCAAGTTCCCCAGCACGCTGGTCGGCGCCTACGACGACGTGCTGCTCCCCGCGGTGTCCGACGCGGTGGACTGGGAGGCCGAGCTCGCGGTGATCATCGGCGCGCCGGCCCGACACGTCTCGGCCGAGCGGGCCGCCGGCTCGATCGCCGGCTACAGCGTGCTCAACGACGTCTCGGTGCGCGACTACCAGAACCGCACGCTGCAATGGCTGCAGGGCAAGATGTTCGAGGCCACCACGCCGCTCGGGCCCACCCTGGTGACGCCGGATGAGCTCCCCGGCGGCGGCCCGGCGATCGACGCCGAGATCACCTCCGAGGTGGACGGCGAGGTGCTGCAGCGCTCGTCCACCGGGCAGCTGGTGTTCGACCCGTGCGCGCTCGTCGCGTACATCTCGGAGATCATCACGCTGCGACCGGGCGACGTGATCGCCACCGGCACCCCGGGTGGCGTCGGGCACGTGCGCAAGCCGCCGCGCTACCTCACCGAGGGCGCCGTGCTGACCACCCGGATCGCCGGCATCGGCGAGTGCCGCAACCCCTGCCGCAAGGAGAAGGTCTAACCCGTGAGTGGCTAGCGTTGCTATAGCAACGCTAGCCACTCACGGGTTCAGCTGACTTGGCGGTCGGCGGGCGCGGGCGGTGGTTGCACGTCGCTGACCAGGGCGTCCAGTGAGAGGCCCAGGGCGGTGGCAAGCGCCGCGACGGTGAACAGCGCCGGCGTCGGCACCCGCCCGGCCTCGATCTTGCGCAGCGCATCCACCGAGACCCCGGATGCCACCGCTACCTCGGCCATGCCCCGGGTGCCCCTCGCTTCGCGGAGCAATGCCCCGAGCCGGGCGCCTCGCTCGCGGTCTTCTGGGGTCAATGGCGGTCGAACCATAGCTGTGATAGTAATACCGGATAGTTATCCGTGCACAACCCGGAGGTATCGGGTGATCGAGCTCAAGACCGAGACAGAGCTGACCGCGATGCGACAGGCCGGCCAGGTGGTGGCCCAGGTGCTGGCCGCCGTACGCGAGCGCGCCGAGGTCGGCGTGCCGCTGCGTGAGCTGGACGAGCTGGCCAGCGAGGTGATCGCGAAGGCCGGCGCCAGCCCTTCGTTCCTCGGCTACCACCCGAGCTGGGCGCCGACCCCGTATCCCGGGGCCATCTGTGCCTCGGTGAACGACGCGGTGGTGCACGCCCCGCCCAACGGCTACCGGCTGCGCCCCGGAGACCTGCTCAGCGTGGACTGCGCGGCCAAGCTGGACGGGTGGCACGGGGACGCCGCGGTGTCCTTCGTGGTCGGCCCGGAAGACCAGGCCGACCCGGCCGACCTGGCGCTGATCGCCCAGACCGAGCGCGCGCTGGCCGCCGGGATCGCCGCCATTCGCGCCGGCGGTCGGATGGGGGACATCTCGCAGGCAATCGGCCAGGTGGCCGCCGAGGGTGGCTACGGCCAGCCGGACGACCTGGGTGGGCACGGCATCGGCCGGGAGATGCACGAGATGCCCCACCTGGCCAACGAGGGGCGGGCCGGCCGAGGCATCCGGCTGCACCCCGGCCTGGTGCTGGCCATCGAACCGATGCTGATGGCCGGCGGGCACCGCACCCGGACCGGGGCGGACGGTTGGACGGTGTACACCAAGGACGGCGCCCGGGCGGCGCACGCCGAACACACCGTTGCCATCACCAAGGACGGCCCCCGGGTGCTGACCCTGCCCTAGTCCCGGCTGTCGGTGAGCCGGACCAGCTGCCGCTGTATCTCGTCCAGTCGGGCCTGCAGCAGCGCCACCTCGGCGGTGAGTACCGGGACCAGTTCGTCCTGCGCGACCCGATCCAGCGCCGGCGCGCTGGCCTGGCTGGGCACCGACCCGGTCGGCGCGCTCGCCGGCGGGCTGGCCGAGGTCGGGGTGGGGCTGGCGGCCGAGGAGTCCGCGCTCAGGTCGAACGGCCGGACCGGGTCGTACGGGTGGGCGGTGTCGTCCTGGGTGACCCGGACGCCGCCGAGCAGCCGGGCGAAGCCGGCCAGCGGCAGCCCGGGGCGCGGACCGGCACAGGCCGGGCAGACCGCGACCACCCGCCGCCAGCCCACCGACCCGGCGCCGGTCTCCACGAACACCGTGGCGGCGTGCCCGCACCCGCAGCGACCCACCCGCACCAAGGTCACCCGCTGCTTGGCGTAGCGCAGCCCGCGCTCGTAGCGCATGAACCGGCCGGACGCGGTGACCTCCAGCAGGACCGCGTAGCGGTAGTCCGGATCGCAGGCCAGCGCCCGGGCGTCGTCCAGGGTGTGCACGCAGTAGAACCCGCAGTCGCACCACCGGGACGGGCTCTGGTGCCGTCCGCCCTGCGCGCATTCGGCGTCCGCGACCACCCCGTAGACATTGGCTCTGCCCAGGGTCACCCCGCCGAATCCGGCCCGGCTGCCGTCGGCGGACACCATCGGGTGGGCCAGCTTGAAGCCGTGCAGCGGCGCGTTCGGTCGCTCCTTGGGGGTGCGACGGACGGGCGACCAGCCCGCCATCGGACTAGCGGGCGGCGCGCGCGACGGCCGGCGTGGGCGCTGGCTCTCGGTCCGCGAGCGCGCTGGCCGGCTCGGGGGTGGCCACAGTCACCGGGGCGGCCTCGACGGGCAACTCGGCAATGAGTGGTTCCTCGGCGGCGGGGTGCTCGACGACCTCACCGACCGACAGCATCTTCC
This sequence comes from Pseudonocardia sp., assembly GCA_035489915.1. Lineage (GTDB taxonomy): Bacteria > Actinomycetota > Actinomycetes > Mycobacteriales > Pseudonocardiaceae > Pseudonocardia. The sequence goes on along the minus strand of DATHIT010001063.1, from coordinate 22,471 downwards.
CGAGCTTCATCCCAGCCTCCGTGTGTCACGGCATCAGTACGTCTGGTGTCCAGGCTGAACCGCCGGCCCTCGGATGTCCAGAGAAAGCTGAGGTGCGTTTTCAGACTGTGAGCCTGCTATGTGCCACGCAGCTCCGGCCAAAGCCGCGACCACGGGGCCCGCCGACCCTCGGCCAGCCAGAGCTGGGTGCCGGCCGGAAACACCGCTGTCCCCGGGCCGGCCTCGGGCACCGTGCCCAGCTGCCGCAGCTCATCGAAGTGCGGGCGGATTTCACTGGGCTCACCCACGTACAGCACCCGCTCCGCGTCCTGCGGTGGTGCGCCGAAGTACCAGTAGTTCCGTTTCGTGCAGTAGACCGGCGGCAACCCGAACGCGGGGCCGTAGCGGTCCAGCGCGCTGGCGCCCCACACACCGCGTGTGATGATCACCACATGCTCGCGGGACTGCGCTGGAAGCCCGTGGTACACCCGGGCCACCTCGGCGGCGAAGCCGGTCCAGCCGGCCTGGTTGAGCCGGGGCCCGACCCGCAGGTCCACCGGGCCGGCCATGGCCGCGCCGTGATCCCTGGTCAGCCAGGCCACCGGGGCGATCGGCGCCTGTGGCCAGCCCGCCCACCCGGGCAGGCCGGGCGCCCCCGGCAGGGCCAGCAGGGCGGACAGTGCCAGCACCGGCCAGCCGGACAGCCAGCGCCAGGCTGAGGGCAGCGGGTGCCGCTCCAGGTCGGCAGCGGCGGCCGCCCAGAGCACCGGGAACAGGCCGACCACGTAGTAGGGCCGGGAACTCAGCACCAGGAAGGCGGCGGTCACGCCGATCGCCGTCCAGCCCAGGAAGGCGTACCGACTCAGCTCGGGGCGGCCCAGCAGCCGGGCCAGCCCGTACAGGGCCCCCGCCGCGCCGGCGACCAACCCGGCGGCGAGCAGCAGCAGCGGCAGGAAGGTCAGCGTGGCGTGGATGGGGTCGCGCTCGATGCCGGTCGGCACGCTCTGGAAGGGCCAGTCGTGCCGGGCCTGCCAGATGAACTCGGGCAGCGTGGTGAGCAGCGCGCAGCCGACCGCGAGCCACGGACCGGGCCGGGTGGCCAGTTGCTTCGGCCCGACGGTGAGCAGGGCGATCGCCAGCACCGCCCACAGCAGCAGGATCAGGTACTCGGTCTGCAGCGCGACCGAAGTGACCACGCCGAGCCAGATCGGTATCCGGCGGTCGCCGGTGCGCACCCAGCGGACCAGCAGCCATCCGCAGGTGGTCCAGAGGAACGCGTCCACGGTGCTCGCGGCCAGCAGGTAACCGGTGCCCAGGGTGGCCGCCGAGCCGGCGTACACCGCCGCGGCCAGGATCTGCGCGTGCCGGCCGCCGCCGAACTCCCGGGCGATCAGCGCGGTGACCACGACGCCGGCCGAGGTCAGCACGGTGGCGGGCAGCCGCACGCCGATCGGGGAGCCGCCGGTCACCGCGTCCAACAGCCGGGACAGCGCGGGAAGCATCGCCGGCCGGTCGGCGTACCCCCAGGCCAGGTGGCGGCCGGCGGCCAGCATGGAAAGCTCCCCGCCGCTGAAGCCGGACCGCCAGCTCAGCGCGAGCAGCACCGCGCCCACGCAGCCGGTCAACACCAGCACCGGGCTGGTGGCCAGCGGCGCGAGTTCCTCGCCGTCGCTGCCCCGCCCCCCGGGATGTGCCCGTATCGCCGTGCGCATGCGTGCTGTCCCCCCTGATTGCACTCTCACCTATTTCAGCGCAGGGGTGAACCCGCGCGCACCGGGGGATGTCGGCCGACCCAGTGGCGAAGGTGTGCAGACCCGCGGCCCGCTGCGACTTTCGTCGGATGGGCGGCGCCCATCCGAGGTGTTTGTGCTGGCGAGCCAGCCTGCCCGGCGGTCGGGGAAGTACGGTTCGCGATGTGGACCACTCGATGCCAGCGCGGTGGCCGCGACCGTGGGCGTCGCGGCGAGAGGCGATGTTCGACGTCGCGGTGGTGGCGCTGGTGATTTCGGTGCTGGTGGCGCTGCTGTCCGCACCGGCGCGGCAGTTCGGCCCGTGGGGGCTGGTGATCCAGTGCGGCTGCGCGTTGACCCTGCTTTTCCGCCGGTCCGCACCGCTGACCGTGCTGTTTCTGATGATGATGAGCACGTTCGCGCTGCAGTGCATCGGCGAGTGGGCACCGAACCTGTTGCTGTCCACCATCGGGGAACGCGAGCAGGGCTGGCTCGTGCTCTCCGTCCCGTTCGCCGCGTACAGCGCGCTGGCCTACGGCCGGGACCGCCGCCGGGCCTGGCTGATGGTCGCTCTGATCATCATGGTGGCCGCCCGGGTGTGGGATCCCTCGGTCGTGGTGCCCATCAGCGTAGGGACCATCGTGGTGCTGCCCGCCCTGCTGGGCACCTACGTGGCGAACCTGACCGAGCGCGCCGAGCGGGCCGAGCGCGACCAGCACCGGCTGGCCGAGCAGGCCCGGGTGGAGGAGCGGGTGCGGCTGGCCGCCGAGATGCACGACGTGGTCACCCACCGGGTCAGCCTTATGGTGCTGCAGGCCGGTGCCCTCGGGGTGACCGCCACCGACGCGGAGACCAGGGCGGCCGCCGAGGATCTGCGCGCCGCCGGCTGCCAGGCGTTGGAGGAGCTGCGCGACCTGGTCGGGGTGCTGCGCTCCGCGCCGGGCGGGGCGGCCGAGGAGTTGGCGCTGCCCAGGGCCGGCGGCCAGGCCGCGGTGCCGGACTTCGCCGAGCTGCTCGCCGAGTCGGAGTCGGTCGGGGTGGCCGTGCAACTGGAGCAGCACGGCAACCCGGGGCTGGCGTCCCCGGTGGTGGCCCGCACCGCGTATCGCATCGTGCAGGAGTCGCTGACCAACGTGCGCAAGCACGCTCCGGGCGCCACCGCCACGGTGACCATGAGGTTCGGCACCGACCGGGTCCGGCTGACCGTGCGCAACTCCGCGCCGGAGCGGGGCGGAGACGCCGACCTGACCGCGAGCGGCTCCGGCACCGGGCTGCTCGGGCTGCGCCAGCGCGTCGAGCTGGTCAGCGGCTCGCTCTACGCCGGGCCGACCGAGGACGGCGGGTTCGTGGTGGACGCCACGCTGCCCGCCTACGTGCCGACCCGCGACGGGCCGGCCTCGGTGTCGCCGACCGCCGGGCCCCGGACCGGGCCGATCGGCACCGTCGGCCGCCCCGCGCCGGGGGCGCTGGCCGGTGGTGGGCAGCTACCGATGCACCAGGTGCGGGGGGACGCATGATCCGGGTCGTAGTGGTGGACGACGAACCGATGGTGTGCGCGCATCTGCGCACCATCCTGGGTTCGGCGGCGGACATCGAGGTGGTGGAGGCCGCACACGACGGGGCGGCCGGGGTCGAGGCAGTGGTCCGGCACCGCCCGAACGTGGTGCTGATGGACCTGCGGATGCCGGGGGTGGACGGGCTCACCGCGATCGCCAGGATCGCCGCGCTCCCGGATCCCCCCTCGGTGGTCGCGCTGACCACCTTCGACGCCGACCAGTACGTGATTCGCGCGCTGCGCGCCGGCGCCGCCGGCTTCCTGGTCAAGTCGACTCCGCCGGAGGATCTGATCGGCCTGGTCCGGGTGGCCGCCGACGGGCACACCGTGCTGTCCCCGGCGGCCGCCCGGCGGCTGGTCGCCGCCTCCGCCGACGAGCACGCGAACCGGGACCGCGCGCTGAGCCTGATCCGCGAGCTCACCGACCGGGAGACCGACGTGCTGACCTGCCTGGGGGAGGGCCTGTCCAACGCGCAGATCGCCAAGCGGCTGTACCTGTCCGAGACGACGGTGAAGGGTTACGTCTCCCGGATCCTGGTCAAGCTGGACTGCGAGAACCGCACCCAGGCCGGCCTGCTCGCCTACGACGCCGGCCTGGTCAACCGCTGACCCGCACCAACTGCCCGCGAGTCGGGGCTCTGGGCACACTGAGTCGGGGATTTCAGCACACCAGACCGATGTGCCCAGATCCCCGACTCAAGGTGCTGTGCGCCCCGACTCGCGGGAACGGGGTTAGCTGTTGGTGATGTCGATGCCGCCGGCGTTGGTTTTGGCGTCGATCTTGTGCGTGGAGCTGCCGCTCTGCTGCACCTCGACATCCGGGTGGCCGGTGTTGCTCTTCGCGGTGACCGCGTAGCTGGTGCCGGGGGGCACCTGGATGTCCACGCCGCCGGCGTTGGTGCTGGCCTGGACCTGGTCCGGCGGCTGCTGGAACTGCAGGTCGACCCCGCCCGCGTTGCTCTTCGCGGTGACGTTCTTGCTGACCAGAGCCCGGCCCCGGATGCCGCCCGCGTTGGTGGACACGTCCATCGTGCCGGCCGCTCCGGTGACCGCGATCCCGCCAGCCCGGGTGATCATCTGCAGATTGGTGCCGGCGGGGGCGCGGATGTCCCAGGCGACTTCGCAGCGGCCGTTGATCGTCCGCTCCCGCTGGCAGCCGTTGTCCCGCAGGTTCAGCGTGCCCCCGCTGACGTCGTGGCTGGTGGCGGGCTTGTCGTCGCTGTAGGTGAAGGCCTCGGTGACCGAGATCGGGCCGTCGGCGGCGGTGAAGGTGATCCGGCCGGCGCGCCCGTCCAGCTGCAACTGGCTGATCGTGTCCGTGATCTCGTACGTGGTCTGCTCGGTGTGCGAGCCGTCGGCCGAGGTCGACTCCGGGCCGGAGCTCGACTGCGCGCTGGTGCCGGTCGGCGCGGACGGACCGCAGGCGGCCGTGGCCAGCGCGGTCACCAGCGCGGCGGCCACTCCCAGCCGGCTCGGGAGGAGCCTGCGGCGGGCACGACCGGGGCGACGGCGGGGATCGGGGTGGCGCGGGGAGCGGTTCACGGGCGGAATTAAACCGCGGCGCCGCCCGCCGTCTCCGCCCGCCGCCAGCCGGGGCGCGGGTGGGTCTCTATGGTGGACGGTGCTGATCCAAGTAGGCGTGGAGGACATGGTGACCGAGCCGGCGGCGACCCCGGACCTGACCAGTCAGACCATCGGCGTGCTGGGGGGCACCGGACCACAGGGCAAGGGGCTGGCGCTGCGCTGGGCCGTCGCCGGGCTGAAGGTGGTGATCGGGTCGCGCAGCGCCGAGCGTGCTGGGCAGGCCGCCGCTGAGCTCGCCGAGCAGGCCGGGCTGCCGGGCCCGGATGCCGGCGGGCCGGTCACCGGGGCGGACAACACCGGCTGCGCGGCGGCGTCGGACATCGTGCTGGTCGCCGTGCCGTGGGACGGGCACGACGCCCTGCTCACCTCGCTGCGCGAGCCACTGGCCGGGAAGATCGTGATCGACTGCGTGAACCCGCTGGGCTTCGACAAGCAGGGGCCGTTCCCGCTGCGGGTCGAGGAGGGCAGCGCCGCCCAGCAGGCCGCCGCGCTGCTCCCGGACTCCACGGTCACGGCTGCCTTCCACCACGTGTCCGCGGTGACCCTGGCCGATCTCTCGGTGGCCAAGCTGGACATGGACGTGCTGGTGCTGGGGGAGGACCGGGCGGCCACCGACCAGGTCCGCGCGCTGGCCGAAACCGTGCCCGGGTTCCGCGGCGTCTACGGCGGGCGGCTGCGCAACGCCGGCCAGGTGGAGGCGCTGACCGCCAACCTGATCGCGATCAACCGCCGGTACAAGACGCACGCCGGGATCCGGATCACCGACCTGCCGTGAGCCCGGCGCTCCTCGACGACCTGGGCGAACCGGTCGAGCTGGCCGCGGCGCCGAGCAGGGTGGTCTCGCTGGTGCCGTCGGTCACCGAGGCGGTCGCGGTGAGCGTGCCCGGGGTGCTGGTCGGCGCCACCGACTACTGCATCCATCCGGCCGAGCTGGACGTGGCGCGGGTGGGCGGCTCGAAGTACCCGAAGCTGCCGGCCGTGCGCGCCGCCCGGCCCGACCTGGTGCTGGCCAACGCCGAGGAGAACCGCGCGGAGGACGTGGCGGCGCTGCGCGCGGACGGCATCCCGGTGTGGGTGACCGAGGCGGCGCCCACCGTGCCCGCCGCGCTGGCCTCGATCCGCCGGCTGCTCGCCGAGGTGTTCCACGCCGACCCGGAGTGGCTGGCCCTCGCCGAGGGGGAGTGGGGCCGGCCGGTGCCGCCGGTGTGGGCCACCGCGATCGTGCCGGTGTGGCGGCGGCCATGGGTGCTGCTCGGGCGGGACACCTTCGCCGGGGACGTGCTGCGCCGGCTGGGGGTGGCGAACGCCTACGCCGAGCACGCCGACCGGTACCCGCGCCCGCCGCTGGACGAGCTGCGCGCGCTGCTGGCCGCCGGGCGGGCCGACCTGGTGGTGCTGCCCGACGAGCCCTACCTGTTCACCCCGGACGACGGCCCGGAGGCGTTCCCCGGCGCCCGCTGCGCGTTCCTGGACGGCCGGCTGCTCACCTGGTGCGGCCCGTCCCTGGCCGGCGCCCGGCCCGTGCTCACCCGCCAACTCGAGGAGGCGCTGGATGGCTGACCTGATCACCGAGATCCACGGGGTGAAGACGCTGGTCTGCACGGCGGACGGCCCGGTGATCAGCACCGAGCAGCACGCGGTTGACCTGATCGCGGACGCGCACGGGCGGGACGCCGCCCTGGTGGTGCTCCCGGTCGAGCGGCTGGCCCCGGAGTTCTTCCAGCTGCGCACCGGGGTGGCCGGGGCGGTAGCGGGCAAGTTCGCCACGTACCGGATGCGGCTGGCGGTGCTCGGGGACGTCTCAGGCCACCTGGCGCGCAGCGAGACGTTCGCCAGTTTCGTCGGCGAGACCAACCGGGGCAGCCAGCTGTGGTTCCTCCCCGGCCGGGACGAGCTGGACGCCCGCCTCAGCAGCGGCTAGCCGATCAACGGGTCGGGGCGGCGGACGCGCGCGCCGCTGGCGGCCAGCTCAGTGCCCGCGGTGGACTCCAGCACGGTGGCGCCGCGGCTGTGGGCCAGCTGCAGACCTTGGGTGAGCGGCAGACCTTGGGCGAGCGGCAGCCTGGCGTCGGCGCGGCGGTTGGCTCGGCGCAGCACCGCGCCCAGGTCGACGAGCGCGCGGGCGGTGGCGGTCGACGAGCTGGTGCGCTAGTCGCCGAGCGGGGCTGGATCCGTGGGTCGATCGCCGACATCTACGCCAGCGGGGTCCACAGCGTGATCAACACCCGCTGAGGTAGATCTCGACGCAAAGCGCCGGCGCGCAGCGAAACGTTCGCCAGCTTCGTGCGCGAGACCAACCGGGGCAGCCACCTGTGGTTCCTCGCCGACCGCAACGAGCTGGACGCCCGGCTGCGCTGACCGGCGAGCTCAGCGGAACGCGGCGTTCAGCGGAACGCGCCACCTGAGGTTTGCTCACCTCGGCTGTGACGGTCTCCGGCGCGCCTCCTCCTATCGAGTGACCGGACCCCGTTCACCCACGACCAGGGATACGGCGGCACATCCTCTAGATCGACATTCGACCGGAGGGGATCGATGTTCCGCCGTGTACTCGTACCGCTCGCCGTAGCCAGCATTGCGCTGCTGGCTACGACCTCGCCCACACCAGCCCCCGCTTCGGCGCCGCCAGTGATGGCGGCGCATCAGTTCGACTTGTCCCAGTTGGCGTTCGAGCAGCCGATGGCGTTCGGGCTCGGTGGGAACGGCAAGCCCTCCCCGGCAGGCTGCAAGTTGACGCTCCCGATCCAGCAACCTCACGTGTCCACGTACGAGAAGGTCATGAAGAACGGGCACGCAATGAAGGGCAAGGCATACACCTCCTGCGGCGTTCCAGTGCAGGAGCTGACGCTGTCGGTGTCGATCTTCGACTACGGCGCGCACAAGGAGATCCTCGAAGGCCGTCCGACTGGCAACAAGAACCAGAAGGCGCTCGGCAGCGAGGACACCACTGTGCCCTGCGTGAATACCAACACCACCACCTACCAGGTCGGGGTGCTGGGGACCTCTTACGAGTCCGACGGCGGGGAGTACTGGCAAATCGCGTTCAGCAAGCCAGTACCGCTGCCGTGCGGCTACGCGTGATCACTGAATTGTGTCGTCCGCGGCCGGGTTCGTCCCGTACAGCCACACCAGGTTGAGGCCGTCGTCGCGGGAAGCCACGGCGACCTTGATCTGGTAAGTGCGGTCGCCGACGTTCTCCTCGGCCCATTGGATAACCTGCTTGACATCCGCCTCGGCCAGCTGCACGACCGATGCCAGCCAGCCGCGCTCGTGCGCAGGGAGATCAGTCGGCTCGGACAGCCGCGACCAGAACGTCACCTCGTAGGCCGGGCTGTTGGGATCGTCCGACCGGAGATCGTCCATCGGCGGGTCGATGATGCGCACGGCGATCATCGTTACACAGTTCAGTCGGCGAACCGGTCGGTGGTGGTGACCAGGGCGTGCTGGATGCCCGGTTCGTCGAACGCGTGGCCGGCGTCGTCCACCACGATCAACTCCGAGCCTGGCCAGGCCCGGTGCAGGTCCCACGCGGTGCGCATCGGGGTGCACGCGTCGTAGCGGCCCTGCACGATCACCCCGGGGATGCCGGCCAGCAGCGCCGCGTCACGCACGAGCTGGCCCTCGTCCAGGAATCCGGAGTGGCGCATGTAGTGGTTCTCGATGCGGGCGAAGGCGAGCGCGAACCTGGGCTGGCTGAACGACTCGAGTAGGGCCTTGCGCGGCCGCAGGGTGATCGTGCCCGCTTCCCACCCGCTCCAGGCCACCGCGGCCCGCTCGGCCACGAAGGCGTCGTGCAGCAGGCGGTGGTAGCCCTCGATGATCTCGGTGCTGCTGCCCAGGAAGCTCCCGGCCTCGTGCAGCTCAGCCGGTAACGGGGCCAGGAACTCCTCCCAGAGATCCGGGAACAGCGCGCTCGCGCCGCCGCCGTAGTACCAGTCCAGTTCCCAGCGGCGCAGCGTGAAGATCCCGCGCAGCACCAGCTCGGAGACCGGCGCGGGGTGGGTCTGCGCGTAGGCCAGCGCCAGCGTGGAGCCCCACGACCCGCCGAACACCTGCCACCGGTCGATGCCCAGGTGGGCCCGCAGCAGTTCCAGGTCGGCGACCAGGTCGGCGGTGGTGTTGCGGTGCAGCGCGGCGCGCGCGGTCGCCGGGTCCGGATCGGCGGCGTGTGGCCGGCTGCGTCCACAGCCCCGCTGGTCCAGCAGCACGATCCGGTAGCGGTCCGGGTCGAACGCCCGCCGGTGGTCCGGCTTGCAGCCGCCACCCGGCCCGCCGTGCAGGAACACCACGGGCTTGCCGTCCGGGTTGCCGCAGGACTCCCAGTAGAGCTGGTGTCCGTCGCCGACGTCGAGCATGCCGTGCCGGTAGGGCTCGATCGGTGGATATGACTCGCGCACCGGGTCATTGTCGGCGCAGCGCTCGGCCGGCCGCGGCTTAGGGTGGCCCGTGTGTCACCAGTGTCCCGAGGCCGGAAGAAGAAGCGTCCTACGGCGCCGCCGAGGGCCCGTGGTTGGGCACTGCCGCCTTCCCGGCCCGCGCCGACGCTGTCCCGGTCCAGCGCCCCGGCGTCCCGGCGGGCCCTGCCGCCGGGTGCCCGCTACGCGATCGACGACCTGGACCCGGCGCAGCGGCTGACCCACCACACGCTCACCTCCCGAGGCTGGGCGCTTGATCCACTCGGTGGGGACTGGGGCCCGGCCTGGTACTACCCGCCCTCGGTGCCGGCCGACTGGGATCCGGAGGATCCCGACTGGGACGAGAAACGGGCCACCCCGCTGACCCCGACCCGGCTCAGCGAGGACCGCGACGGCCAGCCGTGGATCGAGCGCGCCGGGCCGATCCGCACCGGACCGCTGGGCGAACTGCTCAGCTATCCGGACCTCGCCTCGGTGCTGGCCGAGGCCGACGAGATCGAGTCCTGGCGGGCGAGCGAGCCCCGGCCGGCCCCGCAATGGCGGCAACCCCCGGGCGGCTGGCCGCGCTGGCTGTGGACGGTGCCCTACCGGGCCGGCCCCCCGCGGTGGGATTCCTCAGGCGCGGACGCCCAGCACTACGCGTACGCCATCCTGGCCCTGTTCGGCCATCACCTACCGGCGCTGACTCCGGCGCAACTGTGGGCCGACACGAGCCACACCGAGCGGGTCACGGCCGCGCCGGAACCACTGGACCTGGTGTTGTTCAACGATTCGTCGGATGCGCAGGGCGCTCATCTCGGGGTCTGGATGAGCTCCGGCCAGATCTTGCATCTGTGTCCCGAGGTCGGGGTTCCGGCGGTGTGGACGCCGGAGACCTTCCGGGCGACGACGCGGTATTCCAAGGTGGTCGGCGCGAAACGTCCCAGCCCGTCCGCCGTGGTCAGCGCCAGCTAGTCCTCGGCGGCCTCGAGCAGCAGGCCGGTCAGATCGTGCAGATTCGCCCAGCTGGTCAGCCTGGCGTCGCTGATCCAGGTGCGCCCCTCCGCTTCGGCGTCGTCCAGCACCTGCTGGACGTAGGCGTGCAGGATGCGGCGGGCCTCGCGCTGTTGGACCCGATCGGTGTCCCGCAGCGCCGCCAACCCGGCCCGGTCCTGATCATGGAGGTTGCCCGGAAGCAGCACGATCGGCAGCGCGTCGGCGCGGTCCGAGCCGGACAGCTCGTTCATGGACAGAATCTCCTCGCGGACATGGCGGAACGGGCGGACCGTCTCGTGGACAGTCTGCCCCGGATACCGCGTCACGCGAGCTCAGCGCCGGAACACCGCTCGTTCGAGGGGCCCCAGCGGACCCGGGAGCGTGAGAGTCTCCGCGCGGGCACGGGTTCGCCGCGCCCGCGCGGGACGACTGGTGCCTCGGTCGGGCCGAGGCGGTCAGCGGGAGTCAGGAGTAGGAGTGCTCGGGATCGGGATAGACCCCGTCACGGACCTCCGAGCCGAATGTACGGGCCGCCGTGAGGAGGGCATCGCCGAGGTTGGCGTACCGCTTCACGAACCTGGGAGTACGCCCCCGGTTCAGCCCGGCCATGTCCTGCCAGACCAGCACCTGGGCGTCGCAGTCCGGGCCCGCGCCGATGCCGACGGTCGGGATCGCCAGCTCGGCGGTGACCCGCTTGGCCACATCGGCCGGCACCATCTCCAGCACCACGGCGAACGCGCCGGCCTCCTGCATCGCCAGCGCATCGGCGATCAGCGCCTCGCCGGCCCCACCCCGGCCCTGCACCCGGTAGCCGCCGATGGTGTGCTCGCTCTGCGGGGTGAACCCAAGGTGCGCCATGACCGGGATTCCGGCCCCGACCAGCGCCTCCGTCTGCGGCGCGAACCGGCGCCCGCCCTCCAGCTTGACCGCGTGCGCGCCGCCCTCCTTCATGAATCGGGTGGCGGTTTCCACTGCCTGCCCCGGGCTCACCTGGTAGCTGCCGAACGGCAGGTCGGCCACCACGAGGGCCCGTCGGGTTGACCGCACCACCGCGCGGACCAGCGGCAACAGCTCGTCCACGGTGATCGGCAGGGTGCTGTCGTAGCCGTAGACATTGTTCGCCGCCGAGTCGCCGACCAGCAGCACGGGAATCCCGGCCTCGTCGAAGATCTCCGCGGCGTATGTGTCGTAGGCGGTCAGCATCGCCCAGCGCTCGCCCCGTTCCTTCATGGCGTGCAGCTGGGGGATGCGGGTGCGCTTGACCGGTGCGGGCTGGGCCGGCGCCGAGGCCGGCTCGCTGGGACCGGTTCGATACGGCGACTGCACTTCGTCGGCGGATGTGCGGTGCGGCGACGGTTCCGCGTCGCGCGGTGCGGGTGACGTCATCGTCAACCGTCCTCCCTCGAGGCCCGTGTGCGGGGTCCCCGGGTCGTCTCCGGTGTGATGGGCCCAGCGTGGCAGCCGGGACGCCGGCAGCGGACTAGCTGCGACGAGTCTCACACGCTGAGGGTCCCCCAATAGGGGCTGTGACCAGGGCTGATGACTCAGCGGAAGGCCATCGCCTGGCGGAGGCGCTCGGGGTCGAGCGGTTGGCCGGGCAGCGGGTGGGCCGCGTCCGAGCGCAGCCCGTCCAGCAGCAGCGCGAGGTGTCGGCGCCACACCCCCGGGGCCACCGCGCGGACGCCGTCGCTGGCGCGCACCACCGCCCACACCAGCAGGACCAGATCGGTGAGGGTCACGTCCGGTCGCAGCACGCCGGCCCGCTGGGCGCGTTCACATAGGGCGAGGGTCAGCTCGGCCCCGCGCCGCTTGGCCCGCTCGGTGGCTGAACCCGGGGGCAGCGCGTACACACAGATGTCGGTGAAGCCCCGGTCGGCCACCTGTAGTTCGGCGATCGCGGTGAAGTGCTCCACCAGGCCCTGCCAGGGGTCCGGGTTGGCCAGGGCCCGCTCGGCGATCCGTACCGAGGTCTCCACGAGCTCGGTCAGCGCGGCATCCACCAGGTCCACCCGGCTGGGGAAGCGGTTGTAGAGCGTTCCGATGCTCACCCCGGCGCGCCGGGCGATCTCCTCCAGCGGAGCCTCCAGCCCGCGCTCAGCGAACACCTCGCGGGCGGCGGCCAGCAGCAGCTCCCGGTTCCGCTGGGCGTCGCGCCGCAGCGGCCGGGTGGTGACCGGCGCGCTCTCGGTACTCATCGGCGGCAGTTTACCAACTTGAGGGTTGACTCAACTTCAGCGTATGTTGAGGCATAGCTCAACTTGACTGCCACTCAGGAAGGCGGGCGGAATGACTCCCACGTTGGCTGTGTTCGGTGCCGGACCCGCGCTCGGGCTCTCGGTGGCCCGCCGGTTCGGCTCGGAGGGCTACCAGGTGGCCCTGGTGGCCAGGGACCGGACGAAGCTGGACAGGCTGGAGGAGGCGCTGCGCGCCGAGCGGGTGAGCGCGTACAGCGTGACGACGGATCTCACCGACCTGGTCCAGGTGCGTGCCGCGGCGGCGGCCATCGCCGACCGTTTCGGCACCCCGGACGTGGTGCTCTACGCGCCCGGAGACACCAGCCGATTGCCGGTGGGCACCCTCGAGCTGAACGTCGAAGAGCTGCAGACCTGGTTGCCACTGCACCTGTACTCGCCGATCGCGCTGGCCAACGCGATGCTCCCGGGCATGCTGGAGCGTGGCTCCGGCGCGCTGCTGTACGCGCTCGGTGCGTCCGCCCGGCAGGTGATGCCGCCGCTGGCCAGCGTGGGCGTACCCCAGGCGGGTCTGCTCAGCTACCTCAACGGGCTGGCCGCCGAGGTGGCCGGGCGCGGGGTCTTCGTGGGCAGCATGCTGATCGGCGCGCTGATCGAGCACAGCGCGGCTTCCGCGCTGTGGGACACCGGGCACTTCGACGGGGTGCAGTCCGGAGCGATACCCCGGGTGGAGCCGGATGTGCTCGCCGCGCGGTACTGGGAGATGGTGCGCGACCGCGACCAGCACGAGGTCCTGGCGGCCTGAGCAGCCCCGCGACGCCGGCGCAGACCCGCGCCACGCCCTACGGCCACCCGCTGCTATCCCCCACCCGGCATGCGGTGCAGACTGTCGGTCGATGAAGCTGACCGCGCGCGGCCTGCGCCGCCCAGTACTGATCCTGCTCGCGCTGGTTGCCGTGTCGATTCCGGCGGTGGCGTGCTCTCCGGACGGGTCGGTGAGCGCGGGGACCACCGCGAGCCCGGCGGCGGCGGCCGGCGATCTGAAGAACTTCTACGCCCAGAAGCTGAACTGGGGGCCGTGCGCCTCGTTCGCGCCGACCCAGGACGATCAGCAGACCTTCGCGGACCCGAAGTTCGACTGCACCTACCTGCAGGTGCCGATCGACTACAGCCAGCCCGGCGGCAAGACGGCGCAGATCGCGGTGCTGCGGCAGAAGGCCAGCCAGCCGGCGCGGAAGATCGGTTCCCTGCTGATCAACCCGGGGGGCCCGGGGGCGTCTGGGACCGAGGCCGCCGCCGGAGTGGCCAAGAGTGTGGAAGCCGGCCAGCTCGGCCAGCGGTTCGACGTGGTGGGCTTCGACCCGCGCGGGGTGGGCGCGAGCAAGCCGGCGATCGAGTGCTTCACCCCGCCGGAGCGGGATGCCGACCGGCTGAAGGTCCTGGTGGACAACTCGCCGGCCGGGGTCGCTCGGATCGAGAACGACAACAAGGACTACGACGCAAAGTGCGCGCAGCGGTCCGGCACGGATCTGCTGGCCAACTCCGGCACCCGGGACGTGGTGCGGGACATGGACATCCTGCGCGCCGCCCTGGGTGATCAGAAGCTGACCTACCTGGGCTACTCCTACGGGACCCGGCTGGGCTACTCCTACGCCGAGGCCTACCCGCAGAACGTGCGCGCGCTGGTGCTGGACGGCGCGCTGGACCCGGACCAGAACCTGATCGACCGGTCGGTGGCCCAGGCGGCCGGGTTCCAGCAGGCGTTCAACGCGTTCGCCGCGTGGTGCGCCCGGCAACCGGCGTGCCCACTGGGCAACGACCCGAGCAAGGCCACGGACAACTTCAAGAAGCTGGTGCTGCCGACCATCGACAAGCCGGTGCCGCTGGCCGACGGCCGCAAGATGTCCTACAACGACGCGATGACCGGCAGCATCCAGGCGCTCTACACCCCGCAGCTGTGGGACCCGCTGCGCCGGGGACTGGTGGAGCTGACCCAGGGGCAGGGCCGCATCCTGATGCTGCTGGCCGACATCTACGAGGGACGTCAGCAGGACGGCACCTACCAGTACACGCTCGACGCGTTCACCGCGATCGGCTGCGTGGACGACAAGCCGGTCACCGACCCGGCCGTGGTGCTCGAGGCGGACAAGCGCTCCAGGGCGGCCGCGCCGTTCCGCGACGACGGGCACGGCCCGAACCCGGCCAGGGACCCCTGCGCGTTCTGGCCGGTGCCGAACACCAGCGAGCCGCACATGCCGCACGTGGTCGGGCTGCCGCAGGTCATGGTGATCTCGGTGACCGGCGACCCGGCCACGCCGTACCAGGCCGGGGTGAACCTGGCCAAGGCGCTGAACGCCCGGCTGCTCACCGTGCAGGGCAACCAGCACACCGTGGCGCTGCAGGGCACCCAGTGCGTCGACGACATCGTGACCAAGTACTTCACCGACCTCGCCCTGCCCCCGGACGGCGCGCACTGCGCCATCGCGCCGAGCTGAGCAGGTTCGCACCCGGCAACCCGGTGGGCCGGCGCGAGGGTTGCTGACCGGACGCCGTTTGCGATCGCACACGATGTGCCGCGATCGGCCCGCCCACCGGGTTGGCCGGGTGTTCGCTGGGCGCCATGAAGTGGCCTGGGCACTCCGCGCCGGGCGTATCGGTGCGCCCCTGGCGCGCCGGCCTGGCCGCCACGGCGGTGCTGTGCGGCGCCGTGCTGAGCGTCGCGGTGGTCTTCTTCGCCGCTCTGAGCATGGTGGGCGAGGCTTCCTCGGCGCGGGTGGCCACCGCCAAGCCGAGCTCGGTGGCCGCGCACGGGCTGGACGCGCTGCGCCGCACCGCGCCGGCCCAGGGTGGCCCGCCTGACACGGGTGCCGGCGGCGGACAGCCCGGTGATGGCTCCGGTGATGGCTCCGGCGGAGGCTCGGCCGGCGCGGGGTCGCCCGCGTGGGGTCCGGGCGGTGTGGCCCCAACCGGCGGATGGGTTTCCGGGGATGGTGGATCCGGGCCCATCCCGGCCTCAGGTCCCGCCCCCGCCGGACCTGCGTCGGCTGCCTCCCCGGCCGTCCCGCCGGCTGCACCGTCGGTGGCTCCGCCCTCGGCCCAAGCCGGCGGGGCCGGATCCGGGGGTGCCACCGCGCGGGTGAACTGCACCAAGGAGGTGCTGGACGAGGACGGGCTGAAGGCCGCGGTGGCCAACGCCGGGCCGAACGACGTCATCTGCGTCAAGACGAACATGCCGGCGGACTCGGGCTCCCCGGCCACCGCCCCGGTCCCGGCCCCGATGCCTACCCGGACGCAGCGACCGACGTCGCCTCCGGCGCAGACCCAGAGGCCGATGACGATCCCCAGGGCGGTCCCACCACCGTCCCGGGTGCCGCCGGCGGCGGCTCCCGAGCAAAGCCCGTCGCGGGTGCCGCCCGTCCGGTCCCCGGAGCAGCCGGTCGCTCAGTCGCCCCAGCCGAGGGTGTTGCCGCCGGTCGGCACCGGCTCCGCCGAAGATGCGCCGCGGGGTCCGCGAGGTGATGCTCAGCCGAGCCGCCCTGACCCGTCCTCGGGTTCCTCTGGCGAGTACGACGACTCAAACGGCGGATCAAATGGCGGCTCAGGCGGCAACTCGAGCGGCGGGCTGTTCGGCGGCGAGGGCAGCGGGGCCAACGGTGGCCTGTTCGGCGGCTCAGGCGGCGGCTCAGGCGGCGGGTCAGCTGGCGGGCTGTTCGGCGGCGGTTCGGGCGGCGGCGGTTCGGGCTCGGGCGGCGGTGGCTCGGGCGGGGACGGGTTCAGCGAGTCCGCTGTGCAGGGCGGGCCGCCCGGCGCCGGAGCCCCGGACCAGACGAACTGCACCAAGCAGGTTGCCGACGGTGCCGGCCTCAACCAGGCGATCGCCGGTGCGACCCCGGGCGACCGGATCTGCATCACCGGCGATCTGGGTTCGGTCCGGCTGGAGATCGGCAAGGGCGGTACCGACCAGGCGCCGCTGGCGATCATCGGGAACGGCCGGACCGTGGTGAAGGGCATCACCGTGCAGGCCAGCAACGTCCTGGTGGACGGATTCCAGGTGCTCAATGCACAGGCGCCGGGCATCGAGATCACCGGCAACAACATCACCATCCGGAACAACACGGTGAAGCACCCCACCGGCGGAGACTTTGACGGCCTGCGATTCTTCGGCAACAACCTGAACATCGTGCACAACACCATCTCGGACATCACCAACACCGGCGGGGCGCACGCGGACTGCATGCAGACCTTCACCAGCGGCCGGCCGTCCAGCGAGAACGTGCTGATCGACGGCAACCGGTGCGAGAACATCGGCAATCAGTGCCTGATGGCCGAGGGCCCCGGCGATGTGGGAGACGGCGGCGGCGGCGACGGCACCTCGGCCCACTGGACCTGGAGCAACAACGTCTGCGACTTCGGCGCGTCGCAGGGCCTGATGATCGAGGCTGTGCAGAACGTCACGATCCGGAACAACTTGTTCAACGGAAAGGGTGACAAGGCGATCGGGCTGGACATCGGCTCCACCGGCGCGAAGGTCAGCGCGAACATCGTGGGCACCGGTATCGGCCATGAAATCGGCATGGACGATACGTCCAGGCAGGGATACCAGGGCCCACAACCGGGCGGCGGGCCATGATCGAATCGGCTGATCCGCGCCCTGATAGGCCATCACAACCACGGAAACCAGCCTCAATCCGGGCTACAAGCAGCCCGGAAACATGAATGTAACGCGACGTTCCTAGGCTGCCGGCATGGATCGCCAGCAGGAGTTCGTGCTTCGTACGCTCGAGGAACGAGACATTCGGTTCGTGCGGCTCTGGTTTACCGACGTGCTGGGCTTCCTCAAGTCGGTGGCGATCGCGCCCGCCGAGCTGGAGGGGGCCTTCGCCGAAGGCATCGGCTTCGATGGCTCGGCGATCGAGGGATTCGCCAGGGTGTACGAGTCGGACATGGTGGCCAAGCCGGACCCGTCCACCTTCCAGGTGCTGCCCTGGGAGACCTCGGACGGCCAGCACTACTCGGCGCGGATGTTCTGCGACATCACCATGCCGGACGGCTCGCCCTCCTGGGCCGACCCCCGGCACGTGCTGCGTCGCGCGCTGAGCCGGGCCGCAGAGGCGGGCTTCACCTGCTATGTGCACCCCGAGATCGAGTTCTACCTGCTCAAGGACCTGCCCACGGACGGAACACCGCCGATCCCGGCCGACTCGGGTGGCTTCTTCGACCAGGCCAGCCACGACGCCGCCCCGCACTTCCGACGCAACGCCATCGAGACCCTGGAGTCGATGGGCATCTCCGTGGAGTTCAGCCACCACGAGGGCGCCCCCGGCCAGCAGGAGATCGACCTGCGCTACGCCGACGCGCTGACCATGGCCGACAACATCATGACCTTCCGGTACGTGGTCAAAGAAGTCGCGATGACCCAGGGCGTGCGCGCCTCGTTCATGCCCAAGCCGTTCACCCAGCACCCCGGCTCGGCGATGCACACCCACTTCAGCCTGTTCGAGGGCGATCGCAACGCCTTCCACGACCCGGCCGAGCCCTACGAGCTGTCCGAGACCGGCAAGGCCTTCGTGGCCGGGGTGCTCCGACACGCCAGGGAAATCACGGCGGTCACCAACCAGTTCGTGAACTCCTACAAGCGGCTGGTCGTCGGGGGCGAGGCGCCGACCACGGTGTGCTGGGGGCACGCCAACCGCTCCGCGCTGGTCCGGGTGCCGATGTACTCGCCGGGCAAGGCCTCCTCCCGCCGGGTGGAGATCCGCACCCTGGACAGCGCATGCAACCCCTACCTGGCGTTCGCCGCCGTCCTGGGCGCCGGGCTCACCGGGGTGCAGAAGGGCTACGAGCTCGGCGCGCCGGCCGGCGACGACGTGTGGTCGCTCACCGAGATCGAGCGGCGCGCGATGGGCTACGAGACGCTGCCGCAGAACCTCACCGAGGCATTGGCCGCCATGGAGCACTCCGAACTTGTCGCGGAGATCCTCGGCGAGCACGTGTTCGACTTCTTCCTACGCAACAAGCGCAGCGAGTGGGATGCCTACCGGCGCAACGTCACCCCCTACGAGCTGCAGACCTACCTACCCGTGCTCTGACGGCGGGGTCACCCACGGGCGATCTGTTCATCTTCCGTTCACCTGATGGAGGGTGGGCTCGCCCACCCTCCCTACTTAGCTTCATCCCGAACCCTGAACCGGTTCTCAGGGAAGCGGGATGGAGGAACTCAGGTGCAGATCGCCGGGTCTAGGTCGCGTACCCGAATCGCCGCGGTGAGTCTGGCCGCCGCCGGTGGATTATTGCTCGCCGGCTGCGCCGGGTCCGGCCCGGTCGGCGGGGACGCAGGGGATGTAGCGGCGGATCGGGCCAGCTTGTCCGGCACCGCCTCGGGCGCCGGGGCCACCTCGGCCCAGGTTGCCATGCAGACCTGGATCGCGGGTTTCACCGCCGACCACGCCGACGCGTCCATCGCCTACCAGCCGATCGGCTCCGGTGCTGGCCTCGACCAGTTCGCCGACGGCAAGGTCGACTTCGCGGCCAGCGACGAGAGCTTCAGCGGCGCCGCGCTGGCCAAGGCCAATGCCCGCTGCGGTGGTGAGATCGTCCAGGTTCCGCTGTACGTGTCACCGATTGCGGTCGTGCACAACCTGCGCGGCGTTGATGGCCTCCAGCTCGCGCCGGCCACCCTCGCCGGGATCTTCGATCGCAAGATCACCAGCTGGAATGCCCCCGAGATCGCCGCGGACAACCCGGGCAAGGCACTACCCCAGCAGCCGATCACGACGGTCAGCCGGTCGGACCGGTCCGGCACCACCCAGAACTTCGCCGAGTACCTCAAGGCCGCGGCCGGCTTCGCCGCGTGGCCGCACGAGGTCAATGACACCTGGCCGGTGCAGGGCGGTGTGGCCGGTGATGGCACCTCGGGGGTCGTCCAGGGAGTGAGCACCCGCGACGGCGCCATCGGCTACGCGGACGCGAGTCAGGCCGGTTCCCTCGGCACAGCCAAGATCAAGGTTGGCAATGAGTACGTCGGGCCGAGCACCGATGCGGCCGCCAAGGTGCTGGAGTCCTCCAAGCGCGCCGACGGCCAGGGCCGGTACTCGTTCTCGTTCACCCTCGCCCGTGACACCACCGCGTCCGGTACCTACCCGGTGGTCCTCGTGTCGTACGGAATCGCCTGCGCCAAGTACCCCAACTTCGCCAAGGCTGAGCTGGTCAAGGGTGTCTTCACCTACCTGGCCAGCGCGCAGGGCCAGGAAGCGGCCGCCAAGGCCTCGGGCTCGGCGCCGCTCAGCGAGGCACTGCGCGCGCAGATCACTCCCGCCGTCGAGGCCATCTCCGCCGGCAGCCCCAGCTGATCGCGCTCGGATCGCGGTAGGCCGGACGGTGCTTCGCCGGCCTACCGTGCGGGCTAGTTGATGATGATGTAGAGGCCGTAGCCGGCGATCGCGACCGCCCCGAGCAGGCAGAGTCCCGCGACGAGCGTGCCGGCCGTCGAGCTCATGCCCAGGCGCGACCCACCGCCGGCCACGCCCGTGTCGCCGACCGCCGTGCCGTTGGCGCGGGCCGAGAGGCCGAGCAGGGCTAAGGAGACCAGCACGACCACGCCGACGGCTGAGCCGAACGAGACGAACGCGACGACCAGCAGTGCGCCCCAGTTGATGTTCACGATGTCTCCTCGGCCCGGTCAGGCGTTGACGGGAAGCGGCGTCGCCGGCGGCGCGGGGACGTCGTTGACGTTGTCGGCCGTGACCGGCGTGCGCTTGGACGCCAGGTAGATCCCGGCGATCAGCGCGATGGCGACGACGGCGACGACGATCGTGCCGAATGTCCCGCTGCTCGCTACCCAGGCCGCGAGCGCGCCGACGATCGCGGCCGCCGGCAGGGTCAGCAGCCAGGCCAGCGCCATCTGCCCGGCCACACCCCACTGCACGGAGGCGAGGCGGCGTCCGGCGCCGGCGCCGAAGATCGAGCCGGTGGCCACCTGGGTGGTGGACAGCGCGAATCCGCCGTGCGAGGAGGCCAGGATGACCGCCGCGCTGGCGGTTTCGGCGGCGAAGCCCTGCGGGGTCTGGATCTCGCTGACCCGCTTGCCGAGGGTCTGGATGATCCGCCAGCCACCCAGGTAGGTGCCCAGCGCAATGGCCAGGCCGGCGCTCAGGACCACCCAGAACGGCGGACCGGAGCCGGTTGGCAGGGCACCCGCGGTGATCAGCGTCAGGGTGATGATGCCCATCGTCTTCTGCGCGTCGTTGGTGCCGTGCGCGAGCGCGACCATCGACGCGGACACGATCTGGCCGTACTTGAAGCCCTTCTTGACGGTGCCGTCCTCGCCCCGCGCGGTGATCCGGTAGGCGAGGTACGTGGCGGCCAGCGCGATGAGCCCGGCCAGGATCGGCGAGACGACCGCCGGGAGCAGGATCTTGGTGACCACCGCGCCGAACTTGATCGCATCAGCACCGGCCGCCACCCAGGTGGCGCCGATCAGCCCGCCGAACAAGGCATGCGACGAGCTCGACGGCAGGCCGAAGAGCCAGGTCAACATGTTCCACAGGATCGCGCCGATTAGCCCCCCGAAGATCACCGCCGGGGTGACCTGGGTGTCGTCGACGAGTCCGCTGGAGATGGTCTTGGCCACCTCGACGGACAGGAAGGCCCCGACCAGGTTGAGCACTCCGGCGATGGTCACCGCGACCTTGGGGCGCAGCGCGCCCGTGGCGATCGAGGTGGCCATCGCGTTGGCCGTGTCGTGGAACCCGTTGGTGAAGTCGAACACCAGCGCGGTCATCACGACGGCGATGACAATGACTGAGAGATCCATACCCCGATCGCCCTTTCCTGAGGAGCGATCGGAAGCTACGCGACGTCGGGTAACACGAGGTGAATGCACGGCGTCCAGCACGTGCCGGAGCGGGGCTGAAAGAAATCACCGGGCGCCGCCGAGCTCGGCGCGATACCTTGCCGACGCACAATCGGATCATCCAGCGTGACCTGACAGGAGCGGATCATGACTACGGCAGCACGTCCGCCGGGACCGCACGACTTCTTGCCCGAGGTGCCGTCGTTCACGGTCACCAGTACCGACATCACCGACGGCGAGCGGGTGCCGGACCGGCACGCCAGCGGAGCATTCGGAGTACCGGGCGGCGAGGACGTGTCCCCGGCGCTGTCCTGGTCGGGGGCGCCGGAGGGCACCAAGAGCTACGCGGTGACCTGCTACGACCCGGACGCGCCGACCGGCAGCGGGTTCTGGCACTGGGCGGTGGCGGACATCCCGGCCAGCGTCACCGAGTTGCCCACCGGGGCAGGTACTCCGGACAGCGCGGACCTGCCGAAGGGCGCGCTCACGCTGGCCAACGACGCGGGAATGCAGGGTTACGTGGGTTCCGGGCCGCCGCCGGGCCACGGGCCACACCGCTACTACTTCACCGTGCACGCGGTGGATGTGGAGTCGCTCGGGCTGCCGGACGGGGCCACCCCGGCCTTCCTCGGGTTCAACCTGTTCTCCCACACCCTGGCCCGGGCGAACCTGGTGGGGATCTTCGAGCGCTGAGCCACCGTCCACGCCGGCGGCCGGGTGATCTTGGCCGAACGCGTGTGGGCGGGCGGTGCATCCGCCGCCCGGTGCGGCAGGATCGGGGATCGTGACCGAGCGGCGTAGCGGGGCCTCGTTGATTCGGCTCGGGCTCACTGAGCCGTGGGCCGAGGAGACCCTGACCGCGCTCGGCTGGTGGGAGGCCGGCCGGCCGGCGCGCTCGGCCGAGTCGGCGATGTGGGCGCTGGCCCGTAGCCCCGATCCGAACCTGGCGCTGCGCACGCTGGAGCGGTTGGCCGAGTCCGACCCGGCGGAGTGGCGCGCACTCGACGCCGCGCTGCGCACCGACGAGGGCCTGCGCGGCCGGCTGCTGGCGCTGCTGGGCGCCTCCACCGCGCTGGGCGATCATCTGGTGACCCGGCCGAAGCAGTGGCGGACGCTGACCTCGGACCGGGCACTCACCCCGGACCGGTTGCCGGACCTGGCGGCCCGGTCCGCGACGCTGCTGCGCGCGGTGG
>DATHIT010001062.1:0-16409 GCA_035489915.1 Pseudonocardia sp. | reverse complement strand
CAGACCATGTTGGTGCAGGGCGCCTCGGGCGGAGTGTCCACCGCACTGATCCAACTGGGCCGCGCCGCCGGGTTGCGCGTCTGGGTGACCGGGCGCACCGACGACAAACGGGCGCTGGCCGAGAAACTCGGTGCGCACGCGACCTTTGCCTCCGGCGAGCGGCTGCCCGAGCGGGTCGACGGCGTCTTCGAGACGGTTGGCGAAGCGACCTGGAGCCACTCCATCCGGGCGCTCAAGCCCGGCGGGGTAATCGTCTGCTCCGGCTCGACCAGCGGCCCCAACCCGCCCGCTGACCTGCAGCGGCTGTTCTTCCTCCAGCTCCGCGTGATCGGTTCGACGATGGGCACCCTGGACGAGCTGCGGGATCTGTTGGCCTTCGTGGACACCTCCGGGATCACCCCTGAGGTCGGCCTCGAGCTCCCGCTGGAAGAGGCGGAAGAGGGCTTCCGGACGATGCTGGACGGGCGGACCGCGGGCAAGATAGTGTTTGTATGTGCGCAAAACAAATAACCGCAATCACCCAGCGGGGCTGGGCGGTATACCACTTTCGTGCGTGAAGACGTACACTCTATTGCCGTGATTAGTCCATCCGTGCCGTCGCCGCGCACCCCTCCGGATTACCTGAGCGTGGTCGAGTTACTCGATCATGCGGACCGGGCTGTCGAAGCGGTTTTGACCCCGGTTACCGCGCAGGAGGGGCTGAGTCGGGAGGGGTGGCGCGTCCTCCTTTTCCTCTCTCGAGGCGGGGGGCGGAGCATGGGTGAGATCGCCGAACACGCGGCGGTTCCGAACCCGACGGCCACCCGCGTGGTGGACCGGCTCGTCGCCCAGTCGCTGGCGTTCCGCCGCAACGACCCGACCGATCGCCGCCGGGTGCTCGTGCATCTGGCACCGAACGGCCGGCAACTGGTAGAGCGGATCAGCCGCCAGTTGGAGCTGCGGGTGGACGGCGCCTTCGGCCAGTTCGGCACCGGCGGTAGCGCGCTGGGTAGCCTGCTGACCCGCGTCGCCGAATCGCTCCCCGTGGCCAAATAGCCTCCCGCCGCCCCCCGGGCCGTCGTCGCACCAGCGCGGGTGGCGGCCCCGGGCCAAGGTGGGAGGGCCGGTGTGCCCCCATGGGGTGCACCAGGGCCGTACCGCACCCGGCCCAATGCGCGTGACCCGGCTGGAGCAACGTCGCTCCACCGGTTCGGCGGAACGCCTCCGCCGTCTCGATTACCTCTTCGACTTCGCTTTGTCGCCAGCCTCGTCGGTGGACAGCGCCGCCACGAAGGCCTCCTGCGGAACCTCGACCCGGCCGATCGTCTTCATCCGCTTCTTGCCCTCCTTCTGCTTCTCCAGCAGCTTGCGCTTACGGGTGATGTCGCCCCCGTAGCACTTGGCGAGCACGTCCTTGCGGATCGCCCTGATGTTCTCCCTGGCGATGATGCGCGAGCCGATCGCCGCCTGGATGGGTACCTCGAACTGCTGGCGCGGGATCAGCTCGCGCAGCTTCGAGGCCATCGTCGTGCCGTAGGCGTAGGCGGAATCACGGTGCCGGATCGCGGAGAACGCGTCCACCGGCTCGCCCTGCAGCAGGATATCGATCTTCACGAGGTCGGCGGCCTGCTCGCCGGCCTCCTCGTAGTCCAGGCTCGCGTAGCCCCGGGTCCGGGACTTGAGCGCGTCGAAGAAGTCGAAGATGATCTCGGCCAGCGGCATGGTGTAGCGCAGCTCGACCCGGGTCTCGGACAGGTAGTCCATGCCGCCCAGCTGACCGCGCCGGGCCTGGCACAGCTCCATGATCGCGCCGATGAACTCCGACGGCGCCAGGATCGTGGTCTTCACGATCGGCTCGTAGATCTCCGCCACCTTGCCGGTCGGCCAGTCCGACGGGTTGGTCACGGTCATCTCGGAGCCGTCGTCGAGGACCACCCGGTAGACCACGTTCGGCGCGGTGGAGATCAGGTCGAGGCCGGCCTCGCGCTCCAGCCGGTCGCGGGTGATCTCCAGGTGCAGCAGGCCGAGGAACCCGCAGCGGAAGCCGAAGCCCAGCGCGGTGGAGGTCTCCGGCTCGTAGGTCAGCGCGGCGTCGTTGAGCTGCAGCTTGTCCAGCGCCTCGCGCAGCTCCGGGTAGTCCGAGCCGTCCACCGGATAGAGCCCGGAGTAGACCATCGGGCGCGGCTCGCGGTAGCCGGTGAGCGGTTGCGCCGCCCCGTTGCGCTGCGAGGTGACGGTGTCGCCGACCTTGGACTGCCGGACGTCCTTCACCCCGGTGATCAGATAGCCCACCTCGCCGACGCCGAGGCCGTCGGACGGCTTGGGGTCGGGCGAGACGATGCCGACCTCGAGCAGCTCGTGGACGGCGCCGGTGGACATCATCTTGATCCGCTCGCGCGGAGTGATCTTGCCGTCCACCACCCGGATGTAGGTGATGACGCCCCGGTAGGTGTCGTAGACCGAGTCGAAGATCATCGCCCGCGCCGGGGCGTCCGCGTCGCCGACCGGCGCCGGCACCAGCCGAACCACCTCGTTGAGCAGCTCGCGCACCCCGGACCCGGTCTTGGCACTGACCCGCAGCACATCGGACGGGTCACACCCGACGATGTGCGCGAGCTCGGCGGCGTAGCGGTCCGGGTCGGCGGCCGGGAGGTCGATCTTGTTGAGCACCGGGATGACGGTGAGGTCCTTCTCCAGCGCCAGGTACAGGTTGGCCAGCGTCTGCGCCTCGATGCCCTGCGCGGCGTCGACGAGCAGGATGGCGCCCTCGCAGGCCTCCAGCGCCCGGCTCACCTCGTAGGTGAAGTCGACGTGGCCGGGGGTGTCGATCAGGTGCAGGACGTGCTCGGTGTCGCCCACCTTCCACGGCAGCCGGACGTTCTGCGCCTTGATGGTGATGCCGCGCTCGCGCTCGATGTCCATCCGGTCCAGGTACTGGGCCCGGTAGTTACGCTCGTCGACCACGCCGGTGAACTGCAGCATCCGGTCGGCCAGGGTGGATTTGCCGTGGTCGATGTGGGCGATGATGCAGAAGTTGCGGATACGATCCGGCGCGGTGAAAGTGCGGTCGGCGAACGTGCTCACTCGGTTCCTTTACGTGCGGAGGGCTCTGGAGGGCCTACCTCCATGGTCGCACGTCGGCTGACCTGGCCCCGCGTGCACGCCCGCCGAGGTGGCCGAACTCTCCCCCGCCCGTTCCGCGCCGTCAGCCCGCCACGGCATCACTCAGCGGCCGCTAGACGCTGAACAGGTGCCGGACGGTGGGCGGCGGGTCGGACAGCTCCCGGACCCGGTCCAGGCTCGCCTGGTCGGCGCCGGTGGTCCGGCCGCCACCGTGCTGGCGCAGGTGCTCCTCCCAGGACGGCACGGTGAACTGCTCGACCACCAGCTCCGGCCGCTCCGCGTCCCGGTACGCCCGCCAGCTGGTCGCCCCGGTCCGCAGCCGGGTGCGGCGCACCGCGACCAGGCCGGCCATCAGCTCGTCGAACAACTCGGCGCGCACCACGTACTCCACGGTGACCAGCACCGGGCCCGGGTTCTCCTCGGGGTCGAGCGCCAGCTGCGGATCGAGCCACGCCGGCGCCTCGGCCCGGTCGACCCCGGACACATCGTGCAGGGGCAGCAACCGCGCTGAGGCGGCCCCAGCGGCCAGCAGGGCGGCGCTGAGCAGGAAGCTGACCGGCAGGCCCACCCGGGCGGCCACCAGCCCCCACAGCGCCGAGCCGACGGCGGTCGCACCGAACAGCACCACCTGGTAGATGGACAGCCCCCTGGCCCGCACCCAACGCGGCAGGAAGGCCTGCACGGTGGCGTTCAGGCTGGACAGCACCATGATCCAGGCCACCCCGGCGGGCAGCAGCACCAGCACGACCAGCCACGGGATACGCACCAGCCCGACCACCAGCATGGCCGCCGCATAACCGACGCTGGCCACCGCAAGCAGCCCGGTCGGGCTCCACACCCGGCGCAGCCGAGGCAACACGACAGCCCCGATGAGCGACCCCGCGCCGACCGCGGCCAGCAGCAGCCCGTACCCGCCGGAGCCGATGCCCAGCCGTTGGTCGGCGATCAGTGGCAGGAGCGCCCACAGCACGGATGCGGGCACGATGAACAACACCAGATGAAGCATCAGCCGGCGCACCACCGGGGAATGCCGGACGTAGCGCCCGCCGACGCGCAGCGCGGACAGGAAGGCCTCCGGGTGCGGGCGATCCACCGGTTCCGGCCGCCACCACAGCAGCACCACGGCGAACACCAGAAAGCTCACCGCGTTGATGGCGAACACGGCGGCGACCCCGATCCAGGAGATGACCAGGCCGGCGATCGCCGGGCCCAGCGCCCTGGCCAGGTTGATGCTGATCGAACCGAGCGCGGCGGCACTGGTGAGCTGGGCGCGTGGCACCAGCTCCGGGATGACCGCCTGATAGGCCGGCAGCTGGAACGCCGCGCCCGCGCCGAGCAGGAAGGTCAGCACCAGCAGCAGCGACGGGCTCGTCCCGCCGGTTGCGGTGATCACCGTGAGCACCGCGCCGACGACAACCTGGAACAGCTGGGTGGCCAGCAGCAGGCGGCGCTTGTCCAGGAACTCCGCGAGCACCCCGGCCGGCAGCGCGAACAACAGCACCGGCAGGCTGCTCGCCGTCTGCACCAGGGAAACCAGCACCGAGGCCCCCGGGGCGGACACCAACAGCCACTGCGCGCCGACGGTCTGCATCCAGGTGCCCACGTTGCTCAGCAGCACCGCGATCCACAATGCCCGGAACACCGATGCGCGCAGCGGCGCCCACGGGGACGACCCGACCTCAGCGCCCTGCTCAGCGGCCATCGCCCGCCCCCTCATACCCAGTCCATCGCGCGGGCCTGGACACCGCGGCCTGGAGGAGTATCCAGCGGACCGATCAGACCGGCTTCACCAGCTGGGAGACCAACCGGGTCACGAGTGCATGGAACTCCGGGTCGGTGCGCAGCGCCGCCTGGTCCCTCGGCCGGCGAAACGGCACGTCCACCCGATCGGTGATGGTGGCCGCCGGCCCGTCGCTCATCACCAGGATCCGGTCGGAGAGCAGCACAGCCTCCTCGACGTCGTGGGTCACCATGATCACCGCCCGGCGATCGGCTTCCCAGAGCTCGAGCAGCTGGCTCTGCAGGGACAGCCGGGTGAGCGCATCGAGCGCACCGAACGGCTCGTCCAGCAGCAGTATCTTCGGGCCGAGCGCGAACGCCCTGGCGATCCCGACCCGCTGCTGCATCCCGCCGGACAGTTGGCCCGGCTTGCGGTCCATCGCGTGGCCGAGGTGCACCCGTTGCAGCGCCTCGACGGCCCGCCGGTCCCGCTCCGCGGCCGGCAGCTCCGGAGTGGCGCAGTCCAGCGCGAAGCGGACGTTGTCCTTGGCGGAGAGCCAGGGCAGCAGTACGTGCTGTTGGAACACCACGCCTCGATCGGCGCCGGGCCGGGTGATCGGAGCCCCGTCGAGCCGGATCGAGCCGGTGGTGGGCTCGACCAGCCCGGCGATCACCCCGAGCAGCGTCGACTTCCCGCAGCCGGACGGCCCGACCAGGGTGACGAACTGCCCGGCCGGGACCTCCAGGTCCACCGGAGCGAGCACCTCACGCGCGCCGCCCCGCACCGGGTAGGTCTTGGTGATCCCGCGCAGGGTGAGAAAGTCCGCGGTCGTGGTGGTGTCCGCGACGTCAGTCGCCATGGCGCACCGTCCGCTCCAGCAGGCCGAGCGCGCGGTCCAGGCCCAGCCCCACCAGCCCGATCACCAGAATCGCGACCACGATGCTGGACACGTTGAGGTTGTTCCACTCATTCCAGACGAAGTAGCCGATGCCCTGACCTCCCATCAGCATCTCGGCGGCCACGATGACCACCCAGGCGATGCCCAGGGACAGCCGCAGGCCGGTGACGATGCTGGGCAGCGCGGCCGGCAGCAGCACCCGGCGGGCGATGGTCCAGCGGGATGCCTCCACGGTGCGGGCCAGCGCGAGGTAGGGCTCCGGGACCCCGCGCACGCCCAACGCGGTGTTCAGCACGATCGGCCAGAGCGCCGAGACAAAGATGACGAACAGCGCGGTGCCCTGTGAGCTCTGCAGCAGCGCGAGCCCGATCGGCAGCCAGGCCAGCGGCGAGACCGGCTTGAGCACCTGCACGAACGGGTCGACCGCCTTCCACACCACGCGCGACACGCCGACCGCGAACCCGAGCGGCACGCCGACCAGCGCGGCCCCGCCGAAGCCGAGCGCGACCCGCTGCAGGCTGCCGATCAGGTCCCAGCCGATGCCGACGGTCGACCCGTCCACCGCGAACGGGTCGCTGAGCAACTCGACGGCCCTGGCGGCCACCGCGCCGACCGACGGCGCGAGCGGTGACAGCGAGCCCGAGCGCACCAGCAGCTCCCACAGGCTCAGCCCGGCCGCGAGCAGCACCACGAACAGGATCGCGGCCCGCTGGTTCGTCCTCGCCGGCCGCCGGGCGCGCGGCGACGCGACCTTCGGCACCACAGCGGTCATCCGTTCTCCTCGCTCGCTCAGGGGCCCCACATGGTCAGTTGACCCGCCCGCTCAGGCCACGAACCGCTTGGTCCATGGCAGCGGGTTCGCCGGGTCGAATGTGCTGCCCATGATCTGTTCAATCCGCAGGTCCTCGGCCGGCGGCGCGCCCCCCACCGCGGCCATCGCCGCCCTGGCCGACGAGGTGTCGAAGACCCGCGACGCGGCCTCGCCGAGTGCCGCCGGCGAGCCGTAGGACCCGGCCGGCGCCAGCCCCCACCGCTGCATCTGGGTGAGCATCCAGATCGCCGAGCTCTGCCACGGGAACGGGTCGAAGCCGATCCGGTCGGCGACCTCCAGGTGCCCGCCCAACCCGTTGTCGAAGGCGCCGGTGAGCACCGCCTGGACCACCTCCGGAGGCTGGTTCAGGTACGCCTGCGGGGCCATCGCGTCGGCCGCCCGTACCCGGTTGGCCGGGGTGTTCGACCACGCGGCGGAGTCGCTGAGCGCGCGCAGCAGGGCCTGGTAGGTGACCGGGTTGGCGGCCACGAAACTGTCCCGGACAGCGAAGCCGCAGCAGGGATGGCCGAGCCACAGGTCGCGGCTGAGCCGGTGGATGAACCCGGCACCCTGGAACACCGCGCGCTGGTTGAACGGGTCCGGGCCGAGGTAGCCGTCGATGTTGCCGGACACCAACTGGGCGACCATGTCCGGCGGCCGGACCACCTGGATCTTGGCGTCGCGATCCGGGTCAAGCCCTCCGGTGCTCAGGTAGTGCCGGAGCAGGAAGTTGTGCATCGAGTAGACGAACGGCACGCCGAGGGTCATCCCGCGCAGGTCGGCGGGTCCCTTGACGGCGCCGGCGTGCTTGCTCGCCAGCGTGATCGCCTGCCCGTTGATGTTGCCGAGCGCGGCCAGCCGGGTAGGCACCTTCGCCGAGCCGTAGCCCTCGCTGATCGCCAGAGGCATCGGGGAGAGCAGGTGGCTGGCGTCCACCTCGCCGGCGATGAAGGCGTCCCGGATGTCCGCCCAGCCGCCGTATTTGCGCAGCGTCACCTTCAGCCCGTGCTTGGCGTAGAAGTTCAGCGGATCGGCCAGCACGATCGGTGAGGCACAGGTGATCGGGATGTAGCCGACGGTGAGCTCGGGCTTCTCGATACCGGCCAGCGGCGCCAGCGGCGCACCGAGGAACTCGCCGGCGGGCAACGCCGTGCTCGCCCGCCCGCCCCGGTCGGGCGCGCACGCCGCAAGCGCGGCGCCGGCTCCAGCCGCGGCCGCGAGTCGGAACAGCCGGCGGCGGGACACACCGGAGGACGGGCGGGTCATGGCGTGAGCACAGGGGATCGGTGTGACCACGGCGTTACCCACGATTCAACCGTGGGTAACGTCGCTGAGAGCCCGTTCCGGGGCCTCACCATGAGGGCCAGGCCGGACACCTTGGCTCGACGCGTGTTCGCTCTAGGCTGCTTGCCGACTACCCCCAGCATCAGCAACGATCAAGTGCAATCGCCGACCTCCCCGGGAGTACATCGTGTCCTTCACCCCACTACCGAGCCTCACGCGGAGAGACGCGGCCGCCGCGGTGCTGGCCGCGAAGAAGCGCCTCGGCCTGACCTGGGCGAGCATCGCCGAGTCCGTCGGGCAGTCCACCGAGTGGACCACCTCGGCGCTGCTCGGCCAGCAGCCGCTCAGCGACAAGCAGGCCGCTGCGGCCGGCAACGTGCTCGACCTGGACGAGGCGGTGGTGGAGGCGCTGCAGCTGCCCCCGCTGCGCGGCGCCGACGCGGTGGACACCAGTGAGCCGATCGTCTACCGGCTGCAGGAAGCCATCCAGGTCTACGGCACCACGATCAGCGAGCTGATCCGCGAGGAGTTCGGCGACGGGATCATGAGCGCGATCGACTTCGAGCTCGGCTTCGAGCGGGTGCCCGACCCGAAGGGCGACCGGATCAGGCTGACCTTGAATGGAAAGTTCCTGTCGTACCGGGTCTGGTGAACCGGGGCCCGGCGGCGCCGGCCACCTGGGTGATCAGGCCCAGCTCCCGGTCGGCGTTGCTGGGCCGCCCCCGGCCACGCTTGTAGGTCAGCACGACGCCCTCCTGGACGATCTCACCGCCCCAGACCCCCCACGGCTCACCGCGGTCCAGCGCGCCGGCCAGGCAGGCCGCCTTGATCGGACAGTGCCCGCAGAGCGCCTTTGCCAGGTTCAGATCGGCTGGGCGCTCGGCGAACCACAGCTCCGGGTCGGCGTTGGCGCACGGCTTGCGCATCTCGGCGCGTTCGTCGCGGCATTCGAAGGGCGAGCGGGGCGCCCTGCGCTGCTGGAGTTCTGTTCCCCTCATGAGCACAATGCTTCTCGCCGGCCGGCGGGCGGACATCAGGGAAGATACCGAGATTCGCCCCGGGAACCCTGAGGCCGAAGCACGCTGTTACCCTGGTAAGTCGAATGCCCTGCGTGATCCTCCCGCTGGGCTGCAGCAGCCCGGCGCCAGGCAGCGGCGCGCGGCTAACAACGACGAAGGAAAGCTAGAGGCAGTCGCGTGGCCAACATCAAGTCGCAGATGAAGCGGGTCAAGACCAACGAGAAGCGCCGTCAGCGCAACAAGTCGGTCAAGTCCGCCGTCCGCACCGCAATTCGCCGCTTCCGTGAGGCCGTCGAGGCCGGTGACCAGGACCAGGTCGTCGAGCGGCAGCGCTCCGCCAGCAAGGCGCTGGACAAGGCCGCCAGCAAAGGCGTGATCCACCAGAACCAGGCGGCGAACAAGAAGGCGTCGATGGCGCGCCGGGTCAGCGCGCTCTGATCGGTTCCCACCGGTCACTCTGAGTTTCTCTGGCCCCGGCTGTAACACCGGCCGGGCCAGGGGCGATTATCTAAGCAGAACTCCCGCTGCGGCTATCGGCGGCGCTGTCCACTCCCGTGGGATAGCGCCGCCGATCTGTGTCTGGGCCCTCGGGCACCCGGGACCGCAGCCGGCGCAGCATCCGGGCATCCTCGAAGCCGACGGCGCGGGCGGCCAGCTCCACGGTCTCGCCCTGGTCGATCAGGTGCTCGGCACGCTCCAGGCGCAGCGCCTGCTGATAGCGCAGTGGGGTCAGCCCGGTGGCGCGGACGAACATGCGGGTGATGGTCCGCTCGCTGCAGCCGGACAGCTCGGCCAGCTCGGTCAGCGGAAGCCGCTCGGCCAGCCGGGCCTCGATCACCTCCTGCACCCGGTGCACCGCGTCGCTGAGGTGGGCGCGGTGCCGCAACATCGCGCTGGCCTGCGGCGCCTCGCCGTTGCGCCGGGCGTACACCACCATGGAACGGGCCACCCGGGCGGCGACGCCCGGGCCGTGCCGCTCGGCGATCAGGTGCAGCGCGAGGTCGATCCCGCTGGCGATGCCGGCGGAGGTGACGATCCGTCCGTCCTCGACGAACAGCACGTCCTTGACCACGGTGGCCGCCGGGTAGCGACGGGCCATCTCATCCTGCAGCTCGTGGTGCGTGGTGAACCGGCGTCCGTCCAGCAGACCCGCCCTGCCGAGCGCGTCCGCGCCCGAGCACACGCTGGCCACCGTGCCACCGCCGGCATGATGCTCGATGAGCCGTCGCAGGCTGGCCGAGGAGAGCCGGCCGGCGGCGCTCGACGTGCGCCATCCTGGGACGAGCACCAGGTCAGCGACGGCGAGCGCGGGCCACTCGGTGTCCGCTCGGACCTCCAGACCCTGCGCGGTACGGATCTCCGGGCGGTCGGCCACGTAGTGCACCGCGTACTCGTGGCCGAGCGCGGTCATCTCGGAGAACACCTGCGCCGGCCCGGCGAGATCCAGCAGGTGCAGCCCCGGGGTGAGCAGGAAGACCACGCGATGCACGATCTGGTCAGGCTAGCGCGGCGGCCGACCCGGTGAGCTCCTTGGTGCCGGCGATGGTGGCGAACCGGCCGGCCAGCACGTACTCGGTGCGCTTCACGATGTCCTCGACCCGTAGCGTCCGGGGATCGGCGAGCACCTCGGCCAGGCTCAGATCACTCGGCGCGTCCCAGTGCGGGAGCGGGGTGGTCGCGGTGGCGTCGGTGACGAAGGTGACCCGGTAGCCCAGGTCCGAGCCGATCCGCGCGGTCGTCTCGCAGCACTGCTCGGTCCTGATGCCGGAGACGACGAGCTCGCCGACCCCGCGCTCGGTCAGCAGCCGCTGCAGATTTGTCGTGGTGAACGCGTTGTGCGCGGTCTTGGTCAGCAGTGGCTCGCCGTCGCCCGGCGCCAGGCCGTCCATCAGCCGGACGTAACCGCTGGCCGGGTCGAACACCGTGCCGGTGCCGGGCTCGGCATGCAGCACCCAGATCACCAGGTTGCCATCCGCGCGCGACCAGCTCACCAGGTCGTTGACCCGGTGCACGATGTCCGGGTTGGACACGGCGGCCCAGTTCTCCCGCTGGCGGAAGGACTCCTGGACGTCCACGACGAGCAGCGCTCTCCTCATGCTCGAGACGCTAGTCAGCGCTCGGCGCGCCCGACAGTCCTCATCAAGCCCGGACCCGGACGGATCTGGTCACGCCTAGCGAGCCCGCCAGCCGACCCGACCGCGCCGGCCCCCGTCCCACTTGTCGCGTCTAATTCCAACGACAGGAGCCACCTGTCGCGGCTAATTCCAACGACAGGTGGCCCAGGAGCAGGCCGGCTGGCGGGTCCGGCACGATGGCGTCAGGTGGCGTCGCGGGCTTGGACCACGCGCATCACGCACCGCTCGAGCGCGTAGTTCGGATCCGCGGCCGCGCCCTTGACGTCGGCGTTCACCTCGGCCACCGCCGCCATGGCCAGCCCGATGCCGGCCGGCCGCCAGCCCCGGGCCTGCCCCTGTGCCTTGCGCACCTTCCACGGCGGCATACCCAGCGCCCCGGCCATCCGGTACGGGTCACCCCGGCCGGCCGCGCCGACCTTGGCCACCGTGCGCACCGCGTCGGCCAGCGCGTCGGCCACCAGCACGGCGGGTACGCCCAGCACGATCGCCCAGCGCAGCGCCTCGAGCGCGCCGGCCCGGTCGCCGGTGATCGCCTTCTCGGCCACCGCGAACCCGGTGACCTCGGCCCGACCCCGGTGGTAGCGGCGAATCGCGGCCTCGTCGACCGCGCCGTCGGTGTCGGACACCAGTTGCGCGGCGGCGGCGGCGAGCTCGCGCAGGTCGTTGCCCACCGCGTCGATGAACACCCGGATACCGTCCTGGGTGATCCGCCCGCCCGCTCGGCGGATCTCCGCCCGGACGAAGTCGACCCGCTCGTCGTACTTGGTCAACCTGGCACACTCGGTGACCTCGGCCCCCGCGGCGCGCAGCGCGTCAGCCAACGCCTTGCCCCGCGCGCCGCCGGCGTGCAGTACCACCAGGCACACCCCGTCGGCCGGGTCGGCGGCGTACTCGGTGATCGCCGAGGCGACCTCCTTGCCGGCTTCGTGCGCCGCCTCGAGTACCACCACCCGACCCTCGGCGAACAACGAAGGGCTGACCAGCTCGGCCAACTCGGCGCGGGTGAGCGTGGCGGCCGCGACCCGGCTGAGATCCGCGCTCGGGTCGGCGGCCTTGGCGGACACCAGCGCGCTCGCCACCGCCCGCTCGACCAGCAGCTCCTCGTCGCCGACGATCAGCCGCAGCGGCACCGGGGTCACGCTGATCCCAGTACCGGTGTCATCCCCGATCCCGGGGCCGTGCTCGGCGGGGCGCGCGGGTGGGCTGCTCATACCGCCATCGTCCCAGCCCGGGCAACCGGCCGGGCGGCGGCACCAGGCCGGCGGCGGCCCGCCACCCGGCCGGGCGTCGGCCGGGTGGCGGCCGGGCGTCCAGCCGTATGCGGCCGACCACCGCCCCGCGCTGGCCGCCGTCCGGTCAGCCGCCGAGGGCGAGATCGGCCACCAGCCGCTCACACAGCACAGGTGGCTCGACACAGCGGCCCAGGCGGCTGTGTGAGCACGGCGCGGGCTGTGTGAGCACGGCGGGGGCCGCGGGCAGCGGCGGCGGACACCGGCTCGGCGCAGCGGCGGCGGACACCGGCTCGGCGCGGGAGCCCTGCGCGGCGGCCCGGCGGGACCCGACGCGGCCGGCATCGGACGAGTGAGCCCGCTCCCAGATCACGGAACAGGCTGGGCGGAACCGGCAACCGTGACGTAACGTGGCCGTAGTCCGCCGCCGAGGTGGGCGGCCCGTGCGCGGGCCACAACTGCATAAGGCTCATCCAGAGGGGCAGAGGGAACGGCCCTGCGAAGCCCCGGCAACCGGCATCAACCGATCTGCGCATAGCCGTTGCGCAGCACGCCCGTCATGGGCGAGGTCGTTTGGTGATCACGGTGCCAATTCCGACCCGCAGATTGCGGGACAGATGAGGAGACCTCGCGATGTCCGTGAGCACCACGCTATCCGCTTCCACCTCGCTCGACCTTGGGCCCGCGCGCGCCCTGTCCTGTCGTGAGTGTGGCCACCAGATCCCGCTGGCCCCTGAGTTCGCCTGTCCGGAGTGTTTCGGCCCGCTCGAGGTCGCCTACGAGTTCACCGGGGTCACCCGGGAGCGCATCGAGGCCGGTCCGAAGTCGATCTGGCGCTACGCCTCGCTGCTGCCGGTGCCGACCGACGTGACCCGCCACCCGAACACCGAGCCCGGGCTGACCCGGTTGATCCGCGCCGAGCGGCTCGGCAAGGAGCTGGGCATCAAGCGGCTGTGGCTGAAGGACGACACCGGCAACCCCACCCACTCGTTCAAGGACCGAGTCGTCGCGGTCGCGCTGGCCGCCGCCCGGGAGCTCGGCTTCAGCGTGCTGGCCTGCCCGTCCACCGGCAACCTGGCCAACGCCGTCGCGGCCGCCGCGGCCCGCGCCGGCTGGCGCTCGGTGGTGCTCATCCCGAAGTCGCTGGAGCAGGCGAAGATCCAGATGACCGCGGTGTACGGCGGCACGCTGATCGCCGTGGACGGCAACTACGACGACGTGAACCGGCTGGCCACCGAGCTGGCCGCCGAAGAGGAAGACTGGGCGTTCGTCAACGTGAACGTCCGCCCGTACTACGCCGAGGGCTCCAAGACCCTGGGCTTCGAGGTGGCCGAACAGCTCGGCTGGCGGCTGCCCGAGCAGATCGTCATCCCGGTGGCCTCCGGCTCGCAGCTGACCAAGGTGGACAAGTCGTTCCGTGAGCTGGGCTCGCTGGGCCTGGTGGAGCCGACTCCGTACCGGGTGTTCGGCGCCCAGGCCACCGGCTGCTCGCCGGTCGCCACCGCGTTCCACGAGGGCACCGACGTGGTCCGGCCGGTCCGCCCGGACACCATCGCCCGCTCGCTGGCCATCGGCAACCCGGCGGACGGCCCGTACGTGCTGGACACGGTGCGTCGGACCGGTGGCGCCCTGGCCGACGTCTCCGACGAGGAGGTCGTCGACGCGATCCAGCTGCTGGCCAGGACCGAGGGGATCTTCGCCGAGACCGCCGGCGGGGTCACCCTGGCGTGCACCAAGAAGCTGGTCGAGTCCGGCCAGCTCGACCCGGACGCGGACACCGTGCTGCTGATCACCGGCGACGGGCTGAAGACGCTGGACGCGGTGGCCGGCCGGGTGGGCCCGACCGCGACGGTGTCGGCGTCCACCGCCGAGGTGCGACGGGCGCTCGCCGCCAGCTGAACCGGCGGCACGTCGTGCTGACCCAGTGAGCTACCCAGCGGCCTCACCCCCGGCCGAGCGCCGGTCGGGGGTGGCCCCTGGCTACCGCCGCCGGGCCGTCCCGGTTGGCCACCACGGCAAGGTCACCCGACTCGTCGGTGCGTCGGACCAGCGCGCCACCGCGGCGTAGCGCGTCCAGCACGGTGGCGTTCGGGTGCCCGTACCGGTTGCCCGCGCCCACGCTGACCAGAGCGAGCCGAGGTTTCACCGCCGCCAGGAACCCGGGCGAGGTGTAGCGAGATCCGTGGTGCGGGAGCTTGAGCACATCGGCGTGCAGGTCCACGCCGGCGGTGAGCAGGCTGGCCTGGGCGAGCAGCTCGATGTCTCCGGTGAGCAGCAGGGTGAGACTTGGGGTGCTCGCGCGCAGCACCAGTGAGGTGTTGTTCACGTCGGTGCCGTCGTTCGGGTCGATGTACTGTCCGGGGTCGACCGGGCCGAGTACCGCGACGCTCAGCGCCGGCCAGTCCAGCCGCTGGCCGGCGCGCAGCTCGACCACCGGGATGTCACGTTCGCCGGCGAGCCGGCGAACCCGCTCGTCGGCCCACGCCGGCTGGTGGGCCGGCCCCACCCCGACCGCGCCGACCGACCGGCCCCGCAGCGCGGCGGACAACCCGCCCAGGTGGTCGGCGTGCAGATGCGTGATCACCACCAGGGACAGCACGGTGACGCCCAGTCGGGCCAGGCAGCCGTCCACCGCTCCGGCCTCGGTGCCGCTGTCCACCAGCACGGCGCGCCCCGGCTGCCCGGTGGCCAGCACCAGCGCATCCCCCTGGCCGACGTCGCAGGCCACCGCGGACCACCCGGTGGCCGGCCAGCCCGGAGTCACAAACCGGGTCGGCACCAGGACCAACAGCGCACCGATCACCGCCGCCACCAGCAACGCACGGAGCCGACGGGGGCGCAACAGCAGCGCCGCGCCGACTACCGCGGCGGCGAGCAACGCCGCTCCGGCCAGCCCCGAGGGCCAGCTGAGCGAGGCGCCCGGAACCCCGGCGCCCCAGTGCGCCACCCAGACCAACCAGCCCACCGCCGGCGTGGCCAACCAGGCGCACACCTGGGCGAGCGCCGCGCTGGCCGGGGACAGCACGGCGGCCAGCACCCCGAGCACGGTGACCGGGCCGACCGCCGGCGCGGCCAACAGGTTCGCCAGCACGGCCACCAGGCTCACCTGACCGGACAGCCCAGCCACAACCGGCGCGGTGACCAGGTGCGCCGCCGCCGGTACCGCGACCGCCTCGGCCACCCCGGGGGGCAGGCCCAGCCGCCGCAGCCGGGCCGACCAGGACGGCGCCAGCACCACCAACGCCCCGGTGGCCAGCACCGACAGCGCGAACCCGGGGTCGGTGCCCAGCGCCGGGTCGAGCAGTAGCAATCCGAGCACGGCCGCGGCCAGCGCCGGCAGTGCCGAGCGGCGCCGGCCGACCAGGATCGCGAGCAGGGCGACGCCACCCATCACCGCCGCCCGCAGCACGCTGGGCGACGGTCGGGCCAGGATGACGAACCCGATCAGCGCCAGCGCGGCGAACAGCACCCGGGTCCTCGGGCCCGCTCGCAACAGGGTGAGCAGCCCGAACACCGCGGCGCAGACGAGTGCAACGTTCGCCCCACTGACCGCCGTGAGGTGCAGCAGACCGGTAGTGCGGAACTCCTCCCGCAAGGTCCATGACATGGTGCTGGTGTCGCCGATGGCCAGGCTGGGCAGCAGTGCCGCCGAATCCTCCGGGAGCACCGAGCCGGCCGCCTGGCGCAACCCGTCGCGCAAGGTGTCCGCGACGCGCTGCCACCAGGGCGGCGGGGTGACCTCGGTGGGCGGGCCGCGCACGCGGAGCACCGCGACGGTGAGATCCGCCCTGGTGGCCGGGGCGAGCAGGCCGGCCGCGGTCAGCTCGACCCCGGGTAGCAGCGCCGCCCAGCCGTCCGTGGGTGCGAGCAGCAAGAGGCGGCCGCCCACGGTCCAGTCCGCGCCGTCCGCGCTTGCGCTGACCAGCGCGGACGGGATGGCCACCTGAACGGCTCCGCCGGCGCGGCCTCCGTAGCCGCTGGCTGCGCCGCCGCTGAACACCGGCATCGGGTCGCCGGTGAGCACCACCCGGACGGTCGCTGCGCAGGAGCGGTCCGCGCACGGGCGCAGCGGGTGGTGCGCGAGCTGGTACGCGACGGCGGTGATCACCACGCTCGCGGCGGTGACACAACCGGCGGCGGCGAGGACCCCGGAGGCGACCCGGCAGGACGCCGCCCGGATCACCCTGATCCCGGCGAACAGCGTGACCAGC
>DATHIT010001061.1:0-7866 GCA_035489915.1 Pseudonocardia sp. | reverse complement strand
CGAGCGGCAGTCCGATCCGGACCGGCCCCTCGCCGGTGAGCTGGGCGGCGCAGGCGACGACGGTGGCCTCGGTCGGCCCGTAGGTGTTCCATACCTCGCGGCCCTCGACGGCCACCCGCTCGGCCAGCTCGGGCGGGCACGACTCCCCGCCGAAGATCAGCAGGCGCACGTCTTC
The DNA here is from genome assembly GCA_035489915.1 of Pseudonocardia sp. Classification (GTDB taxonomy): domain Bacteria; phylum Actinomycetota; class Actinomycetes; order Mycobacteriales; family Pseudonocardiaceae; genus Pseudonocardia. The sequence goes on along the minus strand of DATHIT010001061.1, from coordinate 7,691 downwards.
CAGCGCTTCCGTCGGCCAGAGCGCGGCGAGCGTCGGGACGGTGGAGACGATCGTGATCCGCTGCGCCTCCAGCCACGGTCCGAGGTCGACCCCGGTACGCACCAGCGCCCGGGGTGCCGGGACCAGGCAGGCACCGTGCCGCCACGCGAGCCACATCTCCTCGCAGGAGGCGTCGAACGCGACCGACAGCCCCGCCAGAACCCGGTCACCGGGCCGGATCGGCTCGTCGGTGAGGAAAAGGCGAGCCTCGGCGTCGACGAACGCCGCGGCGGAGCCATGGCTGACTGCGACGCCCTTCGGCGTGCCCGTCGAGCCGGACGTGAAGATGATCCACGCGTCGTCGTCGGGGCCGGGTGCGCCCGGTGTGCCGTTCGGCGCGCGGTGCGTGGTGAGGGACCCGCTGTCGCCGAGCACCGCGCACACCCCGGCTTCGCCGAACACGAGCTCGGCCCGCTCCTCGGGGTCGTCGGCGTCGACCGGGACGTACGCGGCGCCCGCGGCGAGGACCGCGAGGACCGCGACGTACAGCTCGGCGGTGCCGGAGGAGATCCGGACGCCGACGCGGTCGCCGACCCCGATGCCGGCAAAGGCGAGGCGGCGCCGGACGATGTCGACCTCCTCGGCCAGCCTGCGATAGGTGAGCACCGTGCCGCCGGCGTCGACCGCGGCCTCGTTGGGGTGCTTCGCGGCGGTCTCGGCGAGCACGTCGAGCAGCGTGCGGCGGACCGGAGCGAGTGCGGCGGGGTAGAGCGCGGGGCCGCGGGTGAGCGCCAGCGTCACCGGGCACCGGCCCGGGTCGGCGTGGTTCGGGCACAACAACGGCAGCGGTCAGCGCGCGGGCGCATGTCTCACCTTCCTGGTGAACGTGCTGTGGCGTCTGCCGGGTCGAGGCTGGGTGCGGTATGTGCGGCACCACCCGGGGCACAGCGAAATCAGCCATCAGGTTAACGGCAGGTGTCCGTTCGGTCTCGAAGACGTGTGAGAGTTCACCCCCTGCCGGCCACGTAGTTCTGTTGGGGAGGCGGGCCCCCTACGGGCTCGCGCACCACGCCGACTACTTCTGCCGGGTTGGCGTGGCCACGGCGAGCTAGCCACACTGCTGGGCCGGCCTGCCTTGACCGGCCACGGTTGACCCGCCTCGGTCGCGCGGGACGCAATCCCCACCGGCATGGTGGGGATCTCCCCTCGGCACTCGGGGGCCTGCACTCTCGCTGCTAGGGATCAGCACTGTCAGCCTGGTGAAGAAGTGATTGATCTGGCCGATCGTGCCGGTCAAATCGAGACTCGTGGCTGAATGCCGCGAGAGGGGGGACTGAAAGCACATGACGAACCCGCAGGACACACCGGACGCACAGCCGTCCCAACAGTCGCAAGCCGGTGCACCTCAATACGGGCAGCAGCCGTACCAGGGGCAGCAGTACGCCTGGCAACCGGCGTACCCGCAGTCGGACCACCAGGGCTACCCCGGACAGGGCTACCAGGGTTACCCGCAGCCGGGCTATCCGGTGCAGGGATACCCCCAACAGGGATCCTCGGCGGCGGACGACCCCACGGCCGTGGTCGGCGCCCGTGTCGGGCAGTACATCGTGGACGGGCTGCTGGCGGCCGTGCCGTTGATCGTGCTGTGGATCGCAATCATCGGGTTGATCGGGGCCGCAGGCAATTACAGCGACGGTGGTGCCGCGGTCGGCAGCCTGTTGATGGGCGCGTTCGGCCTGATGGTCCTGCTCAGTCTCGCCGTCCAGTGGCTGGTGTTTGCCTGGTGGCCGTCCACGCATGGCGGCCAAACCCTGGCGATGCGCTGGTTCAAGCTGCGGATCATCTCCGAGGACGGCGGCCAGCCAACCCTTGGTGCGCTCACCCTGCGGTGGCTGCTGCTCTTCGTGGACGGCTTCTTCGGCGGCCTCGTCGGGTTGATCATTATGCTGAACAGCGCCCGCCACCAACGGCTCGGCGACAGCGTTGCAAAGACGCTCGTGGTCCGCGTTGTCTGACGCCTGCTAGGTCGCTCAGGTCCGCAGGGGCACCTGCCGGGTCTCGTCGTCCCGGTCCCGCTTTGCCTGCGACTTGCGAAAGATGATGTCGAGCTGGTCCGACCCGGTCACTGTCTCAGCCGGCGGACCGCAGGGCGTCGAGGAGGTAGTGCCGTTCGTGGCCGCGTGCGGACCGCCGTCTCGCACCTGCTCGGTAGGGACGGGCTGGAACGAGCGGAGCTGCGCCAGTTCGCGTCTGAGCTCGGGGAACACCTCCAGGGCGGACTGCGAGATACCCAGTCTCGGGTCGTGCGCCTTGAAGTCGAACTCGTGGAGGGCGACGTTCGACGGATCTGGGGTGTCCCCCGCGAGGTCGCAAATCTTTCGGCGGGCAGCCTCGAGGGCGGGCATGGCGTCACGTTTCGCTCGCTCGGCCCGGACGGCCGCTTTGAACAGGGCCGCGGCGCGGCAGCTCGCCGCATAGAGTTCGGCGGCCGCGGTGGTGGCGGTCGCGGCCAGCGCGTCGTGAGCCCCGCGGGCCGTCTCGTACTCCCTCGTTGCTACGGCGAGCTGGCGGAGCCGGGTCTCCTCATTGGCTGCCCAGAGCGACTCCTGTCGGGCGAGCTCGACGGCGAGACTCTCGCGGCGGCGTGCCGAGGCGGCATCGTGGCTGGCGAGGCGGGAGCGCAGCTCTTCGACCAGCTCCCGAGAGCCGTCGGGAAAGCGGGCCGTGATGGGTTGCGATCCGGGTTGATCCGCCTGTGCTGGCAGATCCCGGTCGACGGTGGGATCGGTCGTGGATGGACTGGTCATGAGTGGTCCTTAGTGAGCAGAGGGATGGGGGAGTCGGATCAGCGTGGGAGGTCCGCCGGATCCGGAGCGGGTGGCGTGCGCGGCGGACGTCGACGTTCCGGAGAGGTCGCGTGCGCGCCGTGCGCGGCTGGCCGCTGCGAGGCCCGCTCGAGGGCGTCGACAGCTGACCTGTGCCAGCGCCGGTGGTCCGGCGGTAAGGAGTTGTGGAACGCGGCGGCGTAGGTGTTGCCCGGGGAGCGCCGACTACTGAGCGAACGCCACCGGTGGTCCGCGGCGCGACGTGGCCTGGCCTGGCCGCCACTGCTGAGCCGCGAAGGCAAGCACCCGATCCGGTGCGGTCACGACCGCGGTGATCCGCCCGTCGGAACGTGGCGGTGCCAGCACGATGCGCAGGCGGGTGCACCGACGTGCGTGCGAGAACAGATGAAGCGTCGACTCGGCGGACCGGTGGGCGCCGAAGAGCAGCACCACCAGCACCGCGGTGGCCGCGGCGTGTGCGGCGATCAGGCCGCACCGAAGGCCGAGCACGGAGAGCAGTCCCAGTGAGGCGTGTTGTGGGACTGCCTCGAAATGGGAGCTAAGCGACGCGCTGAGCGCCAGGTGGATCCCCAGTTGGCCAACGCCGAGCATCGCCACGGCGATGGGTGCGCCGCGGTGGCCGATACCCGCCACCTGCTGAGCGGCGAACGTCGTCAGCACGCCGAGCGCCGCGGCCACCAGTAGCGGCACACAGTCGACCGCGGCGCCACCGCCGCCCAGCACATGAGCCACGACCCCGAGCACAACCGACGCGCTCGTCAACGCCAACGGTGACCGACGCGAGAGGATCGCGGCGGGAGCGGGTCGGGTGACGGCTGTCACGCCCAGTACCGTAGTGGTCGCTCTCCCCACCGCCGCGGCAGCCCCCGGACGGTGGACGGCGCGGCGCCGCTCGGCTCGCTACTCGACGCCACGCTAGGGGACCCCCGGGGCCGGCGCGTCGTCGTTCGGCGCACCCGGGACCGCCGGGGCCTCGATGCCCGGCTGCTGTGCGCCGTCGTCGGAGCCTCCGGCGTCCTCGACGGGCACCAGTCCGAATACCGAGAAGCTGATGGCCCAGTAGGCGATGTAGCCGGCCAGCAGTACCGCACCGTGCCAGCGCCGCAGGTGCCCGGTGAACAGTGCGTAGGCGGCGAACCCGTTGATCACGACCAGGGCGGGCAGGTGCCAGCTGAACACATCTGGGGTGATCAGGAGCGAGCCCCCGGCCAGGGCGATGATGCCCAGCTTCGCGGTCACCGAGAACACGACGCTGCCGATGACGTTGCCGACGCCGATCGCGGGCGCGCCCCGCCGGGCCGGCTCCACGGTCAAGAAGATGTCCTCCAGGGAGAGCACCAGCGTCGCGATGGTGGCCCCGAAGACGGTGCCGCTGATCGCGAAGTTCTCCAGGATGCCCTCGGTGCCCTCCGTCATGGCCCAGGCACCGACGACGAGGCCGACCAGCGCGAGGACCGACAGCAGGAGCAGCACCGACGGGCGGCGGTTGTTCGACCTCGCCCGGCTCAGCTGGCCGGTCTGGTAGAGGTCCCCGCCGTCATGGTCCGCGGCACCACCTCCGCTCCCTGTCTTCCCGATGACCGCGTCGACCTCAGCGCCGCGCAGTTCCTTGAGCACTTCGTCGCTCCGGAACGTCGGCACTGTCCGCCGGGACTCGCGGTAGGCGATGTAGGCGACGAACACCACGAACAGCAGGACCAGCACGATCCCGGAGACGACCCCGAGTTCACCGAGCAGTGCTGGCCCGATCAGCACCAGGGGCGCGATCGCGAACAGCGCGATGTAGTCCTTCGGGATCTCCACGCGGCACGGCGCGAGGAGGGCGGCGAGCGCGAGCACGAGCCCCGTCATCGAGATCACGGTTCCGAAGATGACGCCGAGCGCGACGTCGCCGAGACCCTCCAGGTTGAGCACGACGCCGAAGACGAGGTCGTCGAACTCGATCCCGGTGAACAGGATGGCCAGTAGGAACAGCGAGATCGCCAGGCCGCGAGCCGCGCCCACCAGATACGTGATCAGCTTCTCGGCACTGTAGATTAACACCGCCGCTCCGGCGGCGAATATGATGATTGACGTCATCCGGTTGCTCTCCTTTGAGCAGAGGGCGTACGCCATCGGTCGCCCAGACCCCGGCCCCATGCCAGCAGTTGGCAGCGTGCTTCGCTGTGACCGTTCGGCGCCCGCTTGCGACGATCGCGAATGAGCACCGGCCGGGCGACCGCCATTCGTGGTCGGACTTCAAGGGCTGGTGGGAGTGTCCAGCTCGCGATCAGTGGCGCACTCGATCCCGCTGGCCAGCTGAGAACCTTCTATACGTCTTCAAGCCGCGCCCCCGGATTGGGGCGCGGAGGCGGACGCGGCCTGTGCCGGCATGCGGGATCGTGTTATTCGATGTTGAGATGCTTCGACAATTCTTGGGCTTCTGCGGACTGTGCGGCGGCGAACGCGGAGAAGTTTCGGGACATGCTTGCTCAGTTCGTGGGTGCGGCGCGGAGGCTGGGCGGGCGGGTCGATCTGCGGCACGTTCCAACGGTGGTGTTGCTGTTCCGGGAGCCGCTCGAGAATTGCCTGCTATCCCGGATTTCGGTCGAGCGCCGGCCGGCTGGGGATCGGCTGGTCGGGATCGAGGGGCCCTTATCGGCTTGTGGTGCAGGTCAGGCGTATGGCGCGTGAGGTGCGACTGTCGCATGGAGGCGCGGATGAGACGCGTCTGGACGGCGACCCGTTTGCTTGGATCATGCTGAGTGAGCCTCGGGCGGATTCAGCCGCGGGAAGGCGACCGCTGAGCTACGGCATGTGGAGGACTTGGCCTCAAACCGGCCAAGGCAAATGGGCGTGGGATGTGCGGTCGTTGCGAGGATCGTGCCGTATTTGCTGGTAGCGGGTACCTTGTGCGGGTGTTCCTGCGGTCTGGCTCATTCGTGACACCCTCCGATCGGATGGTCGAGGCGGGACGGATTCGACAAGTTCTCTGATTGAGGTTTATTCTCTGCGTTGATCGGCGTGTGGCCGGTCCGGGAATCGCGGGCTGCCCACGTTTGGGCCTTTGTGGAGGATGAGAATGGCGCAGAAGGTTACGGTTTCGCTGGTTGACGACCTGAGCGGTTCGCAGGCGGATGAGACCGTTAGCTTCGGCTTGGACGGCAAGATCTACGAGATCGACCTGTCTAGCAAGAACGCTGAAAAGTTGCGCGGGGCTTTGGCTGACTACGTCGCCTCCGCTCGCAAGCCAGGTGGCGGGCGGAAAGCATCGGCCATTTCGGCCGTGCGCCGTCCAACGGTGGACCGGGAGCAGAACCAGGTGATCCGGGAGTGGGCGCGTAGCAAGGGTATGAAGGTCAACGATCGAGGCCGTATCCCCACCGAGGTCGTAGACGCCTACCACCAGGAGAACTGAGGGTTGGTCGGTCACACCTCGCCCTGCGGGTGCCCCAAGGCTCGCGCGCGATGATGGGCTTTCGTGGTGACGTATTGCAGTCGCCCTAGCGGCGGCCAAATATGCGTTCCCGAGTTTAGGAGCACGGCGGGCGCTGTGGATGCGCCCGCCGTGCGCGAGCGGTGAGGGGATGCGGTCCAGGCGGGGGCGCCGTACATCGACGGGTCGGCGAGGCTGGGCGCGCTGAACGGCTGGGGTAGGTAGGCCTGGTCGAGCGTGCCCCAATCGGTGCCGAGCGGGACGATCTCGTCGATCCGGTCGAGGACGTCGTCGGTGAGCGTGAACGCGGTGAGGGCCCGACGGCGTGCTGCCTGCTCACCCGGCGGTCGGGGCGAGCCGCGTGCCGAGGCCGTAGTGCAGGACGTTGCGGCGGGTGACCGCCGCCGAACTGCTCAGGCGGCTGGGTCGGCCCTCAAATTGAGCCTGTTCTGCTAGTAACGTCCGACCAGGCCCCTCTCCGCTCCTGCGCTCACACAGCGCGCGTGGCTCGGCACAGCGCGCGTGGCTCGGCACAGCGCGTTGGCCGGCTGTGTGAGCACGCCGCGGGCTGTGTGAGCGTGCCAGGCCGGCTGTGTGAGCCCAGGCCGGCTGTGTGAGGCCACTCGCCGTCGAGCCCCGGGCAATCGGGTGAGCTCCAGACCTGGATAGCCAGCGGTCAGCAGCGCATCTGGTGCCCGTCAGCGCTTCACTCCGTCATTGACGACTCGCCGTTCGTACTGGACGAGCTGATCGCGGGTGAGGTGCGCGATGGCGGCGCGGATGGGTTCGCCGCCGTCACGGTGGTGCTGAAATTGGGTTTCTAACCCGCCCCTGGCACTAGATGACAAATGGCACTGAGTGCCACTACCGTGGTGGGGCACCCGTCCGGGGCGAGGCTCTGCGAGAGGACGCGCACTATGACTGAGCTGTATGCGAACGCTACCAAGTTCTACATCGATGGGAAGTGGGTCACGCCCACGTCGTCCGCCGTGCTGGACGTGCTCAACCCGGCGACCGAGCAGGTCATCACCCAGATCGCGATGGGTGGCCAGCACGACGCCGACCTGGCCGTAGCCGCTGCCAAGGCCGCGTTCCCGACCTTCTCCTCGACCAGCCGGGAGGAGCGCCTCGCCCTGCTGGAGAAGATCGCCGAGATCTACAAGCGCCGCTTCGCGGACCTGACCGCCACGGTCACCGCCGAGATGGGCGCTCCGACGTCGCTGGCCAACCAGGCACAGGTGCCCGCCGGCCTTGGGCACGTGCTCACCGCCGTTGAGATCCTGCGCAACTACCCGTTCGAGCAGGTGCGTGGCACGACGATGTTGCGGCGCGAGCCGGTCGGTGTCTGCGCGATGATCACTCCGTGGAACTGGCCGCTGAACCAGATCATGTGCAAGGTGGCGCCCGCGCTGGCCACCGGTTGCACGATGGTGCTCAAGCCGAGCGAGATC
>DATHIT010001060.1:0-9879 GCA_035489915.1 Pseudonocardia sp. | reverse complement strand
GCGCAGCGCGGGATCGCGACCCTCGGTATGTTCGCTGCGCTTGAAGGCCGGCAGCAGGTCGTCGAACCCCCAGCCCTTCGCACCGGTCGTGACCCAGGCGTCGTAACTGGCTCGATGCCCGCGCACGAAGTTCATCGCGTTAATCGATGAGGACCCGCCCAGCCCGCGGCCGCGCGGCCAGGCCACGCGGGTGCCGGTGACTTGCTGAGGCACCGTTTGATCGGCCCAGTCAGCTGTGGATCCCATCAGGCTCGGCCATGCCGGCGGCAACGTCATCGACTCCAGCGCCCGCGCGCCACCCGCCTCGAGCAGCAACACTCGCGCGCCGCCCTCCGACAGCCGTGCCGCTAGCACGCAACCCGCGGTGCCAGCGCCCACCACCACGTACTCATAACCGCGCACACCAGCTCCCTACGATCCGTCCTTGATCTGCATCGTCCGTCAAGGCCATCGACAGAAAGTTGACGACTTGGACAGCAGCTGTGGCCTGGGCGCGGCCACAATCCGCTTCCACAGCACCCCGCTGCTCGCCACGTTGCGGCGGGACGTGCCGCGATCGTTGCACGGGCTCGCACGCGGCCGGACCGTGCCCGGCCCCAGTGCCAATCGGCGCCAAGATCGCCGACGACGGCGCCCTTAATGGCTCGCCGGACCTTCCGCGGAGCACGGTCGCGGAGCGGGGCGCGGACTCCTTCGCCGAGATCTACCTGAGCGGGCTCCAGACCATGATCCAAGCCCGCTCAGGTAGATCTCGACGCACGAAGATGCCCCGCGGCCGAGGTCATTTGCACCAGCTCCAGCACCGTGATCAACACAACGTGGTTCGTTTTTGATCACGGGTTTCACCCAAACCACCATGAACTCGGCGAGCGAACCCGGCCCTGTCCGACCCTCTGGCTGACCAGCCGGCGAACGCGCAGCGGCTGGCCGACTTCGGCGTCGGTATCACGCTGACCCGGGATGCGCTGGTCGGCCCTGTTCACGGAAGCAGGACGATCTTGCCGCGGGTGTGGCGCCGCATGAGCTCCTGATAGGCGGCGCGGACCTCGGCGAGCGGGTAGGACGCCGCGATCGGGACCTCGAGGTCGCCGGCCGCGACGAGCTTCGCTAGCTCGCCCAGGACCTCGGCGGTGGCGGACTCGGCCAACCCCGCTACCTTGACGCCGGTCCGCGCCGCGGCGGCGCGGTCGATGATCGTGTCGATCCGGTCCTTCGCGACGCCGAGCTCAAGCGCGAGGTCGACGTAGCCGCCGCCGAAGAGGTCGATGAACGCGTCCACCCCGCCGGGTGCGGCCGTCCGGATGCGGTCGGCGACACCATCGCCGTAGGTCACCGGGGTGACGCCGTGGCCGGCCAGCCAGGGGTGGTTGGCCTCGCTCGCCAGGCCGATCACGGTCGCGCCGGCCTGCCGCGCGAGCTGCACGGCCAGCGAGCCCACCCCGCCCGCCGCGCCCGCGACGACCACCGTGTCGCCAGGGCCCGCGGCCACCGCGTGCACCGTGGCGTGGGCGGTCGCCCCGGCGACGAACAGCGCCCCACCCACCTCCCAGGGCACGTCCGGGTCCCGTCGCACCAGGTGCTCGGCGGGCACGACGACCAGCTCGGCGTGGCTGGCCCGGGTGTCCACCCAGCCGATCACCTCGTCGCCCACCGACCACGTCGGCACGTCCGGCCCGACCTCCTCGAGGATTCCGGCGAGGTCGCTTCCCTCCCCGGAGGGGAAGGTCGCGGGCCACAGGTCGTGCAGCGCACCGATGCGGATCGCGTTCTCCCCGGGGTTGATGCCGGCCGCTCTGACGCGGACCAGGACCTCGCCGCGCCCGAGTTCGGGCCGTGCCACCTGCCGGACCTGGAGCACGTCGAGCTCGCCGTACTCGTCGAACTGCACTGCAAGTGGCATGCTGCCGCTCCTTTGTTGTGATGTGCTGCAGCACCCATATAACCCGTATAGAAAGTGACTTTCCATGCTGGATCGGCTCAATGAGATATGCGATCGTCTCATCCTGTGGACGTTCTGACCGACATGCTGCAGCGTTCCCGCGTCCAGGGGGCCGCGTTCTCGCACTCGACGGCGCGTGGCGAGTGGGGCGTGCGGTTCCCTCGGGGGGCCAAGCTCGCCATCCACGGCATCCTCGGCGGCGAGGCCTTCGCCTGGACCGACCGCCCCGAGCACGCGCGCCGCGTCCTGGCCGGTGATCTCGTGCTGGTCCGCGGCCCGTCGTCGCAGCACATGGCGCACGCGCCGGGTGCCGACGTGGTTTCCTTCGACGGCCACCCGGCGTCCGGGCCGCCCGGCGGGGCGCGCTCCATGGACTTCGGCTCGAGTTCCGGTCATCCGACGACGTTCTTCTGCGGCGCCTACACGTTCGAGGGCGACCTCTGCGGTGGCCTGCTCGCCGGCCTGCCGGACCTGACCGTCGTGCGTCCGCGAGCAGGCTCCGGCCTGCGCGCCACGCTCGACGTCTTCGCGGGCGAGCTACTGCAGCAGGCACCCGGGCAACAGGCGCTGCTGGACAGCCTGCTGGACGTCATCCTCATCCAGGCGCTGCGCGATCAGCTCGCCGCCGACTTGGAAGCCGCGCCCGCCTGGTTCCGCGCGATGGCCGATCCCGGGATCGGGGCGGCGCTGCGCGCGATCCACGCCGAGCCGCAGCGGCCGTGGACGGTCGCGGGTCTGGCCGCCGAGGCGTCGCAGTCGCGGGCGAGCTTCGCGCGCCGCTTCACCCGCCTGCTCGGCCTCGCCCCGCTCACCTACGTGACGAACTGGCGGATGTCGCTGGCCCGTGAGCAGTTGCGCGTCGGCGACGCCGGTCTGGCCGCCGTCGCCCGCTCGCTGGGCTATGCGTCGGAGTTCTCGTTCGCGGCCGCATTCAAGCGCCACCACGGCGTCGCCCCGGGCCGCTGGCGCGCCACCGCGACACCCGCCTGACGCAGAGCGCCGTTCCAAGCTCTGCTCAGACGTACGTGCCTAGTGGACCATCGGTTGGTCGGCGCCGGCCGTGGGGCGTCCGGAGCGGAGCAGGAAGGCCAGGGCGGCTCCGGCCAGGACAACGCATCCGGTAACGACGAACGCGTTGCTGTAGGCCTGGGCCAGGACCTGGTTGGAGACCTCTTGCCACAACGGGATCAGCCCGGACTGTCCTTGCTGCTGCATCTGCACGATCCGCGGGTCGACGTTGGCGCCGCTGCCCATCAGTAGCCCGGAGCGGTCGGCCCAGAACTGGGCGCGGTCCGCGGTCACCATCGCGGTGATCACGGCCAACCCGAGCGCGGAGCTGACCCGCTGGGCGAGCGTATTGATCGCGCTGCCAGCGCCGGAGAACTCACTGGGCAGGGAGGACAGCCCGCCAGTCATGATCGGCATCATGGCCAGCCCCAGCCCGGCCGCCATCACCACCGTGCCCAGGATCAGTTCACCGCGAGGGATATCGACGTTGATGCTCGACAGCATCAAGATCCCGCTCCCGGTGAGGGCGAGCCCGATAATCGCCAGCCAGCGAGCCCCAAACCTGTCGTAGAGCTGGCCGGCGAACGGCATGAGCACCCCCATCACCAATCCCTGCGGCAGCAAGACCAGGCCGGCGTCCAACGCACCCAGGCCTTGAATGTTTTGCAGGAACAAGGGGATGTAGAACATCACCACGAACAGTCCGAACATCATCGCGGCGATCAGCAGCAGCGAGTTGACAAACGGCCAGGTCTTGAACATCCGCACATCCAGTATGGGGTGTTCGACCTGCAGCTCAACCACGACGAACAGGGCCAGCAGATTGATCGCCGCCGCGAACAGGATGAGAACGGGGTAACTGGTCCAGCCCCAGCTCGACCCCTCCTCCAATGCCAGCAACAGCGCGAACAAAGCGCCGGCGACGCAGGCGAACCCGGCCAGGTCAAACGGCCTGTCCCGCTCGGCGGGAAATTTCGCCAGTACGACCGTGGCCGCGATCGCACCCAGAATGCCGATCGGCACGTTGAGGTAGAAGATCGCCCGCCAGTCGACGTATTCGATAAGGTAGCCGCCCAGTGCCGGGCCGATAGCGGGGGCGACCACAACGCCAACGCCATACAACCCCATCGCCGCACCCAGTCTCTCCTTGGGCACGATTCGATAGAGAATCGTCTGGCAGATCACCGGCATGATTCCGCCCGGTATGGCCTGCACAATCCGAAAGAAAATCAAACTGCCCAGGCCGCCGGCCAGAGCGCACAACGCGGAAGCCATGGTGAACAGGACCAGCGCCCAGACATACACCCGCTTGAGCCCGAACCGGGCGCCCAGCCAGGCGCTGGCTGGCACCACGACGCCCTCGGTCAAGCTGTAGACGGTGCTGATCCACTGGACGCTCTCGGTGCTCGCTCCGAAGTCTTTTTGCATCGACGGCATCGCGACATTGACGATGCTGGTGTCCAGGACCGACATGAACACCCCGGCAATCAGCACCACAAGCGGCAGCCCCCAACCCCTCGCTGCCGGCGGCGTTGGCGCCGTCGTCGGCGGCGCCCTCGGCGGCTGGGGTGGCGGCGGGCGGCGGTGGTTCGGCGCGGTCGAGACCCCCTCGCTGGCAGTTTCCGCGGGACCGCCGGAGGCCCGCGTCAGGGACTCAGACTCGGTCGAGGTCTCGGCCTGGCTGGCGGGCAACAGCTCCATGCGGCCAAGGGTGGGCCAACAGACCGTTAGTATGCAATAGAGTACGTCAAAGTTTCTTATTAGCTACATCACTGTACCAAGAGCTAGAGTGTGGACATGCTCGATGACCAGGCCTCCCTACGAGCACCCGGCGCCCAGGACACCGCCCCGCCCATCCGGCGCCGCAAACGCGGCGACGAGCTACGCGCCGCGATCCACACGGCCGTACTCGACGAGCTACGGGAACACGGCTTCGCCGCACTGACCATGGACGCGGTCGCGGCCCGGGCCCACACCGGCAAAACCACGCTCTACCGATACTGGCCCAGCAAGATCGAGCTGGTCGTCGATGCGGCGCAGTCCTCGATGTCCCAGATCGAACCTCCCGACGACGACGGAGATCTGCGCGGACAACTCCTGGCGGTGTTGCGCCAAGTGGCCAACGACCTCGGAGGCCCCACCGGTCTCGCGGTACGCCACCTGATCGCCGAACTCGTACAGTCACCGGAACTTACCCGGGCCATCCGCCCCTTCCTGGTCGATCCGGTCATCGCGCCGATTCTGGAGGTACTGCGGCGCGCCGCGGTCCGAGGGCACATCCCGGTGGCCGCGCTAACCCCCCGCGTCGCCGGAGTCGGCCCCGACATGCTCAGGGCGCATGCCGTCATCAAGGCCACGCCCATCCCCGATTCCGTCGTGGTGGAGATCGTCGATCTCGTGCTCCTCCCCCTCCTGCGCGGCTACCGCGAGCCCCAACCGGACAAGACACCTAGCCAGGACCCCTCGCGGAGCCACCCGTTCTAGGAGCGGCCCCAGCCTGACCGGGCTCGGTAGATCTCTCCGGCGAGGACGGCGTGCGGGTGCCGTGGTACGCCCCGCTGCGCCACATCGCGTGTAGCTGGTCGAAGTAGACAGCCAGCTCGCGGACCGCGGCGTCGGAGTCGCGGGCGTGCAGCGCGTCGAGCAGGGCGCGCCGCGATGCGACGATGGTGTCGTCGCGCGTGGGGCCCTGGCTGATGGCCACCTTGTCGACCACCTCGAGCAGCGACCGCATGAGCAGCACCAGGATGGGATTGCCGGTCGCTTCGGCGAGCATGCGATGGAACTCCAGGTGGGCGGCGACCTTCTCGGTCCACTGGCCGGCCCGGGTCAGCTCGGCGGCCTTGGCGACGTTCGCGTCCAGCCTCGCCAGGTCGTCCTCGGTCATCCGCTCGCAGGCGGCGATCGCGGCCATGGAGGAGAGCCCGCGCAGCGTGTCGGTCACGTCGGCGAGTGAGAAGCCGGTCAGCTGCAGCGCGTCGGCCAGCGAGTTCGCCACCACCGACGGGTTGCCGGCGGCGATGAACGAGCCGCCGGTGTGCCCGCGCTTGAGGGTGATGAGCCCGGAGATCTCCAGCATGCGCAGCGCCTCACGGACGGTGTTGCGGCTGACCGCGAACTGCTCGGCCAATGCGCGCTCGGCCGGCAGCCGGTCGCCGGGGCGCAGCCGGCCGTCCTCGATCATCGCCCTGACCTGCTTGATGATCGCGTCGAACGTTCGTTGCGGCGGTGCCGGTGCGAAGACGATCGCGCTCCTGGCCGGCGCCGAGCTGCCGGTCGCCGACCGGTCCGGGCCGTCGGCCCCTGACTCGTCGGGGCCTGTTCCGCTCGGGCGCATGCCGCTCAGTCTCCTCGGTCGCCCCGGGGGGCGGTCCGGCACGCCCCGCCCGCTGCGCCGGTCGCCGGGCCGCCGGTCAGCGCAGCACGGCGCGGGCGATGATGTTCTTCTGGATCTCGTTGGTGCCCTCGTAGATCGACATGAGCCGGGCGTCCCGGACGTAGCGTTCCACTGGGTGGTCGCGCATGTAGCCGTGGCCGCCGAGGATCTGCAGCGAGTCGGCGGTGACCCGTTGCACCATGTCGGTGGCGAACAGCTTGGCCATCGAGGACAGCCGGGTGACCTCCCGGTGCGGGGCGCCGGCGTCGTGCGCCTCGGCGCAGCGGTAGACCAGGCTGCGGGCGGCCTCGACCTGGGTGGCGGCCTCGGCGATCATCCAGCGGATGCCCTGGTAGTCGGCAACCGGTTGGCCGCCGGTCTCCCGCTGCGCGGCGTACCGGGCGGCGTAGTCCAGTGCGCACTGGGCGCCGCCGACGGCGATGGCCGCGACGGTGGGCCGGTTGAGGTGCAGCCCGCGCAGCGCCGCGCTGAAGCCGCGTCCCTCCGGGCCGACCCGCATCTCGTCGGGCACCCGCAGGTCGTTGAGCAGGATCTCGTTGTTGGGCACGCCGCGCTGGCCCATCTTGTCGTTGTCCCTGGCCACCACCCAGCCCGGTTGGTCGGTATCGACCAGGAAGGCGCTGACCCCGGCGGCCCTGGGGGCGTCGTTGGAGCGGGCGAAGACCAGTGCGTAGCGGGCCAGGCTGCCCCAGGTGATGAACTGCTTGGCGCCGTTGATCACCCAGCCGGCACCGTCCCGGACGGCCGTGGTGCGCAGCATCGCCGGGTCCGAGCCGACGTCGTTCTCGGTGATCGCGATGCAGGTCAGGGTGCGGCCCTCGGCCAGCTCGGGCAGGATCCGCTTCCTCAGCGCGTCGTCGGCGCTGTCCAGCAGGCCCTGCACCACGATGCCGGTCTCACCGGCCAGCTGCGCGAGCGCCATCGAGCCGGCCCTGGCCACCTCCTCGCGGGCGATGCAGGTGGCGATCAGGTCGGCGCCGGGGCCGCCGTACTCGGTGGGTACGGCGAGCTGGATCAGGCCCAGGTCACCGAAGACCTCGATCAGCCTGGCCGGGAACTCGTCGGTGCGGTCCAGTTCGTCGGCGATCGGGGCGACGTGCGCCGCGGCCATGGCCCGGACCGACGCGCGGAACTCCTCGTGTTCAGCGGTGAGCATCGGCTGCTCCCTCTCGCTCGGTGCCGGCGCGGCCGAGTGCCCCGGACGCCAGCAGCGCCTGTATCTCCAGTGCGTCGCAGCCCGCCGTCTCGGCCATAACCCGCTCGCCGTCGGCGCCGAGCCCGGGCACCGAGGTACCCGCTCGCACCGGGCTGGCGGAGAACCGGAACGGTGCGTTGGGCACCAGGAAGCCGCCCGCGCGGTCGCCGACCTCGGCGAGGCTGCCCCGGTGGGCCAGCTGCGGGTCGCGCAGCGCCTCGGCGACCGTCAGGTAGCGCGAGCACGGCACCCCGGCGGCCAGCATCGCCCGCTCGCAGTCGAGCGCGGTCCGCTCGCGGGTCCACCACTCGAGGAGCTCCATCAGCTCGTCCCAGTGGTGCTCGCGTTCCGGCTGGGTGTGGAACCGAGGGTCGGCCAGCAGGTCGGGGCGCCCCAGTGCCGCGGTGACGCGCTCGAAGATCCGTTGGCTGACCGGCGCCACGATCACGTAGCCGTCGCTCGCCCGGAGTGGCTGGTACAGCGGCCGCCGGCGGTCGGTGGGGAACTGTGCCTCCTGGACCTCGAACACCTGCAGCGCGAGCATCCCGTCCAGCAGGGACACGTCGACCGCCTGGCCGGCACCGGTCCGCTCCCGGTGCAGCAGCGCACTCTGGATCGCGCCGAACGCGTAGACGCCGCCCATCACGTCGGCGATGAACATGCCGGTCTTCGCCGGCCGGTCCCGCTCGTCCTGGTAGTGCAGGTTGGTCAGGTCGTAGCCACTGGCCGCGTGCAGGATCGGTGCGTAGGCCGGGCGGTTCGCCGAGGGGCCGGTCTGGCCGTAGCCGGAGATCGAGCAGTAGACCAGCCGGGGGTTGTCCGGTGCGAGCGTGTCGTGGTCCAGCCCGAACCGGGCCATCACGCCGGGGCGGAAGTTCTCCACCACCACGTCGGCGACCCCGGCGAGGCGTCTGGCGGCCGCCACGCCGTCGGGCTTCTTCAGGTCCAGCACGATGCTGCGCTTGCCGCAGTTGAGCTGGCCGAAGTAGCTGCTGTGGGCACCGTCGGGACTGTTCCGCAGCGGTGGGCGCCCTCGGATGTGATCGCCCTCCGGCGGCTCGACTTTGATCACCTCGGCGCCCAGGTCGGCGAGCAGCCGGGTGCAGAACGGGCCGGCCATGACGCTGGTGAAGTCCAGGACCCGGATGCCGGACAGCACGGAGTTCCGCATCGCCCGCGCCTCAGCGGCCGGTGAACTCGGGGCGGCGTTTTTCGATGAACGCCTGGACGGCTTCGCGGTGGTCGTCGGTGTGGAAGGTGGCCATCTCCAGCGCCATCGAGGTGTCGAAGATCAGGTTGACCTGCTGTTTCAGCCACTTGTTGACCGACAGCTTGGTCCAGCGGATCGCCCAGGTTGGGCCATCGGCGAGCTCGCGGGCGATCTGGCGGGCGGTGGACAGCACCTCGTCGGTGGGTACCGCGTGGTTGACCAGGCCGATCCGTTCGGCCTCCGTGCCGCTGAGCAGCAGGCCGCGCATCAGCAGTTCCTTGGCCCGGGCCGGCCCGACCAGCAGCGGCCACAGCGCGGCGCCGCCGTCACCGGCCACCAGTCCGACCTTGACGTGCGTGTCGGCGATCTTGGCGGTCTCCGAGGCAACGATGATGTCGCTGAGCAGCGCGATCGTCGCGCCGAGCCCGATGGCGTGGCCGTGCATTGCGCAGACCACCGGTTTGTCCAGGTCGAGCAGGTTGTAGACGATCCGCCGGGCCGCCCCGGGTTCGAACACCTCGCCCTCGGCGGTCACATCGCCGCCCGGGCGCTCGAGCATGCCCTTGACGTTGCCGCCGACGCTGAACGCCGCACCGGCCCCGGTGAGCAGCACCGCGTACACCTCGGGGTCCTCGGCCAGATCCACCCAGATCCGGGACAGCTCACGGTGCATGGGGTGGTCGATCGCGTTGCCGTGCTCGGGTCGGTTCAGGGTGACGGTGGCCAGATGGTCGGTGATGTCCACCAGGAGTCGGGTGTAGTGGCTGTAGTCCGTCATCGGCACCTCGCCTTGTCGTCACTGACCGGGCCTCTCAATGGTGGGACCATAGACCCGTCGAGGCGGCGATGTCCAGGGGCCGGGGCGGGCGCCGTTATATTGGTAGGACCCTTGATCTGATCATGGAGGTGGACGGCGATGGCCGGTGAGCTCGTGTTCGAGCCCGCCCGGCCGACCCGCGCCGTCGACGCGATCATCGCCCAGGTTCGCGACATGCTGGCGCGCGGTGAGATCGGTACGGGGGACCGACTGCCCACGGAGCGGGTGCTGGCCGAGCAGTTCGGCGTCAGCCGCAACACCGTGCGCGAAGCGCTGCGGATGCTGGAGATCAGCGGGCTGGTCACCCTGAAGG
>DATHIT010001059.1:0-2466 GCA_035489915.1 Pseudonocardia sp. | reverse complement strand
GTTCGGCAACGCGATCGCCCGGCGCAGCGTCTGGGAACGGGAGGCTCGGGAGCGGGAACGCGCCGCGGAGGCGTCCCGGCGCGAGCTGGTCGCGTGGATCAGCCACGACCTGCGTACCCCGCTCGCCGGCATCCGCGCGATGGCCGAGGCGCTCGCCGACGGCGTGGTGTCCTCGCCGAGGGAGGTGGCCGGCTACGCCAACCGCATCGGTGGCGAGAGCAACCGGCTCGCCGGCATGGTGGACGACCTGTTCGAGCTGTCCAGGATCACCGCCGGCGCGCTGCGGCTGACCATGTCGCAGGTCGCGCTGCGGGAGGTGGTCAGCGACGTGCTGTCCGCGCAAGTGCCGGTGGCGCAACGGAAACGTGTCCACGTCCTGGCCGACGCGCCGATCGCGCCGATCGTGCTCGGCAGCGACCCGGAACTGGCCAGGGTGGTGCGCAACCTGGTCTCCAACGCGATCCGGCACACCCCGCCGGACGGCACGGTCGCCGTCCAGCTCGGCGTCGACGGCTCCGACGCGGTCCTCGCCGTGGACGACGCGTGCGGCGGCATCCCGGAAGCGGAGCTTGGTCGGGTGTTCGACGTGGCCTTCCGCGGCAGCGCCGCCCGCACCCCGAGCCGCTCGGCCGAGGAACAGGTCGGCGGCGGCCTCGGCCTGGCCATCGCCAAGGGCCTGGTGGAGGCGCACAAGGGCAAGATCAACGCGCACAACCACGGCCCCGGCTGCCGCTTCGAGGTCCGCATCCCACTGGCCACCGCCTAGCGTTCGTGCAGGTGGGGCAAGTGCCGTGAGGGGTCCCTTCGGGGCGCTGAGCGTCCTGTCCTGTCTCACCTGATGTGTCAAGGTTTGTGTCTCGTGTGATGTGTCACGGTGTGGTGTGGGTTGTTATGCGGCTGGGGTGAGTTTTCCTTGGTAGCGCTTGGTTTCGTCGAGGATGAGTTGGCCGATGGGGTCGCCGTCGTGGGTGTAGGCGGTGACCAGAGGGCCGCTGCGGAGCAGGGTGATGGTCTGGCCGGCGTGGGCGGTGCCGATGCGGATGCGGCTGGTGCGGCGGAGGTCGACGATGCCGGTGGTGGTGACCTTTCGTAGGTGCACGGTGGCGTTGTCTTGGCGGGGTAGGTCGCCGGGGCCGCCGTGGGCGGGGGCGTTGGTCCAGGCGTGGGCGGGGGTGGTGTCCATGGCGGAGTGGCGGCGGCGGGTGTTGTAGTGGTCGCGGATGGCAGCGAGGCGCTGTTGCAGTTCGGTGGTGGTGGCGGCTGGTTGTGGGTAGTGGTGGGTCAGGAGCCGGGCGGCGGTCTGGTGCAGTCGCTCGCACTTGCCCAGGGTCTGCGGATGGTAGGGGCTGGAGTGGATCACCCGGATGCCGTGGGTGGCGGCCAGGGTGCGGGAGAAGCGGCTGGTCAGTGTTTTGTCCTTGGCGCGGTCTTTGTGCGCGAACGCCGAGCCGTTGTCGGCCAGCACCATGCCCGGCGCGCCCCACTCGTTCACCGCGTGGTCCATCGCGTCCAGCGCGGCGGTGATGGTCTCGGCCGCGGCGACGTGGCTGGCGACCCATACCCGTGAGCAGTCGTCGATCACGTCGATGGCCACCACGGTGGTCCCGTCGGCCAGCCGGTACTCGGTGCCGTCGATCTGGTAGCAGTCCCGCGGCCGGGCATAGCTGAACCGCCGCCATGACGAGCGAGGCCGTTTGGCCGGGTTCTTAGCCAGCAGGCCATGCCGGTCCAGGATCCGGTTGATCGTGGCCCGGCTCGGCACCTCGCTGGCCACCGTCTGCAGAGCGGCCCGGATGTTGTCCGCGCCGTGATCCGGCGCCAGCTCCCGCCGCAACCGCAGGATCTGCTCGACCACCTCCGGCGCCGTCGCCATGGGCATCGTGTGTGGCCGCCGCGACCGGGAACGCCACATCCCCTCGATCTCGACACGCCGGCGGTGCCGATAGAACGTGCGCGGGTTCACCCCATTCCCCCGGCACCACTCGGCCACATTGTCGATCTTCACGTCCGCCTGAAGGATCGCATCCATGAGTCTCATCTTCGCGCTCTTTCCCGCCATGACCGCAATCAAAGCGATGATCAAGCGACACATCTGATGAGACACGCTCAACGACACAACTCATGAGACTGAATACGGCGCTGAGCGTCCCGAAGGGACCCCTCACAGCATTTCGCTACAGGTCGGGACCCTGGGTGCGGAGGTCGTCTACTTTGGACATGGCGGAGCGGAGGTCGGCTAGCCAGGAGTCGGCGTGCTCGCCGACGGTGCGGACCGCCCAGGCCAGTGCCTCCGAGCGGGATCGGGCCACGCCGGCGTCCACCAGCGTGTCCAGAATCAGCCGCTCCTGCTGGCGGAGCCGGGTCATCACCGGCACCGAGAGCGTGGTGAACAGTTCCTCTGTGTTGCCGAGCTTCGCGCCCCACGCCACCTTGCGGCCGTAGCGGTGCTCGGCCTGGCGGGCGATC
>DATHIT010001058.1:0-4054 GCA_035489915.1 Pseudonocardia sp. | reverse complement strand
TCCGGCGGGCTGAAGAAGCTGGTCGGGGTCAATCTGGAGGAGATCGACGCCAGGGAGATCAACGCCATTCCGCTGTTCAGCGACGCGCAGGGCCACGAGGTGGTGGTTCGGGTGGGCCGTTACGGGCCGTACCTGGAGCGCGTCGTGGACGGCCAGTCGCAGCGGGCCAACCTGCCCGAGGATCTCCCGCCGGACGAGCTGACCACCGAGGTCGCCGAGCAGCTGTTCGCGGTCCCGCAGGAGGGCCGTTCACTGGGCACCGACCCGGTCACCGGGCACGAGATCGTGGCCAAGGAGGGCCGCTACGGGCCCTACATCACCGAGGTGCTGCCCGAACCGGACGGCGACACGCCCAAGAAGAACCAGGCCAAGCCTCGGTCCGGCTCGCTGTTCAACTCCATGGCGCTGGACACGGTCACCCTGGAAGACGCGCTGCGCCTGCTCACCCTGCCCAGGGTGGTGGGCACCGACCCGGCGTCCGGGGAGGAGATCACCGCGCAGAACGGCCGCTACGGGCCCTATCTGAAGAAGGGCACCGACTCGCGCTCACTGGGCGACGAGGAGCAGATCTTCAACGTCACCCTGGACGAGGCGCTGAAGATCTACGCCGAGCCCAAGCAGCGTGGGCGGGGCCGGGCCTCGGCCACCCCGCCGCTGCGTGAGCTGGGCACCGACCCGGTGTCCGGCAAGCAGATGGTGATCAAGGACGGCCGGTTCGGCCCGTACGTCACCGAAGGCGAGACGAACGCCTCGCTGCGCAAGGGCGACAGTGTGGAGACACTGACCGACGAGCGCGCGGTCGAGCTGTTGGCCGAGCGGCGAGCCAAGGGTGGGGCGCCGAAGCGCGGCGGTGCCGCGCCGAAGCGGCCCACTCGTCGCAAGGCCGGCACCACAGCCTGACCCAACTGGCCGTACAGACCCCCGCGGCCGCGGGGGTCTGTACGGCGGGCTGGAATGCGCCACCGGTGGCGTGGCGGTCCGTGCTGGGGGGCTTGAACCGGTCGCGCACCCTATAGGGGCTCACCTGACGGTGCGTTTTGCTGTGGCGAATCGGCCGAACTCCCGCGTGTCGGCTAGTCCGAAGCTAGGCTCACCGAGTGTGAGCCGTGATCCGCAGTGGGCCCCCGACGGCACCCAGCCGCCGGAGCTGCACACCGATCCGATGCTGCCGGCCATCACCGACGACATGCTGCCGCCGCTGGCCAATCCCCGGGTGCCCACGTTGGACGATCGGGCGCTCGCGGAGTTGTTGGCTGAGCTCGAAGGTGACGACAGCGCCCCGCTCGACTTGCTCGACCTGCCCGACGATCTGGACCTGCCGGCCCAGAGCCGCTCGGCCGACCCGGCCGGCCACGCCTCCGACCCGTTGGCGGCGCCCCGGCTGTCCCCGGAGTCGACCGGCTCGGGCGGCGACGCTTTGGCCGCGCCACGGCTCGCCCCGGACCCGACGGGTTTGGGCAGCGAGCCGGTGCCCGCGCCCCAGCTGGCCCCGGACCTGGCTGATCTGACGGCCTCCGCTGGGCGCAACCTGGCTGCCCAGGTCGGTGCTGTTCCACTGCCTCGGCCGGATCCGGAGCCTGAACCAGGCCAGCCGCCGGGCCCTCGACCACGCCCGCCGTCGGACGCCCGACCGGGCCAGCCGCCGGGCCCCCGCCCACGCCCGCCGTTGGACGCCCGACCAGGCCAGCCGTTCGGAGCCGGGGCAGGCCAGCCGCCCGGGCCCAGGCTCGGCCAGCCACTCGGCGCCCGGCCCGGCCGCGCGCCGGGCAGTCGTGCCGGGGCGGCGGGCAGCCCCCTCGGCCACTCGGGCGTCGGCCCGGTGATCCGCTCCCAGTACGGCGACTTCCGGCCCCCGGTCGCCCGGGGCTCCGACGTGCCGACCGGCCTGACCGGGTTGACCCGCAAATCCCGGAGCAAGGTCGGCTCCGTGCTGTTCACCGTGGTGTTCATTGCCATCTTCATCCTCATCCTGATCCAGGCACTGGCCAGCGTGTTCACCGCCAGCGCCGGGCACTGAGTCGGCTTCCGGGGTCGACCGCGCCGACCGGGAGCCGCCCTGGCCGGCCAGTCCCGGGCCGGTGCCTGAGCGGCCGCTCATGGTCGACGGCTACGCTGGGATGGCCCAGTTGGTCCCACGGTGCGGCTCGCCGCCACGAGGAGGTGAGGCGCGATCGCACCCGATTCCGCCCCCGCCGGCGCGGCCGACCCTCCGCGTGCGGCGTCCGATCCCGGGCTCCTCGGCGGCCTCGGCGGGGCTTCCTCGGTCACCCACCGGGTGCGCGGCGTGCTCGCCATCCCGTCCTTCCGTCGGCTGTGGCTGGTCACCGCGCTGGCTTCAACCGGCGACTGGCTGTCGCTGCTGGCGCTCTCCGCGCTGGCCACCCAGCTGACCACGAGCTACCAGGCGCAGAGCTTCGCGCTCGGCGGCGTGGTGGCCACCCGGCTGCTGCCGGCGTTGCTACTCGGCCCGATCGCGGGTGTGCTGGCGGACAAGTTCGACCGCCGCAAGCTGATGGTCATCTGCGATGTGGCCAGGTTCGGGCTGTTCTTCTCCATCCCGTTGGTGGGCTCGCTGTGGTGGCTGTTCGCGGCCACCTTCCTGATCGAGATCTGCTCGATGTTCTGGATCCCGGCCAAGGACGCCTCGATCCCGAACCTGCTGCGCCGGCCGGACCAGGTGGAGACGGCCAACCAGCTGTCCCTGGCGATGACCTACGGCGTCTCGGTACTCACCGCGTCCGGGCTGTTCACCGCGGTCTCCACGGTGGGCAACCTGCTGGGTGACCGGCCGACCCCGACCACCACGGTCTACATCGCGCTGATGATCAACGGCTCCGGCTACCTGCTCACCGCGCTCACCGTGTGGTTCGGCATCCGGGAGATCTCCGGGCGTTCGCCGGGTCGGACCAGGGAGGACGACGCCGGGTTGCTCGCGTTGCTGCGCGACGGCGCCCGGTTCGTCGGCTCGACGCCGCTGATCCGCGGTCTGGTGATCGGCATCATGGGCGCGTTCGCGGCCGGCGGCGCGGTGATCGCCCTGGCCAAGCTGTACGCGACCAGCCTCGGCGGCGGCGACGCGGCGTACGGGATGTTGTTCGTCTCGGTGTTCATCGGGATGGCCGCCGGGATGGGCGTGGTGCCCACGCTGGGCCGCCGGTTGCCGCACAACCGCCTGTTCGGCGCCGCGATCGTGGCCGCCGGGCTGAGCCTGGTCCTGGTCGCGCTCGCCCCGCACCTGTTCATCGCGCTGGCCGCGGTGGCGCTGGTCGGCTGTTGCGCCGGGGTCGCCTTCCTCACCGGGCTGACCATCATCGGCTCGCAGGTCGCCAACGAGCTGCGTGGCCGGGTGGTGGCGTTCGTCCAGTCCATTGTGCGGCTGGATCTGCTCGCCTCGATGTCCGTGGTGCCGCTCGCGGTCGGGTTGGTGCAGACCAGGGTGGTGGACATGTTCGGGCATCCGGTGCACGTGGACGGCACGCGGACGGTGCTGGGGGTGGCCGGCCTGGTCGCCTCCCTGGTCGGCGTGTTGGCCTACCGGCAGATGGACGACCGCCGCTCCGAGCCGTTGCTGCCCGACCTGCTCGCCGCGCTGCGCCGAGGGGCCCGTCGCCCGGTGGGTGGTGTGCTCATCGCGGTGGAGGGGGCCACGTCGGTGGAGTCCGCCGAGCAGACCCGCCGGCTGGTGGCTTGGCTGCGCGCGGAGGGATGTTCGGTTACCCAGCCCGGCGAGTTCCGCCCGGACGAAGATCGGCTGACCGGCGCCGTCCGTGGCGCCGAGCTGACCAGCACCCGGGCCCGTGCGCTGGCCGCCGCGGCGGTGCGCGCGGATGTGGTGGAGCGGGAGGTCCGGCCGGCGTTGGAGGCCGGCGAGATCGTGGTGATCGACCGCTTCCTGGGCAGCCCCTTGATCGAGTTCGGTTCGCCGGACGAGCTGGACGGCCACGAACTGCACAGCCTGACGAACTGGGCCACCGGTCGGCTTCGCCCGGACGTGACGGTGTTGCTGGACCGGGCGCCGTCGGACGGCCAGTCCGGCACCGGTCACCGCGCGGCG